>JAHLLJ010000076.1 GCA_020444205.1 Deltaproteobacteria bacterium | reverse complement strand
GGCGGAAGCCCAACTCGGTGGACAGGCCGGGGATGAATTTGCCTCCGGTAACCGTAACCGCGGTGTCCACCACCGGGTAGCCCATGACCACCCCGGAAGTTAGGCCTTCCTCCACCGCCTTAGCCAGAACCGGGTGGTAGTTGGCCGGAACTTGCTCGGGATCGGCCTCCACTCTGAAGGTGTTGCCGCCGCCCCTGGGGTTGGGCCTCAGCTCCAGAGTTACCTCGCCCACCTGGCGGTCGCCGCCCAGCTCTCGGTCAAAGGTGACAGTGGCTTCCGAGGGGGTGGTAACCGTCTCGCGGTAGACCACTTGGGGACGGCCCACGTTCACGTCCAGGTTAAACTCGCGCTTCATGCGGTGCACCAGGACTTCCAGGTGCAACTCGCCCATACCGCTGATGATGGTCTGGCCGGTGTCTTCGTCGATGCGTACCCGGAAGGTGGGGTCCTCGTCGGCCAGCTTGTCCAGGCTCAGGGCCACCTTGTCCTGGTCGCCCACGGTCTTGGGCTCCACGGCCACGCTTATCACCGGCTCGTAGGTGTCGATGGGCTCCAGCATGATGGGCCGGTCGCGAGTGGCCAGGGTGTCGCCGGTGCTGGAGTTCTTAAGCCCCATCACTCCCACGATCTCCCCGGCCTTGGCCGCGTCCAGGCGCTCGCGCTTGTTGGCGTGCATGCGCAGGATGCGCGCCACCTTTTCGTTTAAGTCCTTGGCCACGTTGTAGACCTCGGCCCCCGCCTTGAGGGTGCCCGAGTAGACCCGCACGTAGACCAGCTTACGGCCCTGGTCCATCTGGACCTTGAAGGCCAGGGCGGACAGCGGCGCGCCGGCATCGGCTTGGCGGCGTTCGGTCTCGCCGGTGAGTGGATCGGTGCCCTCTATGGGCGGCACGTCCAGGGGAGATGGCAGGAAATCCACCACCGCGTCCAACACCGGCTGCACGCCCTTATTACGCAGGGCGCTTCCCGCGAACACCGGCACCAGCTTCAGGCCGCAGCAGGCCTTGCGGATGGCGGCTTTAAGGTCCTTGAGCGGGACTTGTTCCTCGCCTAGGTATAGCTCCATGATGGCGTCGTCGGTCTCGGCCACGGCCTCCAAAAGGGCCTCGCGGGCCTGGGCCGCCTCCTCGGTCATTTCTTCGGGGATGG
The DNA here is from genome assembly GCA_020444205.1 of Deltaproteobacteria bacterium. Classification (GTDB taxonomy): domain Bacteria; phylum Desulfobacterota; class Desulfarculia; order Desulfarculales; family Desulfarculaceae; genus Desulfoferula. The sequence continues at coordinate 15,818 of JAHLLJ010000076.1, read as the reverse complement.
GCTGACGCTGATAGCTGGCGCCCAGTTCCTCGTCCTCCCAGACCAAGGCCTCCATGGAAAGCAGATCGATGACTCCCCGGAAATTGTCTTCAGCACCCCAGGGTATGGTGATGGGCAAGGGGGTTGCCCCCAGGCGCTCCTTCATCTGCTCCAGCACCGCTTTGAAGTCGGCGCCGATGCGGTCCATTTTATTTATAAAGGCGATCTTGGGCACGCGGTAGCGGTCGGCCTGGTGCCACACCGTTTCCGACTGGGGTTCCACCCCGCCTACCGCGCAAAACACCGCGATCACCCCATCCAGCACCCGTAGGCTGCGCTCCACCTCGATGGTGAAGTCCACGTGGCCGGGCGTATCGATGATGTTGAGCGTCTGCCCCTGCCACTGGCAGGTGGTGGCGGCGCTGGTTATGGTGATGCCCCGCTCCTGCTCCTCGGCCATCCAATCCATCACCGCTGTGCCGTCGTGCACCTCGCCGATCTTATGGGTACGGCCGGTGTAATAGAGCACTCGCTCGGTGAATGTGGTCTTGCCCGCATCGATGTGGGCCACCACGCCGAAGTTGCGGGTTTTTCTGAGGCGGCCTTCGCCTGCCATGGGTTGGTGCTCCTAACTGTTGAACAAAAAATGGCCGCCGAGAACCTGGCGGCTGCTTGAAAACGTTATACTTGCAGCGCCTAATTGTCAAGCTGGGGGCTCTGGACCAACTGTGCGCCGGGTGTTAGGGTTTAGGCTTGCGATCACCCGCCGGAGGTTGAACCGTATGTCCACCAGGCAACGCCTTGAAGAGCTATACCAGCGCCTATATGAGGCCTACGGGCAGCTGAACTGGTGGCCCGGCGAAAGCCCCTTTGAGGTGATGGTAGGGGCGGTGCTGACCCAGAACACCAACTGGGGCAACGTGGAAAAGGCTATTGCCAACCTCAAACAGACCGGAGTGCTCTCCCTTCCCAACATGAGCGCCTTGGAGCCCACCCGCTTGGCCGGCCTCATTCGCCCGGCTGGCTATTACAACCTAAAGGCCAAGCGCCTGGCCAACCTCTTGGCCATGCTAAATGAACGCTATGAGGGCGATCTTGAATGGTTTTTCAGCCAGAACACCGGGGAAATGCGCCGCGCTTTGCTTGAAGTGAAGGGGGTTGGGCCGGAAACCGCTGACAGCATCTGCCTGTACGCGGCTCACAAGCCTGTATTCGTGATCGACGCCTACACCTTCCGCATCCTGGGCCGCCACGGCCTGGCCGAGGAGGACATGGGCTATTTTGACCTGCAGGAGTTGTTCATGGACGCCCTGCCCTCAGACACGGCCATGTTCAACCAGTTTCACGCCATGCTGGTACACCTGGGCAAGGACTACTGCAAAAAAACCAACCCCAAGTGCGAGGGCTGCCCGGCCGAGGGGTGGTAGCGCAGAGGAATTCGTCAGGCTTCGGGCTGCGCCCTCAACCTGACCTACACGATCTGGCTGTACAAAAGTGTCCGCTGGCGAACCGAGATTGCTTCGTCGCTGCGCTCCTCGCAACGACAAAACGTTTAGCCGGTTCGTCAGGTGTCCGTGGGCAAGGCGTCCGGCGAGCGCAGACTGCAGGCGTATTGTTGATACGCCGAGGTTTAAGCGATGCCGGCAACACAGCCCACGGGCAGCTGACGAAGCCGCCCGCCGCCGCTACTCCCTCGCCGCCTTGAGTGCCGCCTTAGCCTGCTCCAACCTGCCATAAGCTTCGGGGAACAGAGTCTTGGCCTCGGTGTGAGGCAAGAACTGGCTGCCGGTGTAGTTGTCCATGTAACCCGGAGCCACCGAAAGCTCGAAGTTGGTCATCTGGTCCACGATGCTCCCAACCTCGACCCTCATCGGGTTGCTCATGGCCACCAGGCGCGCGCCCAGTAGTGATCCATTACCCACGAACATAAAGCGCTCGGGATCCAACTCGGGCAGCAGGCCGATAATGGTGGCCCGTTCCAGGTTGATGGACTGGCCGAAGCCTCCGGCCAGGATTACCCGCTCCAGGTCCTGGATGGAAAGCCCCACCCCCTCCAGCAGGGTCATGTAGGCGGCGTACATGGCCGCCTTGGCCCGCATGAGGTTGTCCACGTCCGGTTCGGTGAGGGTGATATCGCGGTCAATGGCCGTGTCCTTGGCCCAGGCCAGCACATACTCTGGGCCGTCATCGCCCACCCGCAAACGATCGCTGGGGTGATCCACCTGGAAATGACCCCGCTCGTCGATGAGCCCGGCCATAAGCAAAGCAGCCACCACGGCGATAAGGCCCGAGCCGCAGATGCCCTTGGGCTTGGCATGACCCACGGTGATCAAGGCGGGCTCTCCGGTGAAGGGGTCCACCGAGAAGTTTTCAATGGCCCCCTTGGAGGCGCGCATGCCGAACTTGATGCCCCCGCCTTCAAAAGCTGGCCCGGCGCTGGCCGCCGCGCAGGCCATCCAGTCCTTGTTGCCCACCACCACCTCGCCGTTGGTGCCCAGGTCAATGAACAGGGTCAGGGCCTCCTCGCGATGCATGCCCACGCCCATGACCCCGGCCACCACGTCGCCGCCCACATAAGAGGCCACCGAAGGGAAGATCAGGGTGGATACATGGTCGGGCAGCTCGATACCGAATTCGTGGGCCTTGATGGGTGGGTAGTAAGCCGCACTGGGTACATAAGGCTCCAAACGGATGTACTTGGGCTGCACTCCCAGCAAGAGCTGGGTCATGGTGGTGTTGCCGGCCAGGGTGGCCAGGCTCACCTCCTTGAGGTCGTTCTTGGTCCTCTTGGCCAACTGGGCCAAAACCTTGTTGATGGAGCGCACCGCCGCTTGGCGCACCTTTTCCAAGCCACCGGATTTGTTTGCGTACACGATACGGCTGATCACGTCCTCGCCGTAGGAGATCTGCTCGTTGAAATCGCCCTCGGTGCCGATGATCTCGCCGCTGTCCAGGTCGATGAGCTGAGCCCACACAGTGGTGGTGCCCAGGTCGATGGCCACGGCCAGATTCTTGCTGGAGGTATCGCCGGGCTCCACCCGGATCACGTGGTTGCGCCCATTTTCAGGGTCCACCGGACGCATGATGGTGGTGGTTACGGTCCACTCGCCGTCGCGCCAGGCGTCGGGCAGGTCGCGGATGGCCTCGAAGTCGAAAACAAAGCTGTGCTCGCCCGCCGCCTTTAGCGCGGAAAGCAGGCGGGCCACATCGTTGCGATTGTCTTCCAGGGAAGGCGGATCAGCGCTGACCACCACCTTGACCAAGGCGGGCTGGAAACGGCCCTGCGCCTTGAGTTCCTCGGCACCGATGAGTGTGGCGGTCTTGGCGGACCCGCTGGCCAAGGCGTTGATACCGGCCTTGTCCATGGCCGAATCAACCGGGATGCGCACCACCAAGTCACCTTTGATGCGACTCTGACAAGCCAGGCGCACGCCCTGCTCGGCGTCGGTGATGCTGATCTTTTCGCTAAGCCCGCCCTCGACCTCGCCGTGCTCTATGTTAACCCGGCATTTGCCGCAAACCCCTTCGCCGCCGCAAGATGCGTTGATGTGAACCCCGGCCTCCAAGGCCAGGTCCAGAAGACGGTCGCCTGCTTGAGCTTCAACATCCACCCCGTAGGGCTCGAAGCGAACTTTCATTATAGACTACCACGCTAAGGGGTTTTATAGACTAAGCAAATTGATGTCCAACCTCTCGACATCGCCATGTTAAACCGGTAGCACAGGGGTTGGAAGGTGTCAACAAATCCACCGCATATGTTTGTAACATAAAATCCTCATGACGCCCCCTTGGGCATATGATTTAATATGCCCTTAAGCAAACGGAACCAACAAGGAGCTAAGGTATATGGCTTTGATGCAAAGACTGCTCGGCGAGCTGGCCCTGGCCGCCCTGGCCCTGGCCCTTATGGCCGGCCCTCCCGCCCATGCGGCTGAAGCCAAAAAAGTTCTCATTAAGTCGGTCAAGGAAGTTGGCACCAAGGTGGTGCTCATGGACGGTTCGGAATGGAGTATCGATAACCCCGAGGATCAGGAGCTGGTCTACGACTGGCTTCCTTTCCAGACCGTGGTGGTTAAGAACAATAAGGTCCTGGTGAACCTTTATCGGGGCGACATCGTTGACGCCAAGATGACTAAGCCGCCCGTCAAAAAAGCCAAGGCCGCATCCAGCGCGCCCATGTATTCAGCCAGCGCCGTGCAGCGGGTGGACGGAGCTACCTCCCCTGCCCCGGCCGGGACCCAGATAGTGGTGCCCGAAGACCTGGTTAAGCGCATGGACAAGATACTCAACCGCATGGAAGACCTTGAGTTCAGCCTGAAGTCCATTGAGATGCGTCTGCTTCGCCTGGAGCGCATGGCCGGCATAGGACCCTAGGCCCCAGGCAGGAACGCGAAATAGACGGGCCGTGGCGTGGTAGCCACGGCCCGTTTGCTTTTACGCGAAGGAATTATTTGCCGGGCGGCATGTGCAGGCACATGCCCAAGGCATTGTCAGCCGCCTCGGAGATAGCCTCGCTCATGCAGGGGTGGGCGTGGATGGTATGGGCCAGGTCGCTCACCGAAGCCCCCAGCTTCAGGGCCAGGGCACATTCATGCACCATCTCCCCGGCGTGGGCTCCCATGAGGTGGGCCCCTAACAGGCGGCCACTGCCCTTTTCATGCACCAGCTTTATGACTCCCGCCAGCTCTCCCAAGGCCTGGGCCATACCCAGGCCACGGGGCATGAATGAGGATGCCTCGGCCTCCAGGCCCAACTCCTGGGCCTGATCCAGGCTCAGGCCTACCCAGGCCACCTCAGGCGCGGTAAAGGCCACCGCGGGCACCACCGCGTAATCAACTAGTTCCTTACCACCCAGGGCGTTGGCCGCCGCCACCTTGGCCTCGGCCGAGGCCATGTGGGCCAGCAAGGGCCGCCTTGGCCCCAGCACGTCGCCCACGGCATAAATATTGGGACCGGCAGCCAAGTAACGGTCCGCCTTGAGCGCGCCTCGGTCCAGCTCCAGGCCTGCCTCGGTCAGGCCCAGGCCCTCCCCGGCCGGGCGCCTGCCCACGGAAACCAACACCTTGTCCGCCTTAATTGTCACCGGCTGGGCCGCCTTGCCTTTGGCCTGGCTGCCCGGAGTGGGTTCCAAGGTGGCGGTAGCCCCTTGGGCTCCGCGCTCCAAGGAGGCGCAGACGCGCCCGGTATGCACCGCGATGCGCCGCTTTTTCATCTCGCGCAGCAGCAGCTTGGAGCACTCGGGATCCAAGGAGGGAATGGGCAGCAGGCGATCCAAGGCCTCCACCAGGGTCACCTGGCAGCCAAAGGTATGGAAGATAAAGGCAAGCTCACAGCCCACTACCCCGCCACCCACGATGAGCAGGGATTGGGGCAACTCGCTCAATCCCAAGGCGTCGTCGGAGTTGATGACCACCTTGCCGTCGCGCTCCAGGCCGGGCAAGTCCACGGCCTCGGAACCAGGGGCCAGGATGAGCCGCTCGTAGTCCAGGGCAAAAGGCGCACCCTCGGGCGGGGTCACCTCCAAGCGATGCGATCCCTCCAGCCGGGCCCGGCCACTGACCAACTCCACGCCCCAAGACTGGAACAGGCGCTCGATGCCCAAGGTCTGGGTGTCCACCACCTTTTGCTTGCGGGCCATGATGGCCGCAAGGTCAGTGGTGGGCTCGCCGCCGGGCGTGATGCCGAACTCCCCCAGCCGCCTTGCGGTGTCCAAAGCCACGGCGCTGGCCCTGAGCGCCTTGGTGGGAATGCAGCCCCAGTGAAGGCAGGTGCCTCCCACCCTGGCCTGCTCCACCACGGTTACCTTGGCCCCCAGGGAGGCGGCCTTCAGGGCGGCCACGTAGCCACCCGGCCCCGCGCCCACCACCACGACTTGCGTTGCCACGGCTTCCTCTAATCCAAGCGGATGATCTTTACGCGCTTGCCCACCCAGGTTGGCGGCAGGTAGATACGGCCGGAGTTACCGCTTTGTTTGACCTGTTTCTCCAGCACTTCCGACCCGTGCACCTCGAACTTGACCGAGCCGCGATCTTTAGGCTGTGGTTGTTGTGTTTGGCTCTTGTCCTGTGGCAATGGCCTTTTCCGTTCAGGCTATGGTTCCTTGTTGGCCCGGCCACAGGGCGTGGCAGGGAACGATAACGTCAATCTCGCCGGACTGGGCCATTTCCTTGACCCGGTTCACCGTGTCCCAGGCCTCAAAGGCGTCACTGTGCACCCCGGGGCAGACCGCCGGACCAGCGTTGGGGAAGTTTTTTTCGTTGCAGCAAAAACCGGTAATCAGCACCTTGCCGTTATCTTCGGTGTCCACTATGACTGACTGGCCTCCCGGCGTGTGGCCGGGAGTGGGGATCACTTTCACTCCCGGGACTATCTCGGCCTCGCCCTCCAGGGCCGTCACCTCCATTCCCTCCAGGTAGTCGGGGTCGTAGCGGTGGTCCAGGGGATGGGGGTGGTTCATAAACTCGATTTCGGCCCGCTGGGCATAGACCTTGGCCTTGGTGCACAGGGCGTCGTTCTCGCAGTGGTCGTTGTGCAGGTGGGTGTGGATGATGATGTCGATGTCCTCGGGCTTTACCCCCAGGCGCTCCAGGCCGTCCTCAAAGTACTCGGCCTTGAGCCCCAGGTCCTGCTCCAGGCCCTCGGGGAGAATGAAATCCTCCAGACCGGTGTCAATGAGGATCTTCTGGTCCCCGCCCTCCAGGTAGAAGACGTAGATGGGGATGTGGATGGCCTGACCATAGCCGCGCATATAGGTCATGATCCCCTGGTCCGTGGCGTTGAGGCCCACCACTATGGGATGTATTTTGTAGGTGGTCATGGCCCTGCCCTACTCCTCGTCCTTGACCGGCAGGATGGGCTCGCCCCACTTCTTGACCGCGGCCACCCCGCCGGAGAGGTTGTAGGTGTTGTGGATGCCCGCCGCGTCCAGCACCACCTGGCCCTCATAGGAACGCACTCCTGAGTTGCACACCAGCACCACGTCCTTGTCCCTAGGCACCTCGTCCAGGCGCTGGGTCAAGGTCTCTTGGGGCAAGTGGCACCACTGGGGCGCCAGGCATTCCAGGAAGGGCTTGGCATTGTCAATGGCCCGCATGTCCAGGAACACGGTGTTGCCGCCCACGCCCTCGGCCAGGCGGCGGCTAAACTCCTCGGGCGACATGGGTCTGAGCTTGCCGGCCAACATGTTCTCGCAGGTATTGGCCGCCGCGTTGAGCACATCCACGGCCGCGCCCAACGGCGGGCTGTAGGCCAGCTCCAGGTTGCTGATATCCTCCAGCACCGCGCCCTTGGCCAGCAGCCCGGCCACGGCGTTGACCCGGCCCACCACCGCGTCTCCGTTTTCGCCCAGGGCGGTGAGGCCCAGCACCCGGCGGGTGCCCTCCTCCACCACCAGCTTCAAGTACATCAGCTTGTTATCCGGGTGGAAGTGGGCCCGGTCCGCCTGCACCACCAAGGGAGCCACGCACTCCAGGCCCAACTCCTCGGCCTGGGCCTGGTTCAGCCCGGTGCGGGCCAAGGACAGGCCAAATAGCTTGATGCAGAAGCTGCCCACCGCGCCGGGGAAGGTGGCCTGGCCGCCGCAAACGTTGGTGGCGATTACCCGGCCCATGCGGTTGGCCAGGGAGCCGGCGGGGATGTACATGGGCTGGCCGGTGATGATGTTGGTCAGGCTCACACAGTCGCCACCGGCGTAGATGTCCGGGTCGCTGGTCTGCATGAACTCATTGACCTTGATGCCGCCGTTGGCCTCCAGCTCCAGGCCCGCGTCCTTGGCCAGGCCGCTGTTGGGGCGGTAACCGGTGGCCAGGATCACCTGCTCCACCTCATACTCCACCCCGTCGGCCTTGATGCCCCGCACCTTGCCATCCTCGTCGCCCAGGATGGCCTCCACCTTGGCCGACAGGTGCAGGTTCATGCCCTCCTGCTCGGCCAGATGGCACTCCATCATGCGCACCATCTCTGCGTCGCCCACGCCAGGCAAAATCTGGGGAGCCATCTCAAAGATGTGCACTTCCACGCCCCACAGGTCGGCCAGGGCTTCGGCCATCTCCAGGCCGGTGGCTCCGGCCCCGATCACCGCCGCGGTGCCCACCTGCCCCTGGGCCACCGAGTTCTTGATAGCCTCGGCGTGGTGCAGGTTAGCCACCGGGACCACGCCATTGAGGTCCACCCCGGGGATGGGCGGCACGAAAGGCCGGCTGCCGGTGGCGATGACCAGCTTGTCGTAAGGCAGGTCCTTTTCCTCGCCGCTGGCCAGGTCCTTGGCTTTTATGGTCTTGGCATCGCGGTCGATAGACAGCGCCTCGGTGCCCACGAGCACATCCATGCCCTTGGCGCCCTTGAAAAAGGCGGGGTTACGCTCCATATGGAAGCTGGTGGAGGTAAGCCCCTTGAGGTCGGCCACGTCGCCGGAAACATAAAAGGGTATTCCGCAGCCGCCATAGGAAATATAGGTGTCCCGGTCCAGCATGGTGACCGAGGAATCAGGCATGAGGCGCTTTATACGGCAACCGGCCTTGGGGCCGGCGGCCACCGCACCGATGATTACAACGTTAAGGCTCACGATGGCTCCTTATGCGTACAACTGGATGAAAATGGCCACAAGGCCACGTATGACCATACCCTTGGTCACCAGCGCGGCGCAAGCTTTGTGTAGCTGTTTTGTAACCGTAAGGCGGGCGGGGTTATCAGTCCCCGTTGTTGTGGCGGTAGGCGATTACCCGGGCCTTTTCCAGGGTGATGAGCCCCTCGTGAATCACCCCGTCCAGCCAGGGCAGAAACTCCTGGATTTTTTCAGAGGCGTCCACTATCTCCACCACCACCGGCAGGCCCTCGCTGAGCCGGAGCACCTTGGAGGTGTGCACCAGGCTGTTGGCCCCAAAGCCCAGGATGCCCCGATACACCGTGGCCCCGGCCAGGCCCTGTTCGCGGGCCTTTTCCACGATGAGCTCGTAGAGCAGGCGTCCCTGGTACTTGTCGCCCTCTCCGATGAAAACTCTGAGAAGCTCGGCCTCGCGCGGCAGATTCATGGGTGAACTCCTTTAATCTACAAAACCCTGGCCACGGCCCAGCCGGCGAACACGGCGGCCAAGCCCACCACGTTTTGCATCAGCAGGTTACCAAAGGCCAAGGCCCATTGGGAATCCCGGAGCAGCTCGCCGGTCTCGAACATAAAAGTGGAAAAGGTGGTAAAGGCCCCCATGAAGCCGGTGAGCACGATGATGCGCGCCTCGGCGCTGATCATGGAGCGCTCCTGGGCCAGGGCCCAGATAAGGCCGAATAGAAAGCTGCCCAAGAGGTTCACGGTTAGGGTGCCCCAGGGGAAGGGCCAATTAACCAGGCGGTGAACCAGCCCGCCCAGGCTGTAGCGGGCCAGGGTGCCCAAAGACCCTGCCAAGGCTATCAACAAAAGTTTGCTCAAAGCTAGATTCCGCCCTCCCGCCATGGACTCGTTGCCGCGCCCGGTATTGCAACCCTAGTTTAGCAGCGGCAGTTCGTTTTGGCTTATCTCCACCCGGTTGCGGCCCGCATCCTTGGCCAAATACAGGGCCTGGTCGGCCATGCTCAACAGCCTGTCGCGATCAGGGGTCTGTTCCCGGGCGGGATCAAAAACCGCCCCGCCGATGCTGACCGTAACCATCACCGGCCCCGCCGAAGTGGCGCAGGGCTCCTCCATGGCATGGCGGATGCGCTGGGCCAGGGTGTAGAGCCCGTTCCAATCGGCCTCCGGGGCCACCACGGTGAACTCCTCGCCTCCGTAGCGGGCAACCAGGTCGCTGCTCCGAGCCACCTGCCGCACCCGGCGGGAAAACTCCTTGAGCACCTCGTCGCCCACCAGATGCCCGTGCCGGTCGTTGACCAGCTTGAAGCGGTCAAGGTCCACGAACAAAAGGCCCAGGGAAACCCCGCTACGTTGACTGCGGGAAAGCTCCCGCTGCAGCATCTCCACAAACACCCGGTGGTTGAAAAGGCCGGTCAGCGGATCGCGGTGGGCCAGTGAGCTGAGGTTGTTCAGAGTACGGGTGAGGGTAAGGGTGTTATGCACTCTTAGCGCCATTTCCTCGGGGAAGAATGGCTTGCGCACAAAATCCATGGCCCCGGCGGTGAGACAGGAAACCACCCCCTCCAACTCGTCCAAGGAGCTTAGGATCATCACCGGATGGCGGCGCAGATCCCCCCGTCCGGCCAACATCTTGAGCACTCCCAGGCCATCCAGCACCGGCATGGCCAGGTCGCATAGTATCAGCTCAATCTCTGGATGACGGTCCAGAATCCGCAGGCCTTCAAGCCCGTGTTTGGCCGCCTTAACCGAATGTCCCCTGCTTTCCAACAAAAGCATCAGGCCATCCCGGTCGGTTTTGCTGTCGTCTATGACCAAAAGCCGCCCCGGCGGTTGGCGCACTCCGCTGGTCCGTCGAGAGCCCTTGTTGCCCGGCACGGGGCCTTCAAAAGCGGGTGCATCGTCCCAGCTGGAGGTCCGCCTGTCGGCCCACACTGCGTATTGGCGTGTTAGCAATCCGATTAGGTTTTGTTTTAGTGGGGTTACTGCGGGCGCAACCCCCCTGGCGCCAGACAAAGGACTATCCTTTCCGGCCGTTCATGAGCCTAGGAAGCGGATATGAGTTTTGTGGGGCATAAATTTGTTTATATTATCGGCCTCAGGTTAAGCAGTCAACGTCCTATGCCATATGCTGCCAAAGGGTTTGAAAGGGATTTTTACCGTCGCCAGGCCAGCTTGACACACCGTCACCCCTGGGGTAATTTCCATAATTCAGCCGCAGTTAGGCCTTTTAGGCCCCTGACGGCAAGAGTGGCCTTCACTTTTTCACATGGACACCTGGTATGCAAGAGTTTCGCCGGATGAAGCGACTGCCGCCTTACGTTTTTTCGGTAGTCAATGAGCTCAAAATGGAAGCCCGCCGACGTGGCGAGGATATCATCGACCTGGGGATGGGCAACCCCGACCTGTCCACCCCCGATCACGTAGTGGAGAAATTGGTGGAAGCGGCCCGCAAGGGCACCAACCACCGCTACTCGGCTTCCAAGGGCATCACTAAGCTGCGCCACGCTATCTGCGGATGGTATGAGCGCCGCTACGGCGTTACATTGGACCCGGACACCGAGGCCGTGGCCACCATCGGAGCCAAGGAAGGCCTCAGCCACTTGGTCTTGGCCACCATCAGCCCTGGCGACGTGGTGCTGGTCCCCAGCCCCACCTACCCCATTCACCCCTACAGCGTGGTGATTGCCGGCGGTGATCTGCGCTCGGTGCCCTTGTTGCCCGGCCGCGACTTCTTCGAAGACCTGCTCACCGCCTTCCGCCAGACCTGGCCCCAGCCCAAGATGCTGATCATCAGCTTCCCCCACAACCCCACCTGCACGGTTGTGGATATGGAGTTCATGCAAAAGATCGTGGATTTCTGCCGCAAGCATGAAATCTGGATCGTGCACGACTTCGCCTACGCGGATTTGACTTTTGACGGCTACGAGGCCCCTTCCATTTTGCAGGTTCCCGGAGCCAAGGACATCGCCGTGGAGCTGTTCTCCATGTCCAAGTCCTACTCCATGGCCGGCTGGCGCCTGGGCTACTGCGTGGGCAACCCGGAGCTGATAAACGCCCTGACCCGCATCAAGAGCTACCTGGATTACGGCGTGTTCCAGCCCATCCAGATAGCGGGCATCATCGCCCTCAACGAGGACCAGTCTTGCGTGGGCGAGATAGTCGATGTGTACAAGGCGCGGCGCGACACCTTGGTAAGTGGCCTGCAGCGGGTGGGCTGGGACGTGGAAAGTCCCAAGGCCACCATGTTCATGTGGGCCAAAATTCCCGAGCGTTGGGCCCATATGGGATCGGTGGAGTTCAGCAAACTGCTGATCCAGGAGGCCAAGGTAGCGGTGAGCCCGGGGCTGGGCTTTGGCGAGTACGGCGACGAGTTCGTGCGCTTCGCCCTGGTGGAGAACGAACAGCGCATCAACCAGGCCATCCGCGGCTTGCGGCGCTTTTTCCAAAACGGAGAGTAGGTCGGCCATGCAGGAAAAGGCGGTCAAAGTAGGCCTGCTGGGCCTGGGAACCGTGGGCGGCGGGGTGGCCCGCCTGCTCATGGAAAAACGCGCGCAGCTCTCGGGCTACCTAGGCGTGGACCTGGAGCTGACCCGGGCGGTTGACCTGGAGCCTTCCCGGGCGGCCGACTTGGGCTTGGAGCCGGGCGTGTACTCTGATGACGCCTGGTCGGTGCTGGAAGACCGGGACATCGACATAGTGGTGGAGACCGTGGGCGGCCTGGAACCGGCCAGGGCCATGGTGCTCACCGCGCTCAACAAGGGCAAAGGGGTGGTCACCGCCAACAAGGCCCTGTTGGCCAGTCACGGAGTAGAAATATTCCACGCCGCCCGTCAGAACCAGGTGGGCATAGCTTTTGAGGCCTCGGTGGGAGGCGGCATACCCCTGGTGCGTTCGTTGCGCGACGGCCTGGCGGCCAACCATATCACCTCTTGCCTGGGTATTTTAAACGGCACTTGCAACTTCATCTTGAGCCGCATGACCGCCGAGGGTGCGCCCTTTGAGCAGGTGCTGGCCCAGGCCCAGGCCAAAGGCTATGCCGAGGCCGACCCCACCTTTGACGTTCAAGGAACCGACACCGCCCACAAGCTGGCCATCGTGGCCAGCCTGGTGACCGGCGCCCAGCCCCGGCTGGACGACATCCCCACCGAGGGCATCACCAAGATCACCCCTCTGGACATCCAGTTCGCTGGGGAGTTCGGCTTCAAGATCAAGCTGCTGGCGGTGCTCAACAACCAGGGCAACAAGGTGGAGGCCAGGGTGCACCCGGCCTTGGTGCCTCACGATCACCTACTGTCCTCGGTGGAGGGCCCCTTTAACGCCCTGCACGTCAATGGCGACTGGGTAGGACAAGTGCTGCTCTATGGCCAGGGAGCGGGCCGCCGCCCCACCGCCTCGGCGGTGGTGGGCGACGTGCTGGAGCTGGCCCGTGACGTGGCCGCCGGGGTTGCCGGACGGGTCCCCCCCTTGGGCACCTGCGCCAATGGCGGCCGCCGCCTGGAGCTGGCTTCTCTGGATGAAGCTATGTGCCAGTATTACTGCCGCTTCGCGGCCCTGGACCAGCCAGGCGTCTTGGCCGCGGTGGCCCGGGAGCTGGGTGAGTTTGGCATTAGCATCGAAAAGGTAGCCCAAAAGGGCCGCCAGGAAGCCGGGCCCGTGCCCATTGTCATGCTCACCCACGAGGCCCTCGAGGCCGACCTGCGTGGCGCGCTCAAAAAAATCGACGCCCTGCCGGTCATCGTGGAGCCCACCGTGGTCATCCGCATGGCCTAGAGATGCAAGAGGACTGACGCATCATGAAGTACCTGATACTGGTGGGCGACGGCATGGGCGATCTGCCCCTGGCCGAGTTGGATGGACGCACCCCCTTGCAGGCGGCGAACACCCCCAACATGGACCGCCTGGCCCGCGAAGGCGTGTTGGGCCTCACCCAGACCATACCCGCGGGCAAGGAGCCGGGCAGCGACACGGCCAACATGTCCCTGTTGGGCTACGACCCAGCCATCTATCACACCGGACGCTCGCCCATCGAGGCCGCGGCCATGGGTGTGGATTTGGCGCCCGATGATATAGCCTTCCGCTGCAACCTGGTCACCTTGGACCACTCGGCCGGGCAGACGGTAATGGCCGAGTACGCCGCGGGTCACATTGACAGCGAAACCGCCGCCAGGCTAATTGAGTCCCTGGACAAAGAGCTGGGCGGCTCAGGCCTGCGTTTTTATCCCGGTGTGAGCTACCGCCACCTGCTGGTGTGGAAGGACGGCCCCTTGCAGGCGGCCACCGTGCCCCCGCACGACCGCTCCGGCCAGAGCGTGGACGACGTGCTGGACGGCGGCGGCGGCCTGGAATTGGTAGCCGAGCTCACCAGGGCCTCCTGGCCCCTGCTGCAAGATCACCCGGCCAATGCCGAGCGAGTGGCCCAGGGTAATCCTCCGGCCAACTCCATCTGGTTGTGGGGCCAGGGCACCAAGCCCAGTTTCACCACCTTTCAGGACCGTTTCGGCCTGAGCGGGGTGGCTATCAGCGCGGTGGACCTTATCAAGGGCCTGGGCGTGCTGGCCGGGCTGAACCCGGTGGAGGTTGAAGGCGCCACCGGCTGGCTGGACACCAATTACCAGGGCAAAGTGGCCGCGGCGCTGGGAGGCTTGGAACACTCTCAAGTGGCCTACGTGCACGTGGAGGCCCCGGACGAGGCCAGCCACGGTGGCGACCTAAAGCTCAAGATGCAGGCCATTGAGGACTTCGACCGCAAGACGGTAGGGCCGCTGATGCAGGGCCTGGCCAAGATGGGCCCCCATCGCTTGCTCTTGGCCACCGACCACTTCACCCCGCTGAGCACCCGCACCCACGGCACCCAAGCGGTTCCTTACGTTCTGTGGGATTCCGAAAACCCGCGTCAGGGGGAGGCGGGATTCAATGAGATCGACGCGGCCCAGGGCCAAATGGAGCCCCAGGCCCACCACTTGGTGGAGCGTCTGGTGGAGGGTTTCTGATGCACCGCAGCCAGGTGCGACCGCTGTTCGGCGACGCCGACCCCATGAACGTGGTGTACTACGGCAATTATCTGAGGTTTTTCGAGCTGGGCCGGGCGGAGCTCATGCGCTCCACCGGCCGCCCCTACAGCGAGTTGGCCGACCAAGGCCTGCACCTACCGGTGACCGAGGCGGGTCTGCGCTATCACCGGCCGGCCCTGTACGACCAACTGCTCACCGTGGAAGCCTCGGTGGCCTGGATGAAAAAGGCCTCTTTACGCTTTAACTACAAAATCATGGGCCCGGGCCAGGAAGAGGATCTCCCCCTGCTGGTTACGGGCTTCACCGTGCACGCCTGCGTGGACGAATCAGGAAGGATTAAGCCTTTACCAGCCTGGGTTGCCCCCCTGCTGCTAGATCACCTAGAAATTTGACTCCTACCGTCTGGTAGGGCGGCCAAGGCTTATGTTATACTCTTGTGATTCTATGAACCTAGACACCCGCTTTGGGCGTATTTACTAACGAGTTCGCCTATTTATACGGGATTTTGGTTACCAAATGGCCTAGGGAGGACGATCGTGGCCAAACAGAAATACGTATACTTCTTCGGAGATGGTAAGGCCGACGGCAAAGCCGACATGAAAAACTTGCTGGGTGGCAAGGGCGCAAATATAGCTGAGATGACCAATTTGGGCATCCCGGTTCCGGCCGGCTTCACCATCACCACCGATGTTTGCACTTACTTCTATGAGAAGGGGCAGAAGTACCCCTTGGGTCTCAAGAAGAATGTGGCAGCAGCCCTCAAAAAGG
Organism: Deltaproteobacteria bacterium; assembly: GCA_020444205.1. Lineage (GTDB taxonomy): Bacteria > Desulfobacterota > Desulfarculia > Desulfarculales > Desulfarculaceae > Desulfoferula. The sequence goes on along the minus strand of JAHLLJ010000076.1, from coordinate 497 downwards.
TGGAAAAATCCATGGGCGCCAAGTTTGGCGACCCCAAGAACCCCCTGCTGGTTTCGGTGCGCTCCGGCGCCCGCGTGTCCATGCCCGGCATGATGGACACAGTGCTTAACATCGGACTCAACGACAAGACCATCGAGGGTCTCATCGAAAAGACCGGTAATGAGCGTTTTGCCTATGACGCCTACCGCCGCTTCGTAAACATGTACGGCGACGTGGTCATGGGCGTGCGTCCCCGCAACGAAAAAGAGCACGATCCCTTTGAGGTGATCCTGGACAAGAAAAAGAAGAAGCGGGGCATCAAGCTGGACCTGGAGCTCAGCGCCCAGGACCTCAAGGAACTGGTGGGCGAGTTCAAGGCCCTGATCAAAAAGCGCCTGGGTGTGCCCTTCCCCGAAGAGCCCATGGACCAGCTCTGGGGCGGCATCAGCGCCGTGTTCGAGTCTTGGAACATCCCCCGGGCCATCAGCTACCGCCAGATTCACGGCATCCCCGAGAGC
>JAHLLJ010000075.1 GCA_020444205.1 Deltaproteobacteria bacterium | reverse complement strand
GGCGCACCAACGTGGCCCTGGTGGGCGGCTTCGCGGCCAAGGAGGTGGTGGTCTCAACTCTTGGCACCGCCTACTCCATGGGCGAGGTGGATCCTGAAGACACCGTGGGTCTTGGCGATCGTCTGGCCAAGGAACCGGGATGGAATCCACTCAAGGCCTTCGCCCTGATGCTCTTCGTGATGATCTATGCCCCCTGCTTTGTCACCGTGGCGGTTATTCGCAACGAAACCGGCGGATGGAAGTGGGCCCTGTTCTCGGTCGCCTACACCACCGTGGTCGCGTACGTGATTTCGCTGTTGGTCTACCAAGGCGGCAAGCTGCTGGGGCTGGGTTAGAAAAATGCTTGACCTGCTTATAGTGATACTGGTCGTCGCCTTGGTGGCCCTATGGCTGGGCCGCCGCTGGTGGCGCACCGCGCGAGGCCGGGCCGGCGGCTGCGGTTGCGGCTGCGGCTGCGGGGAAGGGAACTGCCGCGCGGGCGGCACTCCGGGTGAAATATCCACCTGCACCTGCACCGGCCCTGCACCTACGAACAAGGAAAAACAACCATGAGGCTAAGTGGTCCCTAGCATCGTCCGGGCCTGAAGCGCCCGGCCGCCTTGGGTGCGAGTCCGGCTTGCCGGAACCTGCCTGTCGCCCTGACGGCTAAGTAACTAATTGAATATGCATTGAAATTTCAACCGAAAGCCGTTTTCGGACAGGAGGAGTCTGTGCCTGAAAAGCCACATAACCAACCTATCACGCTGCCCAAAGAGCCAAAGCAAGGCAAATCCTGCACCTGCGGAGGCGACTGCGCCAACTGCGGATGCAAACACCAACCAGGGGATTAGCTGGGTCCCGCCTGCCCGGCCTATTGACAACGATGAAAGGAGACTAGGAAACGTGAAGGCTTTGCCAAGTAAGATTCTTATACTCACCATGGGCTTGCTGCTGGCCATGCCCTCGCTGGCTTTCAGCGCGGACAGCACCAGCGAGGCTTTGCTTAAGGAGTTGCAAGCTCTCAAGGCTCGCGTAACCGATCTGGAACAAAAGCTGGACAAGGCTCAGAGCGATGCCGCGACTGCCCGCGAAGATGCCATGAAGGCTCGCGAGACCAGCGGCCACTCCCTCAAAGTGTCCCAGGAGCTTTCCCGCACCAAGGGTAAAGAGACCGAGGGCATCCTATCCGAGGCGGGCAAGCGTCTGAAGCTTTACGGCGCGGTGGAGGTGGAGGCCAACTGGGGCCGCATGAAGCGCTCCGGCGGGGGGGAAGACTCGGACGAGTCCGACATCACCCTGGCCACCGCCGAGCTGTTCGTGGAGGCGGCCATCAACAAATACGTCACCGGTGTGATCCACTTCCTGTGGGAAGAGGGCAGCACCGAGCCGGTGGACATCGACGAGGCCTTTATCCTGTTGGGGCAGACCGACGATGTGCCCTGGTACCTCATGGCCGGGCGCATCTACCCGGCGGTGGGCCTTTTCGAGAGCTACTTCATCTCCGACCCCCTCACCCAGGAGCTTTTCGAGACCCAGGATTCCGCGGTGGAAGCTGGCTACTCCACCGATTGGATCAACGTGGGCGCTGGTATTTTCAACTCCGACGTGCATGAGTTCGGCGATGATCCCGACAATATGATCAACACCTATTACGCCCGCCTGCAGCTGAGCCTGCCCGAAGAAACGGTTCCCGGCTTGAGCCTGACCGGCGGCGTGGCCTACATCAACAACATCGCGGCCTCCGGTTTCCTAAGCGAACAGGTGCCTGACGAGCGGCTGGATTCCCTGGTAGGCGGTATGTCGGTGATGGGCGCCGCCTCTTACAACATCTTCAGCCTGACCGCCGAGTACATCACCGCCTTGGACGAGTTCAATGCCGGAGAGCTTGACTACGCCGGCGATCACAAAGCCAAGCCTTGGGCGCTGGACGTGGAACTGGCGGCCACCCCCTGGGATGAGTGGACCTTCGCGGTTCGCTACACCAAGGCCGACGACGTGTTTGAGGAGTTCCCAGAGTCCGTCTGGGGCGCGGTGGCTTCTTGGGAGTTTTTGCCTGATACGGTGTTGAGCCTGGAGTATCAGCACGGCGATTACACCAACGATGACGAGGCCGACACCATAACCAGCCAGTTGGCCATCGCCTTCTAGGCTATTGAGCATAAACGCCCGCAAGAGAGCGGCCTGATGGTTCGGGGGCTCTCAGCGGCCCGGAACCGGGTAGGGAAACGGCATCCCCAGCCCGGTTCCGGGCCGCTTTTTTAATATGCCTCAGCTCAGGAGGTTTTGGTCCAGGGTGCCCTTGAGCCCGGCCACCAGGCGCTGGGCCAGGATCATGCCCAGCATGGCCATGCACTCCATGTCCAGGTAGCGCGAGGCGTCCTGCTTGAGCAGCACCGAGCATTGGGCCGGAAAGGGCTCTTCCTCGTCGTTGTAGAGCAGGAGAAGGGGCACCTTGGGCAAAGCCGGGATGCGCAGCACCAGGTCGTAAGACAGCTCGGAGTCGTATTCCTCACCGCCCCAGCGGGCGCACTCAATGGCCAGCTGCCCGCCATGACCCGCGAACTCCCGGGCGATCAGGCGATCCACGGTGTTGGCGTAGCCCTCCACAAAGGGCGCGGCGTCGGGGAACTGCTTGTAGGCGGCCCACTCGTCGCCCGAGCCGGGTTCCGAGGCGTTTTGCAATAGATACTTGGCCAGCACCACGCAGGCAGCGTGAGAGGGCTTGTTGCCGTTGTGGTCAACAAAGCCCTGGCTCAGGCTCACCCGGTGGGATCGGCCGAGAAAGGGGATGACCGCGGTATCGCCGTCGCGTTCCACCCCCAGAGCGACGAAGTCGATGCCCTCCCAGACCTCGCCCAACTGGGCCAGGTAGTCTTCACGTATTTCGCCGAAGACAGCCCTCGGCTGTGGTTGTTCATTGCTCATAATGCACCTCGTTCTATACGCCTCAGGGCTCCATCCCGGCGATTTCCATGGCCATGGCCCTGGTGCTGCCCGCGCGCACGCACATGGCGATGGCCGCCGCCGTGCCCATCTGCTCGTCGCTCAGGCCCAGGTCCTTGGCTTGGGCAATAAAACGTTCGGCGCAAGGATGGCAGCGAATGGCCATGGCCGCGCCCAGGAATATCAGGGTGGTGGTTTCCGGGCTCAGCACGCTGTTGCCTTTAACCGTGTTCACAAATTTTTCAAAAGCCTCGTTGTGTTCCGGAAGGATCATAATCTCACTCCAGTTATGCTTGAGAGGAATGCTTCCAGTAAAACACGACTCAGGGGTGCCCGAATCACCCGACCGGGCCATAGGCGCCTTGGCTGTTTAGGTTTTTTCCTGCGCAGCCTCGGCCATGGCCGGGGAGCGGTCGTTGGCGGCGGTAAAGGGCTTGCCCTGTAAAAAGCGGCCCACAAGCAACAGGCCCATAAAGCGCTCCGGGTCCTCGGCAAGTTTGGCGGGCAGGGTGTCAAGGGTGCCCCGCAGTACCCGCTGGCGCTCAGGGTCACCGGCCCAATATACCGCCGCGCAGGGCAGATCGCCGGACAGATGATGCCGCAGCAGCGCGAACAGGCGGGGTGCGTCGCTCAGGGCCATGTAAAAAATGGCGCTGTGCTCTTGCTTTCCCAGCAGAGACAGCATCTCCAGGGCCTCGGGGCTGGGCTCATCCAGAGACATGTCCGGGCTCAACCCCTGGCCGGTGAGCACGAACGGCGCGGCTTGCAGCAAAAAACGGGCTTCGTGGGCGGGCAGGATGCTGGCCTTAAGGGCGGCCATGGCCGCGGCGTCCGCCCCCATGCCCGGAATCACGATCACCTCTTGGGGTTTTAGCTGCTCAGCATAGCTTTGCCCCGGACCAAAAAGGCAGGGGTTGCCGAAATCCAACAGGCCCACGTCCAGGCCCTTGTCCAGCATGGCCCGGATCTCCTGTAGCCGCTGGTTCAGCAGCCGGGCTCGGTTTTGCCGGAACAGAGCCGTTTCTTCAGGGCTTAGGGTGGCGAAGTGTTTGCCCTGGTAATCCCAGAATCCCTCCCAGGGATCAAAGGTGATGGGTATGTGGCCTATGTAATCCGCGAACATTCTGGCCTGGCGGGCCGGGGCCAGGATGGCGTCCATGCGCCGCATGGTCTCCAAGGCTTGCAAGGTGGCGGTCTGCGGCCCGCCCGGACCGCATCCGATCAGATAAAAAAAGCCGTGGTGAAAGTTGGGCGAGCCGCTGCCCGCAGCCTGATCTCCGGACGCCTGCGGTTGGTTGCCAGGGGAAGCTGACATGGTGATTCTCCTCGTCCCGCCCGGGTGGGCGGGACGTTGATGCTTACGATTTTTGGGGGCAGGCTGAAGGCGATGCGTGCTTACGGCTTGGCTAACCCTGTTTGGTGAAGCAGGGGATGCACATGGTGCGGCCTTCCAGACGGCGGGTGCGCGACTCCATCACCGACTCTCCGCAGGCCTCGCACACCAGACTGGTGAGGATACGGGCCGAGTGGGGTAGAGGCACGTCGGGCTCCTTGACCTCGAAAAGCTCTTCCAAGTCAGAGGCCATGATGTCGTCGGTGCGCTCCTCGCGCATCTTCATGAGCCGCTTGACCTCTTCCGGGGTGGCCTTGCCTCCCAGCCACTTGCGGTTGAGCTCGGTGAACTCTGAGTCCGGGCTGCCTAGGCGCTGGGCGTCGAACACCAGGCGCGCGCCCTTGCCGTCACTGCGCCGGTAAAAGGTGAAGGCCAGCTTGCCGTGGTCTTGATAGAGCAGGTTGCCCTTGCCAAAGGTGCAGCCGGTGAGCGATTGGATGCCGTCCACCGCGCACATATCGGTTTCCACCAGGGCCACCACTTCCTCGTCCTCGGAGCGGCCCATGTGGTTGAGCACGTACTCGCCAGCCCTCAGGCCGATGGCCAGGCCGGGGCACCAGTGACCGTGAAAGTCCACCGCCTTATCGATTTGTTCCTGGGAAAGTTCACATCCAGCCATGGTTGCAGTCTCCTATGGAATCATCGTTTAGATATATATTCTAGGCGCCGGGCAAGCGGGCCTTGAGCAGATAGCCCAGCTCGTCGTCCACCAGGTTTTCCACGCCCAGGCCGGCCTGGGTCATCATGCGCTGCATCTCCCCGGGCGGGGGAAGCATGTCCTTTTCCACCACCGTGCCTGCCTTGCGGTGGGTGTCGTTGATCACCGCGCTGGGCATGAAGTGCACCACCGTGAGTATACCGCCGGGTTTGAGCAGGCTCACCAGGTGGGCCAAGGCGGCGGGCTGGTCGTCGAAGTGGGGAAACACTTGGTGGCACACCACCCGGTCGAAGCTGCCCACTGGGGGCTGAAAATCTTCCACCGCCATCTGCTCCACCCGCACCCAGGAGAGCCCAGCCACCCGCTTGCGGCAGGCATCCACCATGCCTTGGCTTATGTCCATGGCCACCAAGTGGCCGGTAGGGCCCACCACCTGGGCCAGCACTTCGCTCAGGCGCCCCGTGCCGCAGCCAGGCTCCAACACCCATTGCCCTGGCCCCAGCTCGCTCTGGGTCAGCAAACGCTCCAGCTTGGGCCGCTCAATGTCGCCGTATTCTTCGGCCGCCCAACCGGACGCTACCTGGGCATCGAAAAATTCCGCCTTGGCCTGGTTCATTTCTTGGCTCCCTTTAGGAAGGGCGGCGGGCCGCCCAAAGGACCGTAGCGTTTGGCCATTTGCCCGTACACCGGCTTGCCCATAAGGAAAACATAAATCTCGTCAGCCTTGGCCGCGGGGTCCACGTCCTTGAACTCCTGGGGCTGCAGGATCTTGCCGATGGCGTAGGCATCGGCCAGGGCGGTGCCTAGGTTGGTGGTGTACCAGTTGAAGGGATGCAGCACGTACACCTTGCCCTCTTTGAAGGCGCGTAGGCTGTTGTAGAATTCGGGCTTCTTGGCGTAGTCCGCGGCCACCAGGCTCATGCCACCGCCGTCGATAAAGATGTACTCCGGGTTCAGGCCCAGGATCTTTTCCTTGTCCAGCATCAGGTGCCCGGCCTTTTGCTTGGCCGCGGCCAGGTTGTTGGCTCCCACCCAGCGGAAGGGCAGGTAGTGGGGATCGGTGCTTTCCAGGCCGTGCACCCCCTTGAAGCCGATGCCGCCAATATAAGCCCCGGGGTGCCGCTTACCCGCCTTGCCGCGTTGGGCCAGGTCCTTTTGCCAAGCCTCCATCTGCTGCACCAAGGCCTGAGCCCGCTGCTCCTTGCCCAGGATACGCCCGGCCAAGAGGATGGAGTCCAGGACCACCTGGTCAAAGGAGGCAAAGGGGCCGTAGGACAGCACCACCACCGGAATCTTGATCAGGGCTTGCAGCTGGTCTGCCTTGGCCTTTTGTAAATAGGTGATGAACACCACCTGGGGCCGCATCTTGAGCACCCCTTCCAGATCGGGCAGGTTGTTGATGGCCGCCACCCCGCCGGGGGTGAAGGAGGGAAGCTTGCCCAGCTCGGGGCTGGCGTAGTAATAGGGACGCCCCGCGGGGAAGCGCTTTTCAAACTCCTCGATGCCCACCACCTTGTTTTGGGCACCCAGATAGACCATCAGGCGCAGGCAGCCCGGCCCCATGCACACGATGCGCGAGGGGTCGGTGGGCACGGTGACCTTGCGGCCGGCCATGTCGGTTATCTCCATGGTTCCCGCCGCCTGGGCCAAGGGGGCCAGGGTCAGGAGCAATAGGGCCGCCAAGGCGCAGAGGAAAAGGCGCTGGAAGCTTTTAAGCGGGGACATCGTGCTATCTCCTAAAAGGCAGACTAAGTTGCTTGGCGGGGAATGGCGCTGCGGGGGATCACCACCCGGTGGCCTTCCACCTCGGTGATCACCGCCTCCACGCCGTAAACCTCGCGAATAATATCGGCGGTCAACTCGTCAGGGGTTATCAGTGAATGCACCTGGCCCTGCTTCATCAGCACCATGCGGTCCAAATAGCGCAGGGCCAGGTTTATGTCGTGCAGGCACACCGCTGCGCCCAAACCCTGGCTGCGTACCGCCTGCATTAGCAGTTGCATGACCTCCAGTTGGTTGCGCAGATCCAGGTTGCTGGTGGGCTCGTCCAAGAGCAGCAGGTGGGGTTCCTGGGCCAGGGCCCGGGCGATGACCACCTTTTGGGCCTCTCCGCCGCTCAGGCTGGACACCGGGCGCAGGGCCAGGGGCTCCAGACCCATCTGGGTCAGCACCCGGGTGACCACCTCCAGGTCGTGGGTGGTGGCCTGCCATTTTATGTGGGGCTTGCGGCCCAGAAGCACCGCATCAAATACGCTGAGCGGTTCGCGCTCCTGGCTCTGGGCCACGTAGCCGATGAGCCGGGCGATCTGCTCGCCGCCCAGCTTGCTCAGGTCCTGGTCCTCCACCATTACCACGCCCTTTTGAGGACGCAGGATGCGGTTGAGGCAGCGGAGCAGGGTGGACTTGCCCGCGCCGTTGATTCCCAGGATGCCGGTGATCTCACCGTGCTCCAGGGACAGGTCCAGCCCGCGCAGCACCGGTTGGCCGTTGTAGTTGAAGAACAGGCCCTTGGCTTCCAGGGTCATAGCCGCCTCCCCCTGAGCAACAGATAGAGGAACAACGGCGCGCCCATGAAGGAGGTTAGCACCCCCACCGGCAGGCTGCCCGAGCCCACCACAAGACGGCCGATGGTGTCGGCGGCCAAAAGCAGGGCAGAGCCCACCAGACCGGAGCAGGGCACCAGCAGGCGATGGTCGCCGCCCACCAGCCGGCGGCTGATGTGCGGGGCCAGCAGGCCAAGGAAGGCGATGATGCCGTGGAAGGCAGTGGCCAGGGCCACCAGCAGCGAGGCCAGGAACATGCCCAGCAGGCGCAGGCGGGTAACGTGTACTCCCAGGGCCTGGGCGGTTTCCTCCCCGGCCAATAGGGCGTTGAGGTCCCAGCGGCGGCGCAGGAAATAGGCGCTCACCAGCACGGTGGCCACGGCCAGGACCAGGATCTCGCGCCAGTTGGAGCGGGCCACGTCGCCGAAGGTCCAGAACACCACGGTGGCGATCTCCACCTCTGTGGCGAAATATTGCACCAGGATGGTGCCGGACATGAACAGCGAAGACATGGCCACCCCGGCCAGAATAACCGCCGAGGCGTTCATCTGGCGCATGCGGGCCAATAGGATGATCACCACCGTGGCGGCCATGGCCCCGGCAAAGGCCATGAGGGTGACCGCGTAAAGGCCGGAGAACATAAAGTCAGCCGAACCGGCACTGTATAAGGCGCTGGTGGTCACCGCTCCAGCCCCCATAAAGACTATGGCAAAGGCCGCGCCAAAGGCCGCGCCGTGGCTCATGCCCAGGGTGAAGGGCGAGGCCAGGGGGTTGCGCAGCAGGCTTTGGGTCATCAGGCCGGACAGGCCCAGGCCCCATCCGGTTACAATGGCGGCCACGATGCGCGGCAGGCGGATGTTGAACACCACCACCGACTGGGCACCCTCGCCCTGGCCCAAGAAAATCATGAGCACCTTGAAGGGCGACAGGTCAAAGGCCCCCACCGCCACCGCCTGTAGGGCCAGCAGCACGGTGAGCACACCCAGGGCGATCAATATGAGGTAGCGCCGCCTGAGGCCCGCACCGTAGCGGGAGACCAACCCGGCCCCAAGGTCGCCGGCCACAGGGGGGGGCAGTGTGGCGTGATGGTGTTTCATAAGCTGATGGTCCGTCTCCGGTTGTTTGTTAATAGCGGCGGAGCCGTTAGGCCACGGCCCCGCCGGTTTAGCTTAAAAGCTGAACTCCACGCCCAGCATGCCGTTAATGCCCGGCATGGGATAGCCCGGCTTGTACTCATAGTCTTGGTTGGTCAGGTTCTCCCCCGCGGCAAAGACCTTCATGTCGATACCCTTGATCTGGAACTCATAGCTGACCTTGGCGTTGAAGATGAGGAAGCCGTCCACCATCTGGCGCGAGCCCGCGTAGCGGGTGTCGCTCACGTAGTACTCGTCCACGTACTGGGCGTCCACGCTGGCCATCCAGCCGGGCAAGAAGCGCCAGTTGGCTCCGGCCGAGCCGCTCCACTCCGGGGCGTAGGGGGTGTCGTCCGGACTGCGGTCCAGGTAGGTTGCCCCCACGAACAGAGCCAGGTCGCGCATGGGATAGAAGGTGAGGGTGCCCTCCAAACCCTGGTTGTCAAAGTCGCCGATGTTCTCCCAATGGGGCGGGTTGTAGACCAGCACCAGCCGGTCGCTGCCCTGGTCCCGGAAATAGGTGAGGTCAGCCTTTATCCAGGAGGCGAATTTTTGGCTCACCCCCAACTCGAAGTGATCGAGTTCCTCGGGCTGTAGGTTTTCCCAAAAGCTGTTGTGCCAAAACATTTTGGACTGCTGCACCACATACACGCCGGGGTAGTTGTAGGTGTGGGCAAAGTTGGCGTGTAGCTCGGTGTCTTGGTAGCGCAGGATGGCTCCGGCCTGATAGCCGGTCTCGGAGCTGAACTCGCTGTGGTCAAAGTAGCGCGCGCCCAAGGAAGGGATCAGGGTGAACTGGCCCAGCTTGAACTCCTGGCTCAAGGCCGCGTAGGGCTGGGACAAACGGAAGGTCTCCTTGTTGCCGCCGTTTTGCCTTCCCGTGGCGCTAACCGTGAGCACCTTGCCCGAGATGTAGTCTTGATCAAAGCCCAGGGTCAGGGCCCCCCCCTGCCACAAGGTCAGGGTCTGGTTGACGCGGATACCGTAGTTGTTGTAATCAGTGCGGGTGTCGCTGCCGTCGCTTTGTTCTTGCCAGTCCAGATGCCCGTCATCCCAATAGACCTTTACATAGCCATAGCCCCAGTCGTAGTTGTCCTCCAACTTGAGGATGCTGATGGTGTCCCTGGTCTTGAAGGTGCCGTCGCTAAGCTCGGGGTGACCCTCCGGTCCGGGGTCTTCGGACCAGTTGTGGGTGTAGTTCACCATCAGGCCCAGGCGCAGGTGCGGGTTGAAGGTGTAGCCGATGTTGCCGTAGTAGTTTTGCAACGAACCTCCGGCATCGTCCCGTTGTCCGTCGCTGTAGCGGTAACTCTGCACCAAGTAATAGTCAAAGCCCTCGATCTTGCCGCCGGTTTCGGCCACCTCCACCAGGGTGTTGTAGGAGCCGCCCGCCAGCTTGCCGTGGGTGTAAAAGCCTTCTTCCTTCTTGTACTTGGGCACGATGTTTACCGCCGCGAAGGCGTTGTTGCCGAACAAGACCGGCTGGGCGCCCTTGTACACCTGGATGGCGTGCACGTTGTCGATGGAGAGCATGTCCATTACCGAGTGGTTCCATACTCCCACCACCATGGGGATGCCGTCGATCATGGTGACGATGTCTTGGCCGGGGCGGCCGGTGCCCATGCCCCGGATGAACACCGCCCCGCCCGAGCCGCCGCCAAAGGAGCCCACCGGGTTGTGACGGCTGATCACCACACCAGGGGTGCGGCGCAGGGCCGAGGGCAGATCGCCCGCGTTCAGGTCGTCGATTTGTTGCTCACTAATCACGGTTACTTCGCTGGCCAGGCGGTTGACCCGGTCGCCTTCGATGATGGGCGAGGATACCACTACCACGTCATCGGTCTTTTGAGCCTGTTCCTTGCTCTTTTCAAGGGCCCCGGCGGTCCCAGCCGGGATGCTCAACCCCACGCACAGTGCGACTGCCGCACACAACCTCGCGATTCGGCAAACCATTTCCTCTCCTCCATGAACAACCAGCGCGCTGTCTTCATGGTCAGCCTTATTCGCTTGGTAATAAAAAAACCAGAAGGCAACGTGGGAGCCCCCGCTCCCCATGCCTTCTGGCTGGTAGTTTTTTGTATTTTGTTATTTTGATGTCTAGCGCTTTCTAGCGCCTATTAATTTAATGAGTATCATTGGCGGGGATTTGTGTCAAGATTGCTCTGACTTGGAAATAGTGCCTTAACCTATCAATCTGCCGTGCTTTGTTGGCATCTGCGCCATCAGGATTGGCAGAGATTGGCAGGTTGAATCAATCCAATACCGCGCCTCTGGCGGCCGAGGACACCAGCTTCACATAGCGCCGCATGTAACCCTTTGGAATTTCTCTTGGCTTGGGCTCATGGGCGGCTAGGCGACGGGCCATCTCCTCCGGCGCTATTTGAACCTCCAGGCTGCGTCCGGCAATGTCGATGCTGATCAGGTCCGCGTCTCTCACCGCAGCTATAGGACCGCCCGCCGCCGCCTCGGGTGAAACGTGCCCCACGCATGGCCCTTGACTGGCTCCGCTGAAGCGGCCGTCAGTGACCAGGGCCACCCGTTTTAGGCCTGACTGATTCAGGCCCACGGTTACCGCCAGGGTCTCGGGCATGCCCGGCCCGCCCTTGGGCCCTTCGTTGCGGATAACCACCACCTCGCCTTCTAATATGGTTCCTTGGCGCAAACCCTCCAGGCAGGCCTCCTCGGACTCGAACACTCTGGCTGGCCCGGCAAAGCAGTGCATATCCGGGTTCACCGCCGACTGTTTGATCACCGCCCCATCCGGGGCCAGGTTGCCGAACAGGGCCACGGTGCCGCCCTGGGCAAAGTGGGGATGCTCCCTGGGCGGAATTACCGCTTCATCGCGCACTTGGGCCGAGGCCACGATCTCTCCCCAGGTTTGGCCGCACACGTTAGGAGCCTGTTGGTGCAGGTTTTCGGAGATACGGCTCATCACCGCAGGCACCCCTCCGGCCCGGTGTAAATCCAGTACTCCGTGGGGGCCGTTGGGACTGATGGCGCACAAGGTGGGCACCTGAAGGCTGAATTGATTGAAGCGCTCCAAAGGCAGCTCCAAACCCAGCTCGTGGGCCAGAGCGGGCAGGTGCAGGGCCGCGTTGGTGGAGCCGCCCAGGGCCTGGCACAGCATCAGGGCGTTTTCCAGGGAATCGGCGGTCAGATAGCGCCGGGCACACAGGTCCTGTTCAACCATTTCTACCACCCGGCGGCCGCAAGCCCGGGCCAGGCGCAGCTTGTCGGCGGCATATCCCGGCACTGTGGCCGAGCCCGGCAAGGACAGGCCCAGGGCTTCGCTGAGGCACTGGAAGGTGTTGGCCGTGCCCATGACCTCGCAGGCCCCGCAGGAGCCGCTGGTTACGCAAGCGGCGCGGTCCTCCGGATCCTCGTAGTCGGCCAGCTTCACACTATCCACCTGGTTGCGGCGCTGGCGGATGGCCTTTTCGCTGGGGCCACCGGGCAGCAGCACGGTGGGCAGGTCCAGGCGGGCGGCGGCCATGAGCATGCCGGGGATGATCTTGTCGCAGGAGGCCACCAAGACCACCCCGTCAAAGCACATGCTGCGGATGTAGGTCTCCACCGTGTCGGCGATGAGCTCCCGCTGGGGCAGCACGAATCGCATGCCGTGGTGCCCTTCGGCCAGGCCGTCACACGGGGCAGGCACGTTGAACTCAAAGGCCAGGCCTCCGGCGGCCAAAACGCCTTCCTTCACCCGGGCGGTCAAGCTGTGCAAATGCATGTGACCTGGGTTGAACTCGGTGTGAGAGCTGGCGATGGCGATCAGAGGCTTTTGTGCGGCTTCGGTTATGTCCACCCCAGTGCCGCCGAGCACCCCCAGGCGTATGGTGCTGATGGCCCGGTCACTACGGTCGAAGATTACCTGGCTAAGCGGCTTTTTCATACAAAGTGCTCCCAGAGTTCAGCGAGTTGCGCCGGGCGGCCCTTGGCGGAGCCTATTTGGAGGCTTCGGGCTGGGCCCAGACCGAGGGTTTTACCGTAACGATGGTGGCGGCAGCGGCCATGTCCACGAAAATAAAGATCATGTAGGCGGCATCGTAGGAACCGGTGAGGTTGAAAGACCCGCCCATCAGCAGGTAGCCCACCGCCTGCAAGCCCAGGAACAAGGCCAACAGGCGAAAAACCGAAGCAAAGGCGGCCCGTCCGAAGCACCAGGCGCTGATGATGGGAAAGGTGGACATGATCCCGCCCATGCCGAAGCCGAATATGACGATGAAAAAGCCCACGGTAATGGGGCCGCTGGCCACCAGCCCCAAAATCTGCCCCAGGCCCACGATGGAGAACATAACCGCGGTCAGGCGGTTGGGTGGGATGCGGTCGCACAGGGTGCCCCAGGTGAATTTGCCGAAAGTGCCGGCCACCGAGGTAAGGGCGACCATGATCATGGCCGTGTCGCCGTCCATGCCCAGGTCTTGGAAGCGCGGCCCCAGTTGGAACACCACCGCGAACACCCCGGCGCTGGCCAAGCCATAGGCCAGGCCCACTTTCCAGAAGGAGGCGCTTCGCACCAATTGGCTGGGGGGCACCTGGGACTGGGGCATTATTTGGGGGCACTGTTTATCCTGGGGAGAAACGGCTTGGCCGTCGGGCAGCAGGCCGCAGGACTCTGGAGAGTCGCGCACCACCAGCCAGGCCAGGGGAGCCAGACAGGCTATGCCCAGTCCGATTATGACAAAGGCCCAGCTCAAGCCCACTGTATTGAGCAGGTTATAGGCCGCGAAAGGCAGTATCACTCCGGACATGGTGAGGCCGCTGGTGGCCATGCCCATGGCCCGGCCCCTGAGGCGCACGAACCAGTTGGAAACAGCGGTGTTGGCCACCAGGGAGGCCATGGCCGCGTTGCCCATGATCAACAAGATGTAAGCCAGATAGAAAAGCCAAAGCTCATCGGTTTGGCCCAAGGTAATGAAAGCCGCGGCGGATACCAGCGCGCCCATGGCCATGAGGCGCCGTGGGCCGGTTATGGAGATGATGGTGCCGTAGGAGTATTGCCCCAGCAAGCCACAGATAAAGCCGATGATAGGGGCCAGGTTTATGTCGACCCGGGTCCAGCCGCGCAACTCACACAGGGGCAGCATGAAGGCGTTGAAGGCGTAGAACTGGCTACCGGCCGCGGCAAAGTTGGCCAGAAAGGCAATCCCCACCACGTACCAGCCATAATAAACGCCTGCCTGGGGCGCGGCGGCGCTGTCTTGCAGCCCAACATCATTACTCATCGGCAGTGGTAAAGAGGCTTGCGTTTTTCAACGAAAGCCCTGGCTCCCTCCTTCATATCCTCGGTGTCGGCCAGCTCGGACCAATTACGCGCTTCCACGGACAGGGCCTCGGCCACTGCCAGATCGCGGGTTTGGTTGATCACTTTTTTGGCGCCGGCCACCCCCAAGGGGCCACGCTTGGCTATGCTCCGGGCCAGGCCCAAGGCCTCGTCCATGAGCTCTTCGCGCGGCACCACTTTTTCCACCAGGCCGTATTCATAGGCCTCGGCCGCGCTAATGCGGCGCCCGGTGTAAACCAACTCCTTGAAGCGGCCCAGGCCCAAAAAGTGCAACCCCCTGGCCATACCCCCGTTGCCCGGGAAGATGGACAGATTCACCTCCGGGAATCCCAACACCGCATCAGCGGAAGCGTAGCGTATATCGCAGCAAAGGGCCAGTTCCAATCCGCCCCCCAGGCAAAAGCCATGAATGGCCGCGATTACCGGCCAGCGGTAGTTTTCCACCAGGGAGAAAATTTGGTGGCTTTTCTCCAAGCGGGGGAGGGCGGTTTCCGGGGTGAGCTCCAAAAAGGCCTTGATGTCCGCGCCCGCGGCAAAGGCCTTTTCCCCTCCGCCGGAGAGCACTACCGCCCGTACCTTGTCGCTTTGTTCCTCAAGCTCTTGAAATACTTCACCCAAGGCTACCTTGGCCTCGGTGGTCAGTGGGTTCATGGGGGGATTGTTCAAGGTCACCTGAGCGATGAAGTCTTCTATTTTGTATTGAGCCAGTGCTTGAGACATGATGCGCTCCCAGTTTATGCGGCAAAGTATTGCATGGTCGCATTGGGCAAGACGGCAGTGCGGGTGCCCGGGCCGTGCTCCCGGGCCAGCAACTCCAAGGTTTGCTCCCAGGTCTTGCTGAAAGTAATGATTTCGGGGTTGGCAAACCAGTCGCCAAAGGTGCGGTCCAAGGAGGGGGCCATAATAATGAGCCTTAGATCATTCGGCAGGCGGCGCACCGGATGCATGCGCCCTCCGTGCCCTGTGCCGAAGCGGCCCAAAAGATAATGCACCACCTGGCCCTCGGGCGAGTCGGCGATGACCACCACTGTGCCGCCCGAAGGCTTTAGGGCGCCCCGAGCTAAGGCCACGGCAATGGGCATTTCATTGGCTTTGACAAAGGCGTTGGAGATAACCAGGTCCATGTCCCGTGGCCGGGGCTTGGTGACGTAGCAATCCTGGGCCAGTTCCACCGCCTTGGCATGGGAGCGGCGTAGTTCACCAGCTACCACTGCGGCAGCCTGGCCCCGCTGGTTCACCAGCACATTTACCGAGAAATCCAGGCCCACCATGTCGGCGGCCTCGTCAATATCTTGGCGCACCAGGTTACCCGCGAATTTGCCCAAACCCACGCTCTCGGGTTCCAGAGCCATGACCCTGGTGTGGTGGTCGGCGATGGTGTCGATGTGGGCCACGCCGGGCATGAGGATCTTGCCGCCACCGGAAAACCCGGCATAGGGATGAGCGGTGACGCAGCTTATGGCTATCTTGAGGTCGGCAGCCAGCACCTCGCGGTTGAGGCTCACCTTGGTACCAAGGCTGGTCGTGCCCACTTGGTCGCAGTTTTCATAGGTGTTGTGGTTAAACACCCGGAAGCGCTCCACGATGTCCTGGCCCAGCTTTTTGCGGAACTCATGGAAGCTCAAGGCCCCGTGAGTGCCCAGGGCGCAGACAAAGGTAATTTTTTCCTCCGGCACGCCGGCGGCGGTTATTTCGCGCAGCAAAAAAGGGGCGATCTGCTCGCAGCGGGTGGGGCGGGTCATGTCGTCAAATACGATTACCGCCGAACCTTTGCCTTGAGCCAGCTCCCGCAGCGTGGGCGAACCAACCGGATGGGCCAGGGCCGCTTCGATCTCTTCCTGACTCAAGGCCGGGCGCTCGGCCCCTGCCATGGGGCATAGCTCCACTTGCCATTCATCCGGCAGAGCGATCTCCAGGGAGTCGTTCTCATACCAAATGCGGCGGGGCAGGGAGAGCCTCATGAGGCGGCTATCCTTTCACCATGGCTTCGCCCAGGTCAAAGGCCTCCAGGTTGGTGGGCACCTTGGCCGGGCCCAGGGCCCTGTGCAGCTCCGCCTCAAAGCCATGGCGGGACACGGGCAAATCGCCGGTGGCGGACAGGGCCCCGATCATGATGATGTTGGCAAAGATGCTGGCGCCCAGCTCCATGGCCTTTTCCGTGGCTGGGATGCTCCAGCGCTGGGTGGTGAGCTGGGCCAACATGCCTTCCAACTCTTGAGTGGAGGGATACTCGCTTTGTCCGGCAATGGCTGCAATGGGCAGGATGGGCCGGTCGTTGACAATGGCCTTGGCCTGGGGGTTGCCGTAGGTAACCAAGACCCGCAGCGCCTCCAAGGGCTCCAGAGCCAGCACCATATGGACTTTGCCTTCAGGTATCTGAGGTGACCAGGAGCCCTCGGCCGACACCCGCAAATGGCTCATCACCGAGCCGCCACGCTGGGAGGCGCCAAAGGTTTCGCCAATGGTCACCCACAGGCCCTGGCTGGTGAGAACGTTGCCCAGCATGCGCGAAGCAAGCACGTTGCCTTGGCCGCCCACCCCGGTGATGATCAGGTTATAAGGATCGTGAATCAGTTTTGCCGCAGCCATGACTCAGGCCCTTTCGCTCTTGATGATGGCCCCCTGGGGACAAACCGAGGCGCACACCCCACAACCGGCACAGATCACCTCGTCGATGCGCGCCTTGCCGCTGGCCTTTTCCCAGGCCAGGCCGGGGCAGCCGAAGACCCTGGTGCATAGCCGGTTGCAGCCGCATTGATCGCCCAGGCATTTTTCCTGATCAACTCTTACTTCATAAGGCTTGCTCCCCTTGCGTTGAGGGCTAAGGGCGCAAAGCTGACGCAGGATGAGCACCTTGGCCTTGGACTGGTCGGCCAAAAGCTCCATTGCCGCCTGGCGGGTGGCTTCCAGGTCAAAGGGGTCGCAAACCGTGATCTCAGCCCCCAGGGAGCGGCAAAGCGCCTCGATGTCCACTGGCGGCACTGGCTGGCCCAGGGCGTTGGCCTCGGTGCCGGGGTGCGGCTGGAAGCCGGTCATGGCCGTGCCGCTGTTGTCCAGCACCACCAGGCTCATGGG
>JAHLLJ010000074.1 GCA_020444205.1 Deltaproteobacteria bacterium | reverse complement strand
ACCTCCACCAGCTTCATCATGGGCACCGGGTTCATGAAGTGCATGCCGATGACCTTTTCGGGGCGCCCGGTCACCCCGGCGATCTTGGTAATGCTGATGGAGCTGGTGTTGCTGGCCAAAATCACACCCTCGGGGCAGATCTCGTCCAGCTGGCGGAAGATGTTGAGCTTGAGGTCCACGTTTTCGGTGGCCGCTTCCACCACGATACCGGCCTCGGCCATGTCCTTAAGCTCGACAGTGGTCTTGATGCGGCCCAGGATAGCCTCTTGGTCCTCTGCGGTGATCTTTTCCTTTTTGACCAAGCGGGCCAGGCTGCCGCTGATGGTGTCCATGCCCTTTTGGCAGAACTCCTCTTTGATGTCGCTCATGATCACGTTGAGGCCCGCGGCGGCCGCAACCTGGGCGATGCCGTTGCCCATCTGGCCGGAACCAATGACGCCGATAGTATTTATTGCCATTTGTCGCACCTTTCTTTTAAACTTCCCGCCCGCTCAGGCAGGGGATTCATCGAAACGGCCGGCATACCAATCGCGGTAGTATATGGCGCTGGCCCAAGCACCGACCAAAATAGATATCCACATGATAGTCTTGGCAATTATCATCAGCCAGGGCCAACCGGCCCAGGCGGCTATGATCTGAAAACCCAAACCCCAGGCCAGGCCGAAGGTCTTGTTCTTGCCCAAGCGGCTGGGCGTCACCCTGGGCGCGGGCCACATAGGTTGGTTACGCATCTTCTGGCGGGCCATGTGCAGCAAGGGGATGAGCAGGGCGTGGGCCTCCACCGCCAGGATGGCGGCCAAGGCCCAGTAGGAAAGCACGCCGTGGTACAAGAGCACCAAGGTGGCGCTTAGGGCCAAGACCTTGTCGCCAAGGGGGTCTAGGAAGGCCCCCAGCTTGGTCACCTGGCCCCGGCGGCGGGCCACCGCGCCGTCCAGCAAGTCGCTTAATCCGGCGGTCAGGCCCAAAATGATGGCCCATCCCAGGTAGTTTCCGGCCAGGCCCACCACTCCCATGGCTACGGCGCAGGCCAGGCGGAACAGGCTGATCTGATTGGGGCTCACCCGGGCCGGTACCAGGGATACTATCCAGGCCCCAAAACCGCCGCCTTGGGCAGCTTCATCCCCCCCGGTAGGAGTTGACTGCAAAGATAACACTCTCCCCCGCCTCCCCCGAAGCGGAGCGCGGGACGCTAAGCCTCACAATAATAGGTGATTTTCCAGGCCGGACTATAGCGCAAGGCCCAAAAGGGGGCAAGGATTAATCCGCAGCCTGGGCGCGGCGGTGCAGGGTGAGCTGCAGCACGGCCAGGGCCGCCGGGGTCACCCCGCTAATGCGCGCCGCCTGGCCCAAGCTGGCCGGGCGCACCCGGGTCAGCTTCTCCTTGACCTCGTGGCTCAGGCCCTGGATGCCCTGGTAATCCAGATCCGGCGGCAGGGCCAGGGACTCCTTAGCCCGGAAACGCTCCACCTGCTCTTTTTCGCGCTTTTCATAGCCCGCATAAGCGGCCTTTATTTGCACCTGCTCGGTGGCCGCGGGCTCCAGGCCCGCCAGCTCGGCCAGAGCCGGGTGCAGAGTTGCCACATGGTCCAGGTCCATGCCCGGCCTGCGCAGGATCTCCGCCGCTGTGTGGGGCCGCCGCAAGGGGGCGCTGCCCAGCTCGGCCAGGCGGCCATTGACCTCGCTGGTGGGGTTTAGGCGCACTTGATCCAGCAGCTCCAGGGCGCGCTCCACCTGAAGGCGCTTGGCCTGAAAAGCGGCCCAACGCGCGTCGTCCACCAGGCCCAGGTCCCGGCCCAGGGGGCTCAGGCGCAAGTCCGCGTTGTCCTCGCGCAAGGTGAGGCGGAACTCGGCCCGGGAGGTGAACATGCGATAGGGCTCCAGGGTGCCCTTGGTCACCAAGTCGTCGATGAGCACCCCCAGATAGGCCTGGGAGCGGTCCAAAATCACCGGGTCCAGGCCTTGAGTGTTCCGGGCCGCGTTGATGCCCGCCCACAGACCCTGGGCCCCGGCCTCCTCATAACCGCTGGTGCCGTTGATCTGCCCGGCCATGTACAACCCAGCCAGATGCTTGGACTCCAGCCAGGGAGTCAGGTCGCGGGGATCGGAGTAGTCATATTCAATGGCATAGCCCGGCCGCACGATCTTGGCCCTCCCGCAACCGGGCAGAGTACGCACCATAAGGTTCTGCACCTCAGCGGGCAGGCTGGTGGGGATGCCGTTGGGATAGATGAGCGGCGAGTCAAGGCCTTGGGGCTCCAAAAACACCTGGTGGCTGTCTTTATCCGGGAAGCGCACCACCTTGTCCTCCAGGGAGGGGCAGTAGCGGGCCCCCACCCCGGTGATCACCCCCGCGTACATGGGCGCCTGATCCAGGTTACCGCGGATGAGCTCATGGGTTGCCTCGGTGGTGTGGCTGAGCCAGCACACCCGCTGGGGCAGCACCGGGGCCTTGTTCAAGAAGCTGAACATGCGCGGGTGCTCGTCGCCCGGCTGCTGGGGAAGCCCCTCCAGATCCAGGCTGTTTATGTCCAAACGAGGGGTGGTGCCGGTCTTTAGCCTACCCAGGTTGCAGCCCAGCTCCTTGAGCTGCGCCGAGAGGGCATCGGCCGGGGGATCGCCCATGCGCCCTCCCCGGCTTTGGGTTAGGCCCACGTGAATAACCCCGCGCAGGAAGGTGCCGGTGGTGAGGATCACCGCCTTGGCCGCGATCTGTCCCCCCCGGCCCGGCCGGATGCCCGCCACCCGGCCCTGTTTGACCACCAGGCCCTTGACCTCGTCGTCCAGCAGCCATAGGCCGGGCTGGTCCGCGCAGACCTGGGCCATGCGTCGGGGGTAGCGGTCAATGTCTACCTGGGCCCGGCTGGACCACACCGCCGGTCCCTTGCCTTGGTTGAGCAGGCGAAACTGGATGCCCGTGGCGTCGGTGTTGAGCCCCATCTCCCCGCCCAGGGCGTCGATCTCTTTGACCAGATGCCCCTTGGCCAGGCCGCCCACCGCCGGGTTGCAGCTGAGGGCCGCGATGTGCTCCAGGTTTATGGTGGCCAGCAAGCACCGGGCCCCCAGGCGGGCCGCGGCCAGGGCTGCCTCGCACCCGGCGTGCCCCGCGCCCACCACCACCACATCAAAAATTTCTGGGAATTTCTCGCTCAACTCAGACCCAAGTAGGCGTGTTCAAACTCAGCGGTGCTCAGCACCGGGCCTCCCCGCCACAAGGCGCCGGAGGGGCGCACCAGGATAAGCTCGTGGTCGCCCGGGCGGCTGCTGTCCAAAATGCGGCAGCCGATGGCCCCCGGCCCCTGGGTTAGTACCGGCAGGCCCAAGGGGCCTTCGCTGAACTTGATGCCGTCCCAGCGCTGCTGTGGCGGGCGGCCCAAGGCGGCGGCCAGGTCTCGGTCGCCCGAGGGCAGAAGGTTCAGGGCGAACTCGCCCTGGGCCATGATTTCAGGAAGCATGCCCCGGTTGTGGCGCACCGCCACCTGGATCAGGGGCGGATCGCCGCTTACCTGGCTGACCCAGGAAACCAGCATGCCCCGGGGCTGCTCCAGGCTGCCGGTGCTAAGAAAATAAAGACCATAAGCCAGACCACCCAGGGCGGAGGCCATCTCCGGGGTCAAGTTGCCGAGTTTGGCGGGATTCATGATGTTGCTTCCTTTGGGGCTCCGCCCAAGGCCAGCTTTAGCCATTGCCAAGCCAGACCCAGATATTCGTGTATTGCATCCTCGCAGTTTTTTAACCCACTGGCCGAAGGTAACAAGGAAAACAAGTCCAGTCGTATATCCTTGGTGCGAAAGTCGCCGGGAGCGGGTATTGAATTCAAGCCATAGCTTCGAAACCACGCCAGGGAGCGGGGCATGTGCAGGGCCGAGGTGACCAGGGCAAAGGGCTTGTGGTCCAACCGCTTTTTAAGCAGCCGGGCCTGGTCCTCGGTGTCCCACGAGGCGTCCTCCAAAATTATGGCCTCTCTGGGTACACCCAGCTCCAGAGCCAGGGCGGCCATGGCCTGGCCTTCACTCAATTCGCCGTAAAAATCCCCCCCTGAAAGCACCAACTTGGCACCAGGCATTTGCCGCCACAGGCGCACTCCTTCCAGCAAGCGCTTAAGGCTGGCTGGGGCCAGGCAGTCGGCCGCCGTGGTGTCTCCCTGGCCATAGCCTCCAGCCAGCACAACAATATCGCGCACCCCCTGGTCTCTCAAGGCGTCAGGCGAAGCATATGACCAGTTTTGCGCCTCCAGGCCGTGCATTAGCCCCAGCCCGGTGATGGGCATGGACAGCACCAGCAGCCACAACCCGGCCATAATCATCAATAACGGCCCGGTACGTCTGGCCGGACGCCGCCACCAAACCAGGGCGCCGGCCAGCCATAGCACCAGCACTTGACCCAGGGGCAACACCAGGCGGCCGATGAATTTTTTGACCAAAAAACTGAAAAAGGTCATTTCCACGTTCCGTGCGCAAGAATTCGCTCCCCCCAATTATGCCAGGACAGCCCGGATATTTCATGAGGGTCGGGCGGTGGCTAGATCACAAGGCAATATCACTTTTTTGGGAAAACCACAGTTCCAACTTCCCCGCCCTGAGCCTGGGTTATAATTTTTAGACAAACCCCAAAGGAGAAAGCATGGACAAGCCCGAGCTACTCAAGAACCTCGAATTTGCACAGCCTTTGGACATTCAAGGCCTGGTGGAATACCAGCAAGGCCAGGTGGTGAGCCGCACCTTGGCCCAGAACAACTTCCTCAGCCTGACCTTGTTCGCCTTTGACACAGGCGAGGGCATCAGCGCCCACACCGTGCCCGCCGATGCCTTGGTGCAGGTGCTTGACGGTGAGGCTGAAGTGGACATCGACGGCCAGGTGATGAATGTGGCCGCCGGTCAGGTGGTGGCCATGCCCGCGGGCAAGCCCCACGCCCTCACCGCCCGCCAGCGCTTCAAGATGATGCTGACCGTGGTGCGCGCACCTCAGCAGGGTTTGGAGCTTTAGTAGGCGGCTGCGCCAGGTACCGGCATACTGCGTTATCGGCGGCGCTCAAACCTCGACGTAGCTTTCACTACGCCTCCGGCTTTCGCTTGCCGAATGCCTTGTCTGCCGTCACCTGGCTGTGCCGCTAGGGGATGCGTTCCGCAAATTCTATAACGTGAAGATCTTGTCCCCCAAAGGGCTGGGAGGCCCATCCGCAGTTAGCCACAGGCCTCTATGAGCCACCATCTTTTTTCTTGGCCTCTGCCAGGGTCTGAGCCAAGTGGCGCACCTTGATGGGCGAGCCCAACTGGTCCAGGCCACCCTCCAACTGCAGTACGCAGCCCGGGCAATCGGTAACCAGGGTATCGGCCCCGGTGGCCGCCACCCGGGCGAGCTTGCGCTCCAGAATCACTGACGACATCTCGGGAAAGTCCAGGGAGTAGGACCCGCCAAAGCCGCAGCACACCTCCTCGTCGTCATAGGGCCGATAGTCGTAGCCCGCTTCTTGCAACAGTTCCTGGGAGGTGTCGTGCACCCCCAGGCCCCGGCATAGGTGGCAGGGCGCGTGATAGGCCACTGCCTCGCCACGGTCCGCCCCCGCCTCCAGGCCCGCCTCTTTTTGCAGGAAGCTGCCCAGGTCAATGACCTTGTCGGCCAGGTGCCCGGCGCGCTCGGCCCACACCGGATCATCGGCCAACAGCTCGGGGTATTTTTTAAGATGCGAGGCGCAGGAGGCGCACAGGGTGAGTACGTAATCGTGGTCTTCCGCGTCCAGGGCGGCCAGGTTTTGCCGGGCCACCTCCTGGGCGGTCTCCTCCTCCGTGGCCATGGCCGCGGGCAAGCCGCAACAGCTCTGGTCCCGGGCATAGTCCACCTGAATGCCTTTGCCCTCGATCAGCTTGAGCAAGGCCTCGGCTTGCTCGGGGTACACAAAGTCGATCAGGCAGCCGCCGAACAGGGCTACCTTGAGGCGGGGGTTGGGCACAATAGGCGCCAGGCGGCCCCAGCGGTCGCGTAGGGGCTCGGCCGCCACCACCGGCAGGCTGCGGAACTCCTGATCCGGGGCGAAGAACAGGGGCAGATGGCGAATAAGCCTGCCGCCCCTGGCCAGGGGTTTTTGGGCCAGATAGGCCCGGCGCAGCAGGAAGTGGAACAGGGAGCGATTGGTCATGACCCGGCGTAAAAGCTGGTTCTTGAGCGGGCGGCCTTCCTCGGCCATGACTAGGCGGGCGGTCTTTTTGATGAGCCCCGGCAGATCGATGCCCGCTGGGCAGTTCACCTTGCAGGCCTGGCAGTTGAGGCAGTTTTTCACCAGCTCCTGGCCCGCTTCCAGGCCGTGGTAAAAGTAAGTGAGGATAAGTCCGATGGCCCCGATGTACACATGGCCGTAGTGATGCCCGCCCACCTTGCCGTAGATGGGGCACACATTGGCGCAGGAACCGCAACGCAAACAGCGCAGGGCTTGGCTAAACACCGGGTCTTGCGACAGGGCCAGGCGGCCGTTGTCCAGAAACACGATGTGCAGCTCTTTGCGCCCCTCATTGGCCGCGCACTCCACCGCCCCGGTTATCCAGGTCACGTAGGTGCTGATGGGCTGGCCGGTCACCGAGCGGGGCAGCACCTGCAAAATCTTCAGCGGGGTGTTCAAATCGGGCACCAGCTTTTCCAGGCCCACCAGGGCCACGTGGACCCGAGGCAGGGTGGTGACCAAGCGGGCGTTGCCTTCGTTGGTAACCGTGGCGATGGTTCCGGTGGAGGCCATGGCAAAGTTGGCCCCGCTGATGCCCATGTCCGCTTCCAGCATGGCCCGGCGCAGCCTTTGGCGGGCCACCTCCACCAGGGCGGCGATATCCTCGGGGTCCTGCTTTTCGCCGGTGACCTGGGTGAACAATTCGGCCACCTGGCTGCGAGACAAATGGATTGCCGGAGCCACCATGTGGCTGGGCTTTTCATGGCGTAGTTGGATGATCCACTCGCCCAAATCGGTCTCGGTGACTTGAAGCCCCTGGGACTCCAGGTAAGGATTGAGGAATATCTCCTCGGTGGTCATGGACTTGGACTTGACCACCTTTTTTACGCCCGCCCGGGCGGCGATCTCGGCGATGATCTCCCTGGCATGGGCCGCGTCGTGAGCCAGGTGTACCTTGGCCCCGGCGGCCTCGGCCTTGGCCTTGAACTGCTCAAATAGCTCGGGCAAGCGGCTTATGGCCTCGTCCTTGGCCTCGCCAACCCCAGTGGCCAAGGCCGGGAAGTCCATTCCCTCAAACCCGGCGGCCCGGGCTCCCCGGTAGTGGGTTTGGAAACGGGCCAGGGTTTGGCCAAGGAACTGGTTGTTCAAGGCGCCCTTGAGGCGCTGGTGGTAGCGGCGGCGGGAGGCGCGGCTCATTTGCTCTGCTCCAGCAGCAGAATTTGCAGATGGCGGGGGCCGTGGGCTCCCAGGGTGAGCACCAGCTCAATGTCCGCGGTGCGGCTGGGGCCGGTGATAAAGGCCAAATAGCCCGGAGCCCGAGACAACGTGGCGTGGATCTCCTGCTCCAGGGTGAACAGGTCGGCTCGGATATTACCCACCGGCAGCACGGCCACGTGGGTCTCGGCCAGCATGCTGGCCAGGCGGAGCTCTTCTGAAGCTGAATCCACCACTATGGTCCCGCTGTCGGCCACTCCCCACTGGGCCCAAGTCAACCCGGTGTGAAACTCACCGGCCCGCTCCCTGAGGCCTTGGCTTATTAGCTCCAATCCGTGTTGATCGCAAGCGGTCTGGATGGAGGCCAACTCATCATCCCCCCAGTCCGGCGCGGCCAAACCTTTCCCGCCCTGCTGGGCGGTAAGGCGCGCGGCATGGGCAAAGGCCTCTGCCAGGTCTTTCACCGTACTCACCCCGGCTGAGACGATCTCGGCCTGGCGAACGAATTCTAGTTGCAATTCATCTTGCTTCAAGGTTTGCTCCCATTGCAGACTTCTCAATACTATCAGATCGCGCCCCTGGATAAAGCCAAGGAGTTCTGGGCGTTTTCAAAACGGCCTTGACCGCATATAGTATTAGGACTTGGCCCATGAACCCCGTCCGGAGGGAAGATGAGTACCGAGGCACTGCAAAAAGAGTTTCAACGCATAGCCGGCCCGAAAAACGTCTTTGACAACGCCTCGGACCTGCTCACCTATTCCTATGACGCGGCTCTTTTGCCCAGCCAGCCTCCCGGCTTGGCGGTGCGCCCCACCAATCTGGAAACCTTGGGCCGGGTGATACGTTTGTGCAACCAGGAGGGCCTGCCGCTTACCGTGCGCGGGGCGGGCACCAACCTCAGCGGCGGGACCATACCCTCGCGCCAAGCAGTGGTGGTGGTAACCACCGCCCTGAACCGCATCGTGGAGATAAACCAGGAAGACCTATACGCGGTGGTGGAGCCGGGGGTGGTCAACGCCCGCCTATTCGCCGCCGCCCAAAAGCTGGGCCTGTTCTACCCGCCCGATCCCGGCAGCCAGGCGGTATCCACCTTGGGCGGCAACGTGGCCGAAAACTCCGGCGGCCTCAGGGGGCTCAAGTACGGGGTGACCCGCGATTATGTCATGGGCATGAGCTTTTTCGACACCGACGGCCAGCTAATCAAGACCGGTTCGCGCACCGTGAAATGCGCCACCGCCTACAACCTGGCCGGGCTCATGGTGGGCTCGGAGGGCACCCTGGGGGTGTTCGGTCAGATCATCCTCAAGCTCATTCCCCCGCCCGCGGCCAGCCGGGCCATGCTGGCGGTGTTCGACCGGGTGCAGGCGGCCAGCGAGACGGTGTCGGCTATAATCGCCGCACGCATCGTGCCCGCCACCCTGGAGTTTTTGGACAACTTCACCATACGCACGGTGGAAGACTACTCCGGGGCCGGTCTGCCCACCGAGGCATCGGCCCTGCTGCTCATCGAGGTGGACGGCCACCCGGCCCAGGTGGCCGAGGAGGCTGAAAAGGTGCAGGAGATTTGCAAGGCTCAGGGAGCCACCCTGGTGCGCCCAGCCGCCGACGAGGCGGAAAAGGAGCGCATCTGGACCGCCCGGAGAGCGGCAATACCCGCCCTGGCCCGGCTCAAGCCCTCGGTGGTGTTGGAGGATGCCACGGTGCCCCGCAGCAAGGTGCCCGAGCTGGTGCGCTTCATCACCGACCTGGCCCAGCGCTACGAGCTGACCATCGGCACCTTTGGCCACGCGGGCGACGGCAACCTGCACCCCACCATCGTCTTTGACAAGCGTGATCCCGACCAGGAGCGGCGGGTGCGCCAGGCAGTGGAGGAGCTGTTCGACAAGGCCCTTTCCCTGGGCGGCACCCTGTCCGGGGAGCACGGCCTGGGCCTGACCAAGACCCGCTTTTTGGCCAAAGAGGTGGGCGAGGCCACCATAGCCTGGTCCCGGCGTCTAAAGATGGCCATGGACCCCAAGGGCATCCTCAACCCCGGCAAGATCGTAGGGGCCTAGCCCAGATACTCCATGAAGGCTGTGCGGCAATACGCAGAAGATTTAATCCATGAGGTCCCAATGAAAAGTATTTCCATACTCACTGTGCAGGGGTTACACCAAACCCCGGCACAGCCAGCCAGCGGCAGACAAGGCGTCTGGCAAAGGAGGGCCGCAGGCGTAGCCAAAGCTACGTCGAGGCCCGAGTGCAGCCAGCAACGCTGTATGCCGGTGACTGGCGCAGCCGGACGCGCTGCCTCCATGGAGTATCTGGGCAAATGAGCAGCGTTACCCAACTTGCCCGGCTTCTGGCCGAGCTGGACGAGCAGCTCATCACTTGCATGCGTTGCGGCTTTTGCCAAAGCGTGTGCCCCCTGTACGGCGAGACCGGCCGCGAGGCCGACGTAGCCCGGGGCAAGCTGGCCCTATTGGACGGCCTGGCCCACGAGATGCTTTCCGACCCCCACGGGGTGCGGGAGCGTCTGGAGCGCTGCCTGCTGTGCGGCTCCTGCGCGGCCAACTGCCCCAGCGGGGTCAAGGTGCTCGACATCTTCCTCAAGGCTCGGGCCATACTAAGCGGCTATCTGGGCTTGCCCCCGGCCAAGAAGCTGATCTTCCGCCAGGTGCTGGCCCGCCCCGCCCTGTTCAACAGGCTGTTGTCCCTGGCCCCGCGTTTCGAGGGCCTGCTGACCAAACCGGTGGACAGCCTGTTGGACACCTCCTGCGCCCGTTTCACCTCTCCCCTGGGTCAGCGGCACTTCAAGCGCCTGGCCCGGGTGCCCCTGCATCGTCTGGAGCCGCCCCGCTCCACTCCAGCCGGAGCCTCGGGGCTCAGGGTGGCTTTTTTTGCGGGTTGCCTCATTGACAAGCTCTACCCCAAGGTGGGCCGAGCCGCGCTTCAGGCCTTGGAGCATCACGGAGTGGGAATCGAAATGCCCGCCCAGGAGGCCTGCTGCGGCATCCCGGCCCTGTCCGCCGGGGACAGCGCCACCTTCAGCAAGCTTCTGGGCCACAACCTGGTCCGCCTGGACCCGGCCAAGTTCGACTACATGGTCACCGCCTGCGCCACCTGCGCCAGCACCATCAGCAAGCTGTGGCCCCTGATGTGCGGCTCCTTGGCTCCCCAGGCCCAGGAGCGGGCCAAGGTCCTGGCCGCCAAGACCAGGGATATGAGCCAGTTCTTGGTGGAAGTGGGCCTAGTGGGCGGCGAGGCGCCCGAGCCCAAACCAGACGCCAAGTCCCTGACCTATCACGACCCCTGTCACCTTAAGAAATCCCTGGGGGTCGCCGACCAGCCCCGCCGCCTTTTGGCCGCCAATCCGGCCTGGCGCTTGAAGGAGATGATAGAGAGCGACTGGTGCTGCGGCCTGGGAGGCAGCTTCAGCCTGGAGCACTACGACCTGTCCCAACAGATCGGCAAGCACAAGCTGGAGCACATAGCCGCCAGCCGAGCCACCACGGTGGCCACCGGTTGCCCGGCCTGCATGTTGCAAATCAGCGACCAGCTTTCCCAGGCGGGCCACAAGGTCGCGGTAAAGCACTACCTGGACATCTACGCGGAAACTCTATAGGTCCCAGGTTTAGGAAATTTGTTTTGTCTCCAGCCCCGGCACGGCCAGCCGACGGCAACGCAGTATGCCGGTGGCTGGCGCAGCCGGGCAACAAAAAGGGACGGCCTATTAAGGCCGCCCCTTGAGTTTTTTTCAGTACCGTCTGTGAACGGCTTTCGTAACTTAGAAGGTTAAATCCGTGGAGCGCAACTGGTTGTCCACCGAGGTGACCCCCTCCTGGCTCTTGGCCAACTCCTCGGCCTTTTTGACCGCGTCCTTGTCCAGCACCGCTCCGGTGAGCACCAGGCGGCCTTGGCCTTGGTTTTCCACTTCCACGTCCCGGGCAGGGAAGGTCGGCACCTTCTTTTTGATCAGCGCCTCAACCCTCTTGGCCAGGGCCAGGTCGGCAAAAATCGCCTTTTGAGCCTCGCTGGTGGGGCCCAACTCCTTGGCGGCCACGCATATCACTTCCGCCACCATCTTCTGGGGCAAATCAGCGGTGTTGAGCACCATGTCGTAGAGGCTCCAGTCGTTGAGGTCTACCTGGAAGATGCTCTCGATCAGCGAGCGGCGCTGCCGGTCGAAGTGCCGCACGTAGTTGGCGGCCTCGTCCTGGCTTATGCCCTTGCGTTGGGCCACCCTGTCTACCCGGATGCGGAAGGGAGCCACCACGCGCACCTTGAGGACCTTGGGCTGGCCCGCCAACACGATCTGGGAGCCACGGCCCCGGATAATCACGTCGCCCATGGCGGCCTGTTGATAGATTAGGGAAGCAAAAAGGCTGGAACCGGCCGGATCGCGGAAGAAGATGCGCTCGAAAAAACCAGCCGGCAATTCGGTCTCAAAAGTGCGGCAGATATCCGCCAACTCTTTGTCGCATTCCATGGCCAACTGGTGAATCTCGGACACATCGACTACTTTAATGCCCAACTGCTCGGCTGCCTGCTGAGCTATTTCATCACCCAGGCTACCTACTTTCCGCGAAATAGCTATAACCATATTCCACCCTCCTCTGCAATTTTGCTGCCTAGTCCAGCCACTTCTCAGCCTCATCCTACGGCGGCGCGGCTACCGCCAAACCGGTAATTCATGTTAGCAGATTAGCGTCCCCAGGGAAATGATTTGGATTAAGGGGGATGTTACCTGGTTCCGCTTTAACCAGACCCTTGGGGCGGCCCGCCGAATGTGCTAACTTTCTGGGAGTATCTAAATGACAAGCTAAAACCTAGTGCCTGGGAGGAATATTAATGGAGCTAATGGAAGCAATCACCCAACGCAGAAGCATACGCAAGTACCAAGACCGTCCGGTGAGCGATGATGTGGTGCGTGAGTTGATGGACGCGGTCATGTGGTCTCCCTCCTGGGCCAACACCCAGTGCTGGGAAGTGATACAGGTAAAGGACCCGGCCAAGCGCGAGCAGTTGCAGCAGACCATAAGCAAGGGCAACCCGGCCACCAAAGCCATCGTAAGCGCCCCTGCCTTGTTCGTGATTTGCGCCCGCCTGAAGAGCTCCGGGTATTACAATGAAAAGGTAACCACCAAGTTTGGCGACTGGTTCATGTTCGACTTGGGCATTGCCTGCCAGAGCTTGTGCCTGGCCGCTCAGGACAAGGGCCTGGGTTCGGTCATCGTGGGCCTGTTCGACCACGACGCGGCGGGCAAGGTGATCGGCCTCCCCGGAGGGCATGAGGTGGTGGCCATGGTGCCCATGGGATATCCGGCCCAGGATGTCAAGGCCCCCAAGCGGCGGCCTCCCGAGGAGTTCATGCGGGTGGATAGCTTCTAGACCAGCCGGGCTTAAAAACCGGAGTAAAAACGCCCCGCCGCTCTGGGCGGGGCCGTCCCCATGAGAAAGGATAAGGGTATGTCCAGTACCTATGCCCAGGATTTCGAAAAAGCGCTCCAGATAGGGCGCCCGCCCAACATCACCCGCCTTTTCCCCAACTCCAAGGCTCTCATCGTAAGCGGCAAGGTGATCGACCGGGCCATGCTGGCCAAGGGCCAAGCCATGACCATCGCGGCCAACGGGCGCAATCATTTCGTCATCCGGGGCGCTCTGAAAGCGGCACAGCGGGCCAACGCGGCCATCATCCTGGAGATCGCCAAGAGCGAGGGCGGACGCAGCGCCTACTGCGCCACCAATTACTGGAACCTGGCCCGCCAGGCCGACCAGGTGATCAACGAGTTGGGCATCACCGTTCCGGTGGCCATCCATGCCGACCACTACGCCGTGAAAAATCTCCAGGACCTGGAGGATGCCAAGATTGAGGTGCCCTCCATGTTCGAGGCGGGCATCACCTCCATCGCCATAGACGCCTCTCACCAGCCGGACCCCGACAACCTGCTGGCCAGCCTGGCCATCAACCCCTACATCCCCTCTTGGGCCTGCCTGGAGACCGAGGTGGGCGAGATCAAGGGCAGCGAGGGCCTGTCCACGGCCAAGGAGGCCCTGTTCTTAATTCAGGGCCTCAACGCCCATGGGGTGTTCCCGGATTGGATCGCCTTGAACAACGGCACCGCCCACGGCATCCAAACCGCGGACCAGGGCATCCAGGTGGAGCTGACCGCCGAAATCCACGAGGCCCTCAAGCCATACAAGGTGTCCGGAGCCCAGCACGGCACCAGCGGCAACACCTCCGAGCGCCTTATGCGCATCGCCAAAGAGACCAACACCACCAAGGCCAACGTGGCCACCGCCCTGCAGATGATTTCATGGGGCGTCAAGGTGGACAAATTCGGCAACGCCGAGCTGGACGGCGAGGGCAACCTCAAGAAGCTGCCCGGCCAGGGTGTAACCGAACAGGTGTGGGACCAGATGATGGCCTATGCCCAGGAAAAGGGCTTAAAGGGCGGCAACACCAAGAAGCTCAACCTTCCCTTTGAAAACGTCATGCTGGCCCAGCCCGCCTCGGTGCGCCACCGCATGGTCGAGGCGGTGGAAGAGTTCGTCTATGAGCTGATCGCCGATGTGTTCAATGCTCAGGACACCGCGCCCCTGGGGGTGGAGGCTATCCTGCAAACGGGCGGCTTTGACCTGGGCGCCAAGGCCGAGCGCACTGAAGACCCGGAAAAGTGGACCGAGGAATACATTCGCCAAACCGGTGCCTCGGTGGGTGGCGACAAGGGGCCTAAGGGCGACTTCGACGATTAACAACGCGCCCAGCCGAGCCAGGAAGCGCCATGCTGCGTTGGCGACGTCGCTTGGACCTCGGCGTATTGACTATACGCCTCCGGTCCGCGCTCGTTGCCGCCTTGCCTAACACTTACTGGCTCAGCCGGGTGATCGTGCTAAACGTCCCATGGCAAAATCAGCAGCGTCTGGCTGTGCCGTTGGGATAAGGTCATTTTATTGCCAGGTGGACGGCGCAACCGGTGAAAGCATCAGTTGTGCCGCCCCGCCGGCCATACCGCTGGTGTCCAGCGCAGCCGCGGCGAGGTATTATACGGCAACTTGGCCCCCACTGTTGACAGGCCTAAGGGCTGAGGCCATAATAACAATTTCGAATGAACCGGGCCCATAGCTCAGTTGGTAGAGCCTCCGGCTCATAACCGGATAGTCCCTGGTTCGAGGCCAGGTGGGCCCACCATTTTTCGCGGGAGAGAACCCTATGCGAGCCAGCCTCGCAACCCGCCCCGAGGCCGGGGCGGGAAAAAGCACGTTGCGCAGGGCTCTCGACGGGCGCCCCCCAGCAGAGGGGTGCCCTCTTCTTTGGGTATTAGGTTGATGACAGGCAAACCAGCCACAGTCGGTGATTTCATGCGGGTAATGGAGCAGTGGGCCCCTGCCTGGAGCGCCGAGAGCTGGGACAAGGTTGGCCTTCAGGTGGGAGACCCCGCCGCGCCCGCGCCCAAGGCGTGGACTGCCTTGGAGTTGAGCGATGAGCTTCTGGCAAACGCTCTGGAGGCAGGGGTGGCCATGCTCTTGGTGCACCACCCGGTTTTATTCCAACCACTGGAACAGATGCGGACGGACCGCCCGGAAACCGCCCGCCTGATCAAAGCAGCCTGTTCATCCCTGGCCATATTCGCAGCCCATACCAACCTTGACTCCGCCCCCGGCGGAGTCAACGACGTTTTAGGGGAGCGTTTGGGACTCACCGAACTCACGCCCCTGGTGCCCGCCCAAGACGAGAGCAAAGCCAAGCTGGTGGTGTTCACCCCGCCCGAGGCCATGGACGCGGTATCCCAGGCATTGTTCGAGGCGGGCGGCGGCCGCATTGGCGATTACCGCGAATGCTCCTTTGCCGCCGTGGGCGTGGGCAGCTTCCTGGCGCCTGAAAACAGCACCCCTTACTTGGGCCGTCCGGGGCAACAGGAGATGGTGGAGGAGTTGCGCTTGGAGGTGGTAATCCCCGCCGGACGGGTGCCCCAAGCCCTGGAGGCACTGCGCCGGGTGCACCCTTATGAAGAACCCGCGGTAGACGTTTATAAACTGCGTCAGCCCCCCAAGGGCTTTGGTCTGGGCCGGGTGGGGCACTTGGCCGCTTCCGAAAAGGCGGGCTCTTTTGCCCGGAGGGCGGCGAATGAGTTGGGCGCGGGCTGGGCCCACCTAGGCGGCAAACCGCCCGAGAGCATTGAGCGGGTGGCCGTGGTGGGCGGCTCGGGTGGCGACCTGTTGCCCCAGGCGGCCGCTGCCGGAGCCCAGCTCTTGGTCACCGGCGAGGCCCGTCATCATACCGCCCAGCAGGCGGCGGACCTGGGCCTGGGCATCCTTTGCCTGGGCCATTACCAGACCGAGGTGGTGATCGTGGAGCCCTGGGCTCACCGCCTGGAGAGAGAGTTGGCCGGCCAGGGCCTGAATAGCATCATTGAACCATACACCGGCGGGGTAGATCCTTGGCAGCCGGTTGTCCCAGAGGAGGAGTGACCTTGTTTGATCAGCTGCGTCTGTTGGTAAAGCTGCAAGCCATGGATAAAACCCTGTTCGACCTTGGGCAGGAACGGGACGTGATACCCGGCCGTCTGGCCGACCTCACCCGAGCCGAGCAGGCCCTGGAAAGTCAGTTGGAGACCCAACAGACCCAGTTGGATGAGGTGCAAAAGCGCAAGGCCGATTTGGAAGAGATCGCCGACAACGTGCGCTCCCGCCTGCGCCGGGCTGAAAACCGCCTCATGGGCTCCAAGAGCACCAAGGAGTACCAGGCGGCCAATGCGGAGATCGACGACGGCAAGGACTCCTTGAAGGACACCGAGAACCAGCTCTTGGAAGTTATGGAGCTGGTGGAGGCCCTGGAGAAGAAGGTGGGCGAGCTCACCGAGCGCCGCGACGAGACAGTGGCCGCGTCCAAGGAAGAACGCGCCCAGCTCGAAGAGCGCTACCACAACACCGACACCGAGATTTCGCGCATGATCGGCAAGCGCGAAGAGCTAGCCTCTCAGGTGGACAAGGCCCTGATGAAGGACTACGACTTCATCCGCCAGGCCCGCGACGGCGTGGCCCTGGCCGCGGTGAGCGAAGGCACCTGCACGGTGTGTCACATGACCATCCCGCCCCAGCAGTTCAACGAGCTCCAGCGCATGGACAAGATCATGTCCTGCCCCTCCTGCCGGCGCCTCATCTACTGGGCCGACGCCGAGCAGCTCAAAGAGGAAAAGTGAGCTCCCAAGACCTGAGTCTGACCCTGCACAGCGACGGCGGCTCCCGGGGAAACCCCGGCCCCGCCGGTGCCGGGGCGGTGCTTTACGATGAGCAGGGCAACGAGGTGGCGGCGCTCAGCCGCTATCTGGGCACCACCACCAACAACGAGGCTGAGTACCAGGCCCTAATCATGGGCTTGAACGAGGCCAAGCGTCTGGGGGCCCAGAGCCTCACCGTGAAGATGGACTCCGAGCTCATCGTGCGCCAGCTGGAGGGCAAGTACCGGGTAAAGGCTCCGGGGCTCAAGCCCATGTACGCCGAGGCCAAGCGCCTGTTGCAAGACTTCGCCTCGGTGACTATTTTGCATGTACGCCGCGAGTTCAACAAAAGGGCGGACGAGTTGGCCAACCAGGCCATGGACCAAGGTTAGGCCGCTGTAAGCGTCAGCCCGCCAAATCAGTTATAATTCAAGAGCCGGGACGGAGTCGGCCGGATGACCGCCGGTCCCCATTTGGGGGCGAGAGGAAAGTCCGGGCACCGCAGGGCAGGGTGCTGGCTAACGGCC
>JAHLLJ010000073.1 GCA_020444205.1 Deltaproteobacteria bacterium | reverse complement strand
CCCCGCCGGAGCGCACCAGGATCTCGGCGATGTCCAGGGCCTGCTCGCCGGTGTCCGGCTGGCTGACCAAAAGGTCGTCCACGTTGACGCCCAACTTGCGGGCATAGGCCACGTCCAGGGCGTGCTCCGCGTCGATAAAGGCGGCCACGCCACCGGCCTTTTGGGCCTCGGCGATGATGTGCAGGGTGAGGGTGGTCTTACCCGAGGACTCCGGGCCGTAAATCTCGGTGATGCGGCCACGGGGCACTCCGCCCACGCCGGTGGCGATGTCCAGCCCCAGGGAGCCGGTGGAGATGGCAGGCACGTCCTGGGCGACCTCGCCGCTGCCCAGGCGCATGATGGCGCCCTTGCCGAAGTTGCGCTCGATTTGTTTAAGCGCGCTGTCCACCGCCTTGTCCCGCTGGCTGCGGGCGTCTTTGTCGCTCATTGAAACCTCCCGTCGCCCCGGTCTGGCGTTATCCCAGGGTCACGCGGTGCAAAGATTCATAAATCGGCCCTGAGCTGGTCAGGGTGCTTTTGATCAAAACCACCTGATCCGCCTCAAATGAAGGGCCGGCGGCATCGGCCAGAGCCGCCAGGGCTCGGCTCAGGGGCGCGGTGGAAGGGGCCTTTCGCCCCCGCCGGGGGCGGCGCACCCGCCCCAAGGTCAGGTGGGGCTTGAAGGCCCGCTTCTCGGGCTCGAATCCCAGGGGCTCCATGGCCGTTTCCACCGCCTTGGCCATCTGGGCCACCATGTCGGTCTGGCCGCCTAGCCCCAGCCACACCACCTTGGGCGCGAGCGGCTTGGGGAAAGCCCCGCAGCCCACGGCGTTCAGGCCTGGGGCCGTGCGTCCGTCAAGGGCGCTATCCAAGGCTGTGATTATATCCGCTGTGGCGCCGGGGTCCACCTCGCCCAGGAACTTGAGGGTAAGGTGGAGGTTAACGGGCTGCACCCATTTTACATCAGCCCCGCTGGGTTTTAGCTCCTGGATGAGGCCCGCGGCGAATTCCTTTACCTCCGGGGGCATCTCAAGAGCGATGAAGGAACGCATGGTCCTCCAGATAGCGGCGCAACATATCCAGAGCAGTCCAGGCGCTTTGCAGCTTTACCTGGCCCCGGTTGCCCATGAAGCGCCGGTGCAGGGTCTTGACCCCGTCCTCGGCGGCCAGGCCGAAGTAGACCGTACCCACCGGTTTTTCCGGGGTGCCGCCGCCGGGCCCGGCGATGCCGGTGACCGCCAAGCCCAGGTCCACCCCGGACTCCAGGCGGGCCCCAGCGGCCATCTGGGCCGCGGTCTCCGCGCTCACCGCGCCGTACTCATCCAAGACCTTGGCCTCTACCCCCAAAAGCTCCATCTTGGCCCGGTTGGAGTAGACCACCAAGCCCCGGTCCAAAAAGTCGCTGGCCCCGGCCACTCCGGTGATCAGATGGCCGATAAGCCCGCCGGTGCAAGACTCGGCCAGGGCCAGAGTCAACTTTTCGGCGATCATGCGCTGGGCCACCGTGCCGGCTAGGCTCTGCTCGCCCTGGGCCACCACTTTGCCCCCCAGGCGATGAGCCGCTTCGGCGTAAAGCTCGTTTAGCAGCACCTCTGCCTCATGGGGCGCGGAGGTGCGGGTGCTGAGCAAAATCTCCTCTGCCGGAAACACCGGGTAGTAACCAACCGACACCTCGGGGTAACCGGTGACCAAGCCGTCCAGGCGTTGGGCGATCTCGCTCTCCCCCAGGCCGAAGACGGTGAATTTTTGACTCACCGTCACCTCTTGAGGCGCGAATTGGCGCATCAGGTCGGGCAGCACCTGGCGCTCCACCAGGCGTTGGTATTCCGTCGGCACACCCGGCAAAAAATAAACCGGTTGCCCGGCCGGGGTGGTGAGCATGAATCCGGCGCAGCTTTTGTCCAGGACCTTGGCCCCCTGGGGAAGCTGGGCCATGCGCTCCACCCCGGGAGGAACCTCCCGGCCCACCGCCGCGAAACACTCCCTGAGGTTGGCGATCATGCGGCGGCTCTCGGCGACTTCCAGGCCGAAGTGCCGGGCCGCGGCCTGGGCGGTGATATCATCCTGGGTGGCTCCCAGGCCGCCGCTGACCAACACGAATTTCGCTTGGGCCAGGGCCTGGTCCAGGGCTTCGGCAATGGCCTGCATGTCGTCGCCCACCCAGATGGCCGAGGTTATTTCAAAGCCCAAGGGGCTCAGGCGGGACATGGCAAAACGCGAGTTTTGCTCTTGTACCCGGCCGCTGATCAACTCGTCGCCGATGCAGATTATGACCCCGCGCATATGTCTAGCTCTCATGGAATATGCGGGCGGGCGCCCCCTGGACGAGGCCTGCCAACCCGCCCGAACATCGTTAAAAATCCAGTTTTTCAAGCTATCAAGGGTGGTGTTTTTTGTCAACTGGGAGGAGCGTGGCCAGACTGTGAAAAACAAGTCACTTCCTGGCGTCAACTTGCCATGCCAGGCATTCAGGCTGGCCGCGGCTTGCTGGCCCCTTAAGCCCTTATCAATCCAGGTTGGGTTTGGCCGTGGCGGGGGATTCATTTGCTCCGGCCGATTCATCAAGGTCGAGGATTGATGAATCGCTCAAATAATGCTTGGTCTTGTACTGGTCTATTTTGTCCAATTTTTTGATGACGTTGGAAAGCCGCTTAGCGGCGGAGGAGATTTCTTCTAGTTGATCTTTAGGCGAATCAGAGTTGTCGGGGTAGAAAAGCAATATCTCGGACATGCCCATTATGATCTGAAGGGGCTGGTTGATTTCGTGGCGGAGCATACCTATGGTCTCCAAGGCAGCCTGAAGTTTTTCGCGCTCCACTAGGACTTTCTGCTCGTTTTTTAGCAAGGTGAGGTCCTCAATGATAATTATCGCCTCTTGAAACTTTTCACTAACATCGAGGTTCTTGGTTATTGTGATCCCAAAAAATTTATTTTCGCCAAAAAAGTCCGTCTCTTTTTCCATGTAGAATTTATCCGCACCTTCTTGACGGTGCCTGGTAACCGCTTCTTTGAGCCAGGGCATTAATTTGGTCAAGTCGTTACCACTTAAGCGCCTGAGGTCTTCCTTGAGTCGGTTTGGGTCATGGTCATTATTTGAGTCCTCATTGTCCGAACGGAAATAGTACTGGCCACCGGCTACGGTCATTTCATCAAATAATTTGGTTGCCGCCAGATTTAGGCCCTCGATCTCATTGGCCACATTAATTAGGATAACCGGGATGGGTATGCTTTCGAAGATGGTGAGATATTTATTTTTTTCGTTGGTCATCAAGCGGTTACTGACCTGCAGCTCCTGAATAGTCAGTTCTGGCTCACCACCCGCCCATTCGGTGCAAAAGCCAATCTCGATGCGGTCGAACACCCTATTGACGAACAGGCCATAGCGCTCCGCTTCTGTTGGCCCCAAACCCTGGTGGTTCAAAAGGTCAAGATAGGACTGGCGGTAGTATTTCGTCAGCCCCAGAAACATGGAAAGAGACACACCCCTTTCCCGGTGTCTTTGGGCCTCGTTAATGCCAAACTTGGCCACCGGGTCCTGAGTATAATCTTCATCGGGCAACAATTCCGGAATGTCCGGATAGTGGGCAAGTGCGTTCAGGATAGACTCTGAAAGCCCGGATATGGACAAGCGCCACGCTTCTAAAAGCGTTGAGGTGTAGACCGTGTATCCATGCTGTTTAGCATATCCCAGGATCCTGGCCATCAGCCAGTCTTCGTTATCGTTGATTATTTGGGCAAGCCGTTGCATTTTTATGGCCTTTATATGGAAGACACACTAACATTTTATTATTTTTGATAACCAATTCTCGCCGCACTTGTTGGGTGTATTGTAAGCCACCCCAACTCCGGAGGAAACATGCGTTGGTGCGACCTTAGCTGCCCTGAAGCCGCTTTTCCCAAAGAAGATGCTGTGGACGGATCGGGAAGTTGCCGCACTTTCGCGGCACTGTACTGCGCCAAGCTTGAGCGTCTGGTGGCTAAGAACGCACCTTGCGCGGCCGAGGCCATGGCAAAGGGCAAAAAGGGCGACTAGGCGGGGGCTGGAGGCTAGTCGTCCTCCTCGCCGTTGTCGGCTGTTTCGGGCTGGGCCGGGCCCACCTTGAAGAAATCCACGCCCTCTTCCTTGAGCATCTTTTCCTCTTCCTCGGTGGACACTCCCCGGATATTGCGCGCCTCGCTGGCCCCGTAATGAATCTTCAGCGCCTCCTTGGCGAACTGAGGCCCCACGTCCTCGAAGTTTTCCACGAAATAGCGCTGCAGGGACTGGCCCAGGAGCTGGGCGGCCTTTTCCTGGTCCGAGCTGCTGCGCGCCTTGGCTATGCCAAAAGACGAAGGTACCCGCCGGACCTGGACGCTGCCGCAGATGGGACAGGAAACCAGGCCTTTTTTGATCTGCTGCTGGAGATCTTTGAGGTCTTCAAACCAACCCTCAAAGGAGTGCCCCTGGTCGCATTGCAGGTCGAAAACGATCATTGCATGCCTCTAAGTCCTTTGTATCACAGGCTGGTATCCCTTGCTAGTCGGACCGGGGCAGCCAGCGCCGGCGGCCGGTGACGATAAACCCGGTGTGGCCGCGCATGGTGTGTTTGGGGCGCACCGAAGGGTGGCGGGCGTGCCAGTAGCGCTGCAAGGTCTCAAAGGCGGTGGGCAGGCAAAAACATCGTTCACCGCTGAGGGCCTCCATCTGGCGCATGAGCTGCATTACCGTGGGTATGTAGGCCGCCCAGATGCCGCCGGGGTGGATGGCCTCCGACGCCGGGGTGATGAGTTCCCAGGGCTCGGGGATGTCGCTGAACAGGCGGTCGCACCTGTGTTCGCCAAAGCCCTGGGCAATGGGGTCGGCCTGCACCGGCTCCCAGTGTTCCAGGTATTCAGGGCCCAGGTAAAGGCTGATGTTTTTGCGGGTACGGTTCAGGTGATCCAGGCGCAGGTCAAAGCTGGTCAGGCGCCCCTGTGGACCCAGGGCGCGCAGCAGGGCCATGGTAAAGGCGCCGTGGCCCACCCCCACCTCGATGACCTCCATGCCCGGGGCCACGTCGCCGTAGAACAACAGCAAGGCCTGGTCCTTGGGGTAGATGACCTGGGCCTCCCGGGGCATGTTCATCACCAGCTGTTCCATGGTGGGCAAAAAGGCCAGATAGCGCCTGCGGTGGGGAGTAACCAACAGCTCGCCGTCGTGCAGGGCGGCGATGGTTTCCTGAGGCAGGTTCTCGCCTTTAAGGCGTGCTACGCGATCAGGCTCCGGCACCTGGATCAAGTATTGCCGGTCCTTTTCATCAACCAGCACCAGATGGGTGCCCGGAGGGTGGGGGGGAGATGGTTTTTTGTGCGGCAAGGGGCCTCCTTCAAAGCAGATGGCTAGCTGGCTTTATAGCCTATGGAGCCTGGCTTTAAAAGCCCCGGCGCAAAAAAACCGGGGAGCCCGAAGGCTCCCCGGCACAGATTACGCTTGCTTGTCCTAGAGGATGGACAGGTAGCGGTTCAGCTCGAAGTCGGTCACGTGCAGGCGGAAGGCGTCCCATTCGGCGGTCTTGTTCTCGATGAACTTCTCGAACATGTGATCGCCCAGGGTCTCCTTGACCAACTGGCTCTTGGCGGTGAGCTGGATGGCATCGCCCAGAGTGGCGGGCAGGGAGCCGATCTTGTTTTTCTTGAGCTGCTTGGGGGTCATCTCGAAGATGTCCTCTTCCACCGGAGCGGCCAACTCGTAGCCTTCCTCGATGCCCTTGAGGCCGGCGGACAGCATGATGGCGAAGGCCAGGTAGGGGTTGCAGGAGGGGTCGGGGCAGCGCAGCTCGCAACGGGTGGCGGCTTCCTTGCCGGGCTTGTACATGGGCACCCGCACCAGGGCGGAGCGGTTGCGGCGAGCCCAGGCCACGTACACCGGGGCCTCGTAGCCGGGCACCAGGCGCTTGTAGCTGTTGACCCACTGGGCGATGACCGAGCAGAACTCGGGGGCGTGCTTGAGCAGGCCGGCGATGTAGCTCTTGCCCTCGGGGCTCAGGCCGAACTCGTCCTTCTTGTCAAAGAACAGGTTCTTTTTGCCCTTGAACAGCGACTGATGCACGTGCATGCCGCTGCCGTTTTCGCCAAAGATGGGCTTGGGCATGAAGGTGGCGTACACGCCGTGCTTCATGGCGATCTCTTTGACGGTCAGGCGGTAGGTCATGGCGTTGTCGGCCATGGTCAGGGCGTCGGTGTAGCGCAGGTCGATCTCATGCTGGCTGGGGGCCACTTCGTGGTGGCTGTACTCCACGGTGATGCCCAGTTTTTCCAGAGCCAGAATGGTGTCGCGCCTGAGGTCGCTGGCTACGTCCAGGGGGGTCAGGTCAAAGTAGCCGCCCTCGTCCAGGATCTCGGTGCCCTTGGAATCCTTGAAATAGAAGAACTCGAGCTCCGGGCCCACGTTCATGGTCAGGCCCATGTCGGCGGCCCTTTTCAGCTGACGCTTGAGGATGTAGCGGGGGTCGCCCACGTAGGGGGTGAGGTCGGGGTTGAGCACGTCGGTGAACATGCGGGCCACCGCGCCGTCCTCTTTGTCGCGCCAGGGCAGCAGGGTGAAGGTGTTGGGATCGGGCATGGCCACCATGTCCGACTCGTCGATGCGCGCGAAACCCTGGATGGAAGAGCCGTCAAAGCCCATACCCTCGGACAGGGCCAGTTCCATTTCACCGGGGGTGACCGCGAAGCTTTTCAGAAAGCCCAGAATGTCGGTGAACCACAGGCGAATGAACTTTACGTTATTGTCCTTGATCGCCTTCAGGACGCCTTCCTTGGTCATTTTTGCCATGCTCGTTTTCCTCCTTGAGAACTAAATTGGCTTGACCTTGGCCGCAATAAACGCCGTGGAAGCCGTCCGGTCCCACGTTCTCGGGCGCGGCACTTTACAAATTGGTAGCTTATGTTTGGCGAAGCAATTTCTGCGCCAAATTTGCTAAAAAAGCTCAACTGGTTGATTAGTCAGCATTTTGCGGGAAAGGCCTATCCAGGGACATAATAGAAAGATACCGATTGGTATGAACGGCCAAGGGCAAAACTACCAATCGGTAGGCTTGCCCGCTCCCACTGCCGAATCCGTTTTGGAACACATTGTACATCATAAAGGCCCGGAAGGCTTGGTCGCAAGCCTCCCGGGCCCGGTTTGGGTTAAATCCTAGCAGGCTAGCCCATGGCCGGCGGTCCGTCCTCGCCGGTGCGGATGCGCATGGCCTCTTCCATGGGAAGCACGAAGATCACGCCGTCGCCGATCTCGCCGGTGCGGGCACCCTTTACGATGGCCTGCTTGGCGGTTTCCACGAAGTCGTCGTTGATGCCGATCTCCACGCGGACCTTCTTGAGCAGGTTCACTTCCTGCTCCACGCCGCGGTAGGTTTCGGAAAATCCCCGCTGGCGGCCGGATCCCACTACGTTGGTGACCGACATGTTGAAGATCTCCGCCTCGTACAGGGCCTGCTTTACGTCGTTTAGCCTTTCGGGCTTGATGTAGGCTACTATCATCTTCATTTGATCTTCCCCCCTTTCTATCTGGTGGTGAAGATCTGGAAGTCAGAGTAGGCTTCCATACCGTGTTCTTCAATATCCAGGCCGCGGACTTCTTCTTCCTTGGACACCCGCAGGCCCATGATTGCCTTCACAGCCAGGAATACCACGGCCATGCACACCATGGCAAAGACCGCGCAAACCACGGTACCCATGATCTGGATGCCCAGCTGAGTGAAGCCGCCGCCGTGCAGCAAGCCGTCCATGCCCAGGCCCAGAGCCTTCTGGCCCCAGATACCCACGGCGATGGTGCCCCACATGCCGTTGAAGGCGTGCACCGGCACAGCGCCGACCGGGTCGTCGATGTGCAGCTTGTCCAGCAGGCTCACGCCCAGGACCACGATGCCGCCGGCGATGAGGCCGATGAAGATGGCGGCCCAGGGGCTGACCACGGCGCAGGGGGCGGTGATGGCCACCAAGCCGGCCAGGGCGCCGTTCATGCACATGGTGAGGTCCGGCTTGCCGAAGGTGGCCCAGGTCAGGAACATGGCGCCGATAGCGCCGGCCGCGGCGGCCAGGTTGGTGTTGATGGTGATCAAAGCGATGGCCATGGCGTTGTCGGTGCCCGAAGCGGCCAACTGGCTGCCGGGGTTAAACCCGAACCAACCGAACCACAGGATGAACACGCCCAAGGCGGCCAAGGGGATGTTGTGACCGGCCAGCACCCGGCTCTTGCCGTCGGGGCCGTAGCGGCCGATACGGGGGCCAAGGATGAGGGCGCCAACCAGGCCTACCCAGCCACCGGTGCCGTGCACGATGGTGGAACCGGCGAAGTCGAAAAAGCCCATCTCCGAAAGCCAGCCGCCGCCCCAGGTCCAGTGACCGATGATGGGGTAGATGATGGCGGTCAGGAAGATGGTGGCGATCAAGTAGCTGGGGAACTTGGTGCGCTCGGCCATGACACCCGAAACGATGGTGGCCGCGGTGCCGCAGAAGACCGCCTGGAACATCCAGGCCGCCCACACCGGCAGGCCGTCGCTGGCCAGGCCCGCAAGGCTGAAGCCGGTCAGGCCGATAAAGGAGTTGCCATCACCGAACATGAAGGCATATCCTACGATGAAATAGAGGATACTGGCCAGGGCGAAGTCCATGAAGTTCTTGGCCAGAATGTTGGCCGCGTTCTTGGCCCTGGTAAGGCCCGCCTCGACCATGGCGAACCCAGGCTGCATGAAGAACACCAGGTAGGCCGCCAAAAGCACCCATACCGTGTCCAGGTCGTTGACCTTCGGGGCTTCTTTGGCCGCCTCTTCCGCCCAGGCGGGCAGGGCGGTTAGCAATCCCAGGCCCACTAGGGTGGTTAGAGAGGCCGTCACGCGCTTAATCATCTCTAACTGCTCCTTTTGGAAATTGGCCCGGCCGGAGCCACTACCTCTGGCCGGGCCTTAGTACATTTAAGACCTAGAAGGACGCCCCGACAACCAAGCCGAAGTAGATGTTGCTATCGTCCTGGATAGGTTCCATGCTGTCTTTGATGTCGCCGTCCACCAAGCCGGTGAAGACCACCTGGGGAGTCAGGGTCACATACTCGCCGATGCTAAAGGGCAGGGAGATATAAGCCGCGTAATCGGTGAACCCGCTCTTGTCGCTGCCATAGTAGAAGTCGTTGTTGTCGTCGCTGCCGTAACCGATGGAGGCTCCCACCGCCAGGGACCAGCCAATCATGTCATTGAGCTTGGGAAGGTCCAGGGAGTAG
Source organism: Deltaproteobacteria bacterium (assembly GCA_020444205.1). GTDB lineage: Bacteria > Desulfobacterota > Desulfarculia > Desulfarculales > Desulfarculaceae > Desulfoferula. The sequence goes on along the minus strand of JAHLLJ010000073.1, from coordinate 7,978 downwards.
TCCAAGGCGCCCAAGATATAATAGCCGTTGGACTCCTGGACGTCCTTGTAGATGGTCACGCTGGGGCTGACGATCCAGTCATAGCTCACACCGGCGTAGAACTCGGTGGTGTCGGCCAGGTCGCTGCCGGGGAAGGTGTAGCGGATAACACCAACCGGGATACTGAAGCCTTTGATCTCAAAGGTGTAGTCAGCGGTCAGGTCGATTTCGTCGATCTCGTTCTGGCGGCCGTTCTCATCGGTAAGCATGTAGTCGGCCCAGGCGTTGAAGGAAAAGCCTCCGATGCCCGCGGTAAAGGAGGGCTGGGCTACCCAGTCATCCACCACCACGATGCCGCGCCATACATACTTGCTGTTGAAAGCCACCTCAAGGTCCACGGTTGGGGTCAACTTGGCCTGAGCCGGGGTGGCTGCGGCCAAGCCCATGGGAAGGGCCAGACAGATAGCCAGGATTAAAGTAATTGCCAGTTTCTTCATGATTTCTCCTTCCTGATGCGTTTCGTTTTTCTCGATTCGTTCTTCGGCGGCCAGCCTAGCCACCGAGGTTTCCTTGCTGCTTGCCTATGGCCTTGTCCATTGGCAAGGTGCGTGCCATCAGGTGAATTGAAGGAGATAAAACGTATAACCAGCTAAATTGTATGGATAAAAAAATGGAGGCCCCAGGCGGGGCCCCCATTTAGGGATTTTTTAAAAACTACCTATAGGTATGAAAGTTGGGGTTAAGTTACTTTTTCGTACGGAAGCGTCTGGGGTCGATACCGTATTTTTTTACCCTCAGGCCCATGAGCCGTTCGCTGATTCCCAGGTTGCGCGCGGCCAAGGCCTTGTTCCCCCGGGAATTTTTCAATGCGTCGGCAATGAGCTCCCGCTCGACGTTCTCCAAGGTGGATTTCAAGGTGCCCTGATGCTGGGTGCCCGACGCCTCGGCGGTCTGCAGAGTGGGCGGCAGGTTGTGCCCGTGGATAACCTCGTCCGAGGACAAAATCACCGCCCGTTCTATGTAGTTCTCCAACTCGCGCACGTTGCCCGGCCAGTGGTAGGACATGAGCATGTCGATGGCCGGGGTGGACACCCGCCGGATGGTCTTGCCATTGGCCTCGCTGAACTTTTCGGCAAAATGGTTGGCCAGGAGCAGCACATCGGTGCCCCGCTCCCTGAGCGGCGGCGCGTGGATGGGGAACACGTTGAGCCGGTAGTAGAGGTCCTGGCGAAAGGTGCCTATTTCTAATAGCTTTTCAAGGTCTCTATTAGTGGCGGCTATGACCCGCACGTCGCTTTTGATGGTTTCGGTGCCGCCGACCCGCTCGAACTCGCGCTCCTGCAGCACCCGCAAGAGTTTTACCTGGGTAGCCGCGGAAAGGTCGCCCACCTCGTCCAGGAAGATGGTGCCCCCGTCGGCCAGCTCAAAACGGCCCTTGCGTTGGTTGTGGGCCCCGGTAAAGGAGCCTTTTTCGTGGCCGAACAGCTCGCTTTCAATGACGCTTTCGGGCAGGGCCGCGCAGTTCACCTTAATGAATGGTTTGCTGGAGCGCAGGCTGTTGTAATGGATGGCGTGGGCCACCAGCTCTTTGCCGGTTCCGCTCTCGCCCCGGATGAGGACGGTGGTGTTGCTCTGGCAGACCTGGGCGATAAGATCGTAAACGATCTGCATGGCTTTTGATTTGCCAATGATGTTGGCTGGATGGAAGCGGTCGCGCAGGGTTTCATGCAAGCGGTCGTTTTCCTCGCGCAGGCGCTGCTGCTCTTCCATAACCTCCTGGCGCAGGCGCACCGCCTGGGCGATCATGGAGCCGATAACGCTCATCAGGCGAACGTCTTCTTCCAGGGAAACCGAAGCCTGGAACAAGCGGTCGGCGCTGAGCGCCCCTATCACCTCGGTGCCCAGCTTGATAGGCACGCAAATAAAGGAAATGTCGCTTTTATCCAGCTTGCTGCGCGCGCCGGTGCGGTCCAGGAAGTGGGGTTCTTCGCCGATGTGCTCCACCACCATGGGCCGTCCCGACTGCACCACCTGGCCGGTTACGCCCTCGCCCAGCTTGTAGCGGCCCCTTTCGCGCTGCTTGGCGCTCAGGCCGTGGGCCGCCTCGATCAAAATCTCCCCGGTTTCGCGGTTCAGAAGGGTGATGGTGCCACGCATCATACCCATATGATTGGAGATAAGCTCCAACACCGGGGCCACGACGTCCCTGAGGTCCATGCTGCGCTCAAGAGTACGGCTGATCTCGAAGAGCAGCGATAGTTCCTTGACCTCACGCTGGTAAGGTGCGGTATTGGGACTCATAACTTTTTCTCACCTTTTTGTATCACCGGAGAGTAACTTACCGGACCCAAACATACCATACGGTATGTTTGCATGCAACGACTAACAGATTGGTAGATAGAACAGGTGTTAAGGCCTAGGCCCGAACCCAGGGCGGTAGTGATTGGTGATGGGCAAACGCCGGTCTCGGCCAAAGGCCTTGGGGGTTATCTTGATCCCCGGAGGGGCTTGGCGGCGCTTATATTCATTAATATCCACCAAGCGGATGATGTCGCGCACAACGGCTGGATCATGGCCCAAGTCCACGATTTCGTCCAGCACCAGATCGTTTTCCACGTAGGCCTCCAGGATAGGGTCGAGCACCTCATAGGGAGGCAGGGAGTCGCTGTCTTTTTGGTCGGGCCTCAACTCGGCCGAAGGGGGCCGCTCGATGGTGCTGGCCGGGATCAGCTCGCGTCCGGCCCTGCGGTTCACATGTTTGGAGAGCTCATAGACCAGGGTCTTGGGCACATCCTTGATAACCGCGAAGCCGCCGGCCATGTCGCCGTACAGGGTGCAGTAGCCCACCGCGGTTTCGCTCTTGTTGCCGGTGGTCAGCACCAGCCATCCGAAACGGTTGGACAGGGCCATGAGGATGTTACCCCGGATACGGGCCTGGAGGTTTTCATGCTCCACCCCGGGCGCGCCGGGCCCAAAGGCCTCCCGCATCTCGTCCAGGTATATATGGTAGATGTGGGCCACGGGCACGGTGATGAGCTTTATACCCAGGTTGGCGGCCAACAGCTCGGCGTCGCCGCGGGTCTCGCCCGAGGTGAACTGGCTGGGCATGGTCACGCCGGTGACGTTATCCTTTCCCAGGGCCTTCACTGCGATGCAGGCGGTGAAGGCTGAGTCGATGCCCCCCGAAAGGCCCAGCACCACCCGCTTGAAGCCGTTTTTGCCCATGTAGTCCCGGGTGCCCAACACCAGGGCCCGGTAGGTTTCCTCCAGATAGCTCATCTCCGTGGCGCAGTAAGGGGCCTTGGGGCGCAGGGGTTCGGGGCAGGGCAGGGGCAGTTTCACCGAGGTAACGCCCGGCGCGTCCTCCAGGTCGGGTAGCTCCACCGCCGGAGGCAGCTCCAGGTCCGCCACCTGCAAATTGGGCTCAAAGCGCGGGGCACAGGCCAGGGTCTCGCCCTGGGGAGAGACCACCAGGCAGCCTCCGTCAAAAATCAGCTCGTCCTGGCCGCCCACCATGTTGTTGTAAAACACGTAGGACCCCGTGGCCTGGGCAAAGCGGGCCACGATCTGCTTGCGGATGTCCAGCTTGCCCGCGTGGAAGGGCGAGGCCGAGAGGTTTAAGGCCACCTGGGCCTTTTGCCTGATAGCGCAAATCTCGCACTCATCGCCCTCGACCCACACGTCTTCACAGATGGTCACCATGAGGCGCACCTGGTCCATATCCAAAAGCAAGCAGTCGGTGCCCGGGGTGAAATAGCGCATTTCATCGAATACGCCGTAGTTGGGCAGCTCCTTTTTGCGGTATACCGCCACCACTTCGCCCTGGCTGATCACCGCCGCCGCGTTGTAGCAAAGGCCCTTGTCCAGGTCGGCGTCGGCAAAGCCCACCACCATGTTGATGCCCTTGCAGCTCTTGGCCAGCTCATGCACCGCCGCCCGGCTGTCGGCCAGGAAGCGGGGCTTGAGCAGCAGATCCTCGGGCGGGTAGCCGGTTATGGCCAGTTCGGGAAAGGTGACCAGATGGGCCCCGGCGGCGCGGGCGCTGCGGGCCTGCTCGTAGATCAAGGCCAGGTTGGCGCTTATGTCACCCACGGTGGGGTTGATCTGAGCCTGGGCAATTCGCAGGATGGGCATGACCTTTTCCCGTTGGGGTGATCTTTCAGGGGCCTTGATGGATTATACATATATGATCGTCTGGGAAAAGGGCCCTGTAGCCGCTAGGGTATCTTCAAACCCTCAAACGGCCGGATGCCGGGTGCCGGTATGTGGGGCAAACGGCAGGCGGGGCTGGTAAGGGAATGCGCGGCGGCTCGCGGCGCGAAGCGTTTCAGGAGTTGCGCACGAACCAGAAACAGGGTTTGTCTCCCGGGGCGGGCAGGGGCAGCTCCAGGAAGCCCTGGCTGAAATAAAGCTCCTCCCAGCCGGATTCGGCGGCCACGTCGGCGTTGGTACAGCGGATCAGTTCCTTGTCCAACTCGATTTCCTCGCAAAAGAGGCACTCTTGGCAGAGCAGATTGTTCATGGTCTCGGCTCAGCGCTCCAGCATCTGTTGCAGGTTGATCATCTTTTGGCGCACGTTTTCCAGGGTGGCCATGAGCTTGAGGCTGTGGTTGGCAAAGATGGAATCCCGAGACCCGTTGAGCACGATCATGGGCTCGAACTTGGCCAGGCGCAGGTCTTCCACAATGCTGTCCATTAGCTCGCCCGAGCGCTTGATCTGCAAAACGTCGCGGAACTCCCAGCGCACCGCCAGCATCATCTCGAACATGGCATAGGACACGCCGCGCGCGAAATAGAAGTTGTCGTCTATCTGGCTCCAGGGCACGGCCACCTTGAGCATTTGCTCGCCTTGCTGGGTGCTGTCGCCGGCGGTCTCTTCGCTCAGTCGCTGGCCCACGTCGCGCGGCGCGTTGGCCAAGCGGGTGTCCACCCCGCCCAAAAGGCTGGTGTACTGTTCCAAGAGCTCGATGAGGTTGTCGGCCCGGGGGTAGAAGTGGCTGGTGCCCTGGGCCAGGCCCCGGCGGTAGGCCTCAAGGGCCTTGACCCCGTCCGCGAGCTTGGACTCGGCCGCCGGGAATATCCATAGATGGGGGTTGTTGGAAAAATCGGTGAAGGCCCTATCGGCCTGGGGATCTATCTTGTCGGTGGTGCGCTGGCGCGAGAGCTTGTCCCGGAGCACCCTGGTGGAGTAGCGGATTATCTCCAACTGGCCCAATTGGAAGTTTTGGGGGTTATCCAAAAATATGGTGGGGTAGAAGACGTCGTTGGGTAGCCAGGCCCTGAGCATGCCTTGGCTCAGGGTGATCATGGTGCCGGTGTATATCTCGCCGGGGGCCACGGTCTGTTGTCCTTCAGGGGCCTGCACCTGGGCGGGGATCGGATTAAAGAAGGGCGGGAAGGCGCGGCTGTACTCGTACCACATCACGAACGGTGTGCTGATCACGTACAGGAAAAACGCCCAGAGAATTATCCGCCACGCCCGGCCCATGGGGCTGAGGCCCGAAGCCAGGGGATTGAACCAGGCGGTCCGGCCTAAATCGGACCCGCTTGTTTGTTCCGGCATAGTCTCGACTCCTCCCCCTGGAAAGATGCTGGGCACATCCTTCTATTTTTACGGCAAATAAGGGGTTGTCAAGGGCAGGAGGTTTTGAGCTTGCTCACCAAAGCGGTAGTGGAGAGCCCCGGCACCAGGGGCAGGGAATGTACCTGTCCCCCACGGGAGCGTACATAAGCGGCTCCCACGATTTTGTCCTCGGGCCAGTCGCCGCCTTTTACCAGCACATCCGGGGCCACGGCCTCGATGAGTTCCTCCGGAGTGGGCTTGCTGAAAAACACCACCGCGTCCACCGCCTGCAACCCGGCCACCACTGCCGCGCGCTGGTCCTGAGGAACGATGGGCCGTTCGGGGCCTTTGTTCTGGGCCCTGACCCCCTCGTCGCTGTTGAGCCCCAAAATAAGCAGGTCGCCCAGGGAGCGGGCGCGATTGAGCAGGTCCACGTGCCCGGCGTGGAGCAGGTCAAAGCAGCCGTTGGTGAACACCACCTTTTTGCCTTGCGCCTGGGCGGCGCGGGTCAGGCTTACGGCCTCGTCTTGGCTCATGATCTTTTGGCAGGTGTCAAGCATGGCCCTCCGGTCTTAATCTATCAGGTGCGCCATGCGGTCCAGGCGCAGGCTTACGGGGAACTGCTTCCAGGACCACAGCACCACGTCGGCCCGTCCCACGATGTCCTCGCGGGGCACAAAGCCGCCTTGGCCGTGGTTCCAAAAGCGTGAGTCATAGGAGTTGTCGCGGTTGTCGCCCATCATGAAGTAGCTGCCGCGCGGCACTTGGAACGGCCCGAAATGCTCGCCCAGGTGGGAGCGGGGTGCGTAGCGTCCCCAACCCTCTTTGAGCAGCCGTCCGTTCACGTACACGGCCTTGCCGCGCATCTCCACGGTTTCGCCGGGCAGGCCGATAATCCGCTTTACCAAGTCGTCACCGTGCCCGGCCGGGTTGCGGAAAACCACCACGTCGCCCCGCTGGGGGTCGCCGGTGCTGAGCAGCACCACCCCGGTGAAAGGCAGCTTGAGGTCATAGCACAGCTTGTTGACCAGCATGTGGTCGCCGGGCAACAGGGCGGGCTCCATGGAGCCCGAGGGCACCCAGGAGGCCTGCACCACCCCGGCCCGAAGCACCGCGCTGATCACCAGGGCCCAGAGCAGGGCCCCGCCCCAGCCGCGCATAAAGCGGCGCAGCGGCCCTTGGCTTTGCGGCTGTTGATCTTTCATACGTTGCACCCCCAGCTTTCGCTTTGCTTCAGGAATGGGCACTTCCCGCCCTCACTAAGGTGAGCACCTCCACCCGCTCGGCGCCCGCGGCCTTGAGCACCTTGGCGCATTCATGCGCCGTGGCTCCGGTGGTGAAAACGTCGTCCACCAGCAGCACCCAAGCCCCGTCAACCCGGCCCTGCCAGGCCTGCGCAACGGCAAAAGCGCCTTGTACGTTGCGCCGCCTGGCGCCCGGGTCCAGGCCCACCTGGGGTCTAGTATAACGCTTTCTCTGCAACAGGCGGGGAATCAACGCCGGGCCTTGTCCGGGCGGCAGGCCCCGGGCCAGCACCAGGGCCTGGTTGAAGCCCCGGGCCACCAGACGGCGCGGGTGCAGGGGCACCGGGGCGATGATATCGGCGGTGGCCCACCAGGAGCGGGGCGCCTGGCCCAGCATGCGGGCCAGGCCTTGGCCCAGCCAGTAGCGGCGCTGATATTTGAAGCCGCGCACCGTTTCGGCCAAGGGGCCGGTGTGCATGGCCAGGGCGCGGGCCGCGTCAAAGGCTGGAGGCGAGGCGGCGCACCGGGGACAGTGCCAGGCGTGGCCGGGCAGGCCGCAGATGCGGCAGGCCGGCTCTGGAAGTGCTTTCACCTGCGCCAGGCAGGCAGGGCACAAAAATTCATCCGGCCCCACCGCTGTGGCGCAGGCGGCGCAGGCGGGCGGAAAGAACAGGTCGCGCAGCCCGTGGGCCAGGTTGGCCAGTGCCGGCGCCCCCCGGTTGGCCATATGGCTCCTAGAGCTGCTCCACCACCCGCTGGGCAAAGGCCGAGCAGGCCACCTCGCGGGAGCCGGGAATTTGGCGGGCCAAGTCGTAGGTGACATCGCCGGCCAGGATGGCCCTCGACAGGGCCGGGGCGATATTTTCAGCCGCTTCCAGCCAGCCCAGGTGCTCGAGCATCATGGCCCCGGAGAGGATCACCGAGCCGGGGTTGACCTTGTCCAGGCCAGCGTACTTGGGAGCCGAGCCGTGGGTGGCCTCGAAAACCGCCGCCTCGTCGCCCACGTTGGCGCCGGGAGCCATGCCCAGCCCGCCCACCTGAGCGGCCAGGGCGTCGCTGATGTAATCGCCGTTGAGGTTGGGCGTGGCCAGCACTGCGTACTCCTCGGGGCGCAAGAGAGCCTGCTGGAACATGTTATCCGCGATGCGGTCCTTGACCACCACCTGGCCCTGGGCGATCTCGCCGCCCTCGG
>JAHLLJ010000072.1 GCA_020444205.1 Deltaproteobacteria bacterium | reverse complement strand
GCTACCCCGAGATCACCGAGATGCAGGCCCGGGCCATCTTCGAGGCCGCCTGCCAAGTGGCCCGCGAAGGCAAGCGGGTCATGCCCGAAATCATGATCCCCTTGGTGGGTCATGTGAACGAGCTCAAGCTGCAAAGGGCCATCGTGGAAGAGGTCGCCCAGGAGGTCATGGGCAAGCAGGGCGTGAAGATCAAATACATGGTGGGCACCATGATCGAGCTGCCCCGCGCCGCCTTGACCGCCGACCAGATCGCCGAAGAAGCCCAGTTCTTCTCCTTCGGCACCAACGACCTCACCCAGACCACTTTCGGCATGTCCCGCGACGACACCGGCCAGTTGTTGGCCGACTATGTGACCGAGGGCATTCTGCCCAAGGATCCCTTTGTCAGCATCGACGAGCAGGGTGTGGGCCAACTGGTGGCCATGGGCGTGACCAAGGGCCGCGACACCCGCGCGGGCCTCAAGTGCGGCATATGCGGTGAGCACGGCGGCGATCCCGACAGCATCGACTTCTGCCACCGTATCGGCCTGGACTACGTGAGCTGCTCTCCCTACCGGGTGCCCATCGCCCGGCTGAGCGCGGCTCAGGCTGCCATTCGCCACGAGCCCCCCAAGAAAAAGGCGGCTCCCAAGAAAAAGGCCGCTGCCAAGAAGAAGGCCGCCCCTAAAAAGGCCAAGGGCGGCAAGAAAAAGTAGATAACAACGTCACGCGGGCCGCGTTCCCTTGGGAACGCGGCCCGCTAAACCAGTTGCGGAGAGTTTGATGGTTCCTATCCGCCTGGCGGGCACGGGTTTGTACGTCCCCCAGAAAGTCCTGACCAACTACGATTTGCAAAAGACCCTGGACACCACTCACGAGTGGGTGGTCAAGCGCACCGGAGTGAGCGAGCGCCGCATCGCTGCGGACAATGAGGCGGCCAGCGACCTAGCCCTTCCCGCCGCGCGCCAAGCCATGGAGGCTGCCGGGGTCACCGACCAGGACCTTGATTACATTATCCTTGCCACCATAACCCCGGATACCCACTGTCCTTCGGCGGCCAACTGGCTGCAAGCCAAGATGGACGCGCCCCAGGCAATCTCCTTTGACGTTACCGCTGCTTGCAGCGGCTTTGTCTTTGCCCTGGACGTGGCCTCACGCTACATCCAGTGCGGTATGGCCAAGACTATACTGGTGACGGCCAGCGAGGTGATGAGCCGGGTGCAGGACTGGACCGACCGCACCAACTGCATCCTTTGGGGCGACGGCGCCGGAGCGGCGGTACTGACCGCTGAAGAAGGCACCCCCAAAATTATCGACACCTACTTGGGCACCGACGGCGCCAACGGCCAGAACCTCTTGATGCCCGGCGGCGGCTCCAAGACCACGCCCATCACCCACGAGTCGGTGGATGCCAAGGCCCACACCCTCAAGATGATTGAGGCCTCGGCTTCGGTGCGGGTGGCGGTGAAGTACTTTGCCGAGTCCGCCCTGCTCATTTTGGAGCGCAACGGCTTTAAACTGGAAGACGTAGACCACTTCATCCCCCACCAGGCCAACCTGCGCATGCTGCAGGCGGTGGCCAAGCGCCTGGGAGTTGATTTCGACAAGTTCGTCATCACCGTGGACCGCTATGGCAACATCTCCTCGGCTTCGAGCATCATCGCCCTGGCCGAGGCGGTGCACTCCGGCCGCATCAAGCCCGGCGACCTGGTGTGCATCACGGTGTTCGGTGGCGGGCTCACCTGGGGCAGCGCCCTGATCCAGTTCTAAAAGCGGACTACTCCCCGGCCACGGGCCGGGGAGCCCCCTTTCCCTCCCGCCGCCTCCACGCGGCCCACATCGCGCAGCCGTAACCCTTATTTAGACACGGTTTTACGCAGCCTTATCAAATATAATTGACACTTCACTTTAACTTTATCAGGCGCAAAAACAGGGCCGCCGCTGTGGGCCCGGCCCACGGGATGGATTGCCGGAAAGAGTTTCTTACTTTTTGGTGGCAGCCTTTTTGGTGTGCCCGGCCGCCTTGGCCAGGCGGCGTATGACGAAACGGGAGAGGTTTTCTTCGGTGGAATCCTTGCAGAACTTCTTGATGGCGCTAAGAGGTATCTCGGCCCGGGCCATGGACTTGTGGCCTCCGGCCGGGCCGAACTCACCAAAGGCGTCCTCAGCCAGGCGTCCGGCGTTGATGCGGTATCCGGCGTTTCGCAAAATCACCACCAGGTTATCTTGATTCACCCCGCTCACCGCGCAGGTGTCCACCGAATCCACCCGCAAGAAAAAGTCCGCTATCTGCACCAAGTTGTCCGGGCTGGACACCTCACCCAGGTGCACGTACATGGAGTGTTTGTGCACCACGAAACGGTCCAGGGCCAGATGCAGCAGGGCCAAGTCCTTGAGGCGCATCTCGCTGAACTCGATCTTGCGCAGAACCGACTGGTTGGCCTTGGGAAACAGATATTGGAAAGCTTGTACGTCCTCGAGCTGGGAGGACCGCCCAAAGCTGGCGGTATCGGTCTTGATGCCGTAGACCAGGGCCGTGGCCAGGCGGTTGGATGGCTTGATGCCCGCGCCCCGGATGTATTCGGTCAAGATGCTGCTCGCCGCGCCATAGCGGGGACGGATGTCGCAAAAGCCGCAGTTGGTGGCCACCTCCCCCACCGGATGGTGATCAATGACCACGTCCACCTTGATGCCCTCAAAGGCGGCGTTGTGGTGGGGCTGGCTGTCCACCATCACTTTCTTGCTAAAGGAGTTCACATCCACTTTGGCAAGAGGGGTCAAGGGGATGTTGAGCAGCCTGGTCATGGCCAGGTTGTCCGGACGGCTGATTTGGTTGACATGGGCGATGGTCACATTGGTAACCCGCCGCCACAGCAGGCGCTTGAGGGCCAACGAGGAAGCCAGGGCGTCGGGGTCGGCCGCTATGAGCACCAGCACCCTGTCCTCCGGCTCAAAGCGGGCCAGCAGCCGCTTGACCAAATCCGCCGGCCGGGGAGGCTTGGACGCCGGTTTCTTTTTTTCCTTGGCCATGTATGCCGTCCTTATTAAACAGCTAACCCCTCATCGCACTGATGTGGGGCTCAGTAACCATAGCATCACCTGGCAATGGTAACAAGAGGGTGACGAATGCCTGGTCCAGCCAGTGATACTTGACGAAAAGACGTTACCAGCATAAATTACTAAGCTTGTGTAAGGGCCGGTCCTTGGCAGGAGCCGGCCTTCCAGGGAATCCGAACCCACAACACGTAGCGGCTCTACCCAATCCCGGGGGAGCACGCAGAAGGAGGGGAACATGAGCCAGGAACCGGATTGGGGCGGCAACCCCACTCCTCTAAAGATCGAGGACCTTACCCTGCGCGACGGCACGCAGTCTCTTTTTGCCACCCGAATGCGCACCGAGGACATGATTCCGGCCATCGAAATGATGGACGAGGCTGGTTTCTGGGCCATGGAAGTATGGGGTGGCGCCACCTTTGACGCCATGAGCCGCTTTTTGGGCGAGGACCCCTGGGAGCGGCCCCGCACCCTGCGCAAATATGCCCCCAAGACCCCCTTCGGCATGCTGCTAAGGGGCCAAAACCTGGTGGGCTACCGCAACTATGCCGACGACGTGGCCAAAGAATTCGTTGACCTATCCTGCGAGGCGGGCATCAACGTATTCCGGGTCTTTGATGCCCTCAACGACTACCGCAACTTCGAGACGGTGGTGGAGCGCATCAAGGCCAACGGCGAGCACTTCCAGGGCACCATCTGCTACTCCCTTACTGAACGCAAGATGGGCGGCCCGGTGTTCAACCTGGAGTATTACCTGGACAAGGCCAAGCAGCTCGACGAGATGGGCGCGGACAGCATCTGCATCAAAGACATGGCCGGCCTCATCGCCCCCTACGACGCCTATAGTCTGGTAAGCGCCTTGAAGAAGGCCACCGACACTCCCATCCACCTGCACAGCCACTACACCAGCGGCATGGCCTGCATGAGTATGCTCAAAGCGGCCGAGGCGGGCGTGGACATCATTGACTGCTGCCTGGCCCCCTTTGCCTTGCGCACCAGCCATCCGGCGGTGGAGCCCATCATGGTGGCGCTGGAAGGCACCCCCCGCGACCCGGGCCTGGACCTTAACCTGATGCTCAAGATCGGCCACGAGTTGGAAAAGGTGGCCCCCAAGTACTACGATTACTGGAAGCCCAACAAGATGAGCACCATCGACACCGGTGTGCTAGTGCACCAGGTGCCCGGCGGCATGATCTCCAACCTGGTCAGCCAGCTGCGCGAGGCCAACGCCCTGGACCGCATCGACGAGGTGTACGAGGAGGTGGCCCACGCCCGCGAGGAGCTGGGCACCCCGCCCCTGGTCACCCCCACCAGCCAGATCGTGGGTGTGCAGGCGGTGTTGAACGTATTGTTCGGCAAGTACAAGATGGTCACCAACGAAACCAAGGGCCTGGCCTACGGCCTATACGGCAAGACCCCCACGCCTATCGACCCCGAGCTGCGCTCCAAGATCCTTAAGGGCTACAAGTACGGCAAGGACCCCTTTGACGCCCGTCCGGCCGACATCCTGGAGCCGGAGATGGACGACGCCAAGGCCCGGGTCAAGGACATCCCGGACGTGGACAAGTTCGACGTGATGACCGCGGCCATCTACGACCAAACCGGCACCGAGTATGTCAAGATCAAGCACGGTGTGGTGCCCATGCCCGAGAGCATGAAGCCCAAGGCCGCGGAAGACAAATAGACCCAAGCGAGGCTTACTCCTCGCCGAGTAAAAATCAAGACCCCACCGCTCCATCCCGGAGCGGTGGGGCTTTTTAATGCTTTTTAAAAATCATCCCCGCAATGCATAGCGGATTGACCCTGTGGGATTAAGATAATATTATTTTGTAGGGTATAAAGTCCGACCAATCAAGCAGGCCCCATCGATGGCAACGGCCCAATGCCGATGAGCAGTACCATAGTTGACCCAAAAGGCGAACCAGTGGAGATATCCCTGGAGGCCCGGGCCGAACTGTTCCAAGGGGCCATGGGTTTCAGCGGAGTTTCCCGTCAGGGAATCAAAAAGCTGGCCGCCATGGCCACCATGCGTCGCTTTGCCAAAGGGCAGATGGTCTTTGAGCAGGACCAGCCCTGCGATTTTTTCCATCTGGTGGCATCGGGCCTGGTCAAGGTCTACATCTGCTCGACCAGCGGCTTCCGCATGACCTACCTTTTGGCCAGGCGCGGCGAGCCACTCAACTTGGTTGGTCCTTTTACCGGCGATCCCCGGTTTCTGTGCGCCGAGGCCATGCAAACCACCGAGGTGGCCCACATCCCCCGCCACGACTTTGTGCGCTTCGTGGCCGACTACCCCGTATTGTTCAGCAACATAATGGCCATTTTGAGCAAGGCGGTGGACAGCGCCAACAGCCGGCTGTTGGATATGGTGGAAAAACGGGTGGAGGAACGCCTGCTCCGGGTGTTGCTCACCCTGCTGGACAAATTCGGTTCCCAAATAAGGCTGACCAGTGCCGAGTTGGCCGAGTTGGCCGGCACCACGGTGGAGACAACCCTGCGCACCATGGCCCGTCTGCGCAGCCTGGGCATCATCGAATCGGAACGAGGCCAGATCACCATCATCCGGCCCGCCTCCTTAAAAAATCCCGACCGCCTGCCTTTATGGGTATGAACAGCTTAATTTCAGTTATTTTATAGCTTGTATGACCGCGGTCATACAAAAGCCGTACAGCGGCCCCATAGAATGAAACCCTACACCAACGGCTGGACACAATCTCACTACAACTTTGCTGGGCCAGAAGAAAGCGTGGGCGGTTTGCCCGGAGGCGAACCGTTTGAAACTCTCAACCCACTAACTCTTCAATATTATTGCCATTAACATGGCTCGCCAAACTATGGCCTAACTCAAAGCAAACGTGGCGGGGCCCTGAACCGCCGCAACCCAAGGGAGGGAAGTATGTCCAAGAAGCTTTTGGTGTTGACTTTGTTCACGGCCCTGATCGCGGCCTTTTGCCTGGTGCCGGGGCCGTCTTTTGCCGATGATCAAATCAAGCTCACCTATTCCTGCTTTTTCCCGCCTACCCACATCCAGTCCAAACTGGCTCAAGCTTGGGCCAAAGAGGTGGAAAAACGCACCAAGGGCAAGGTGAAGATCGAGTACTACCCCGGCCAGACCCTGACCAAGGCCAAGCAGGTGTATGACGGCACGGTGCAAGGCATGAGCGACATCGGCTTTTGCCTGTTCGGCTACAACCGGGGCCGCTTCCCTCTGATGGAGGTGGTGGACTTGCCCCTGGGCTATCCCAGCGGCAAGGTGGCCACCCAGGTGGCCAACGAGGTCTACAAGAAATTCAAGCCCAAGGAGCTTGACGACGTTCAAGTGATGTATCTGCACGCCCATGGGCCGGGCCTGCTGCACACCAAGGACAAGGCCGTCCACAAGATGGAGGACCTAAAGGGCCTTAAGATCCGCTCCCACGGCACCACCGCCAAAGTGGTGGAAGCCCTGGGCGGCACCCCGGTGGCCATGCCCATGCCCGAGCTTTACCAGGCCCTACAGCGCGGCGTGGTGGACGGCGGCATGTATCCCATCGAGACCAACAAGGGATGGCGCATGGCCGAAGTGGTCAAGTACTGCACCGAGAACTATTCCAACGCCTACACCACCACCTTTTATGTAGTGATGAACAAGGACAAGTGGAACTCCCTGCCCAAGGACGCCCAGGAAGTCATCATGCAGATCAACGAGGAATGGATTCCCAAGCACGGAGCGGCCTGGGACAAGTCTGACCAAGTGGGGCGTGAGTTCATGCTCAAGAAGGGGCGCAAGTTCATCAAGCTAACGCCCGAAGAGGCGGCCCGCTGGAAAAAGGCCACCGACCCGGTCCTGGACGCTTACGCGAAAGAAACCAGCGCCAAGGGAGTCCCCGCCAAGGAAGCGTTGGAGTTCACCCAAAAGAAGCTGGACCAACTTAGCAAGTAATTCGGCACCTCCCGGAGGCGGCGCATCAGCCGCCTCCGGGAAAGCGGGAGGCGCTCCTTGGATTCCTGGGTATCACTGGTTACCAAGCTCATCAACATTCTCAAGCGCCTGGGCGGCGGAGCCCTGGTGGGCATGATGGTGGTCACCTGCGTTGACGTGGTCTTCCGCGGGTTCAACCGGCCCATCTTCGGGGCGGTGGAGGTGGTCAGCTTCATGGCCACTGTCGTTCTAGCTTGCGCCATGCCCCTTACCGAATTTGAAAACGGCCACGTGGGGGTGGATCTTTTCATCAGGCGATTGAGCCCCAAGACCCAGGCCTGGTGCGATGCGATCACCAAGCTATTAAGCGGGGGCCTTTTCGGCCTGGTGTGCTGGCAAATGTTGCTGTACGCCAACACGGTCAAGGCCACCGGCGAGGTCTCCATGAGCCTGCAGTTTCCCGATTACATCCTCATCTACGTGGTGGCGGTGGCTTTCGGGGTTTTGAGCCTGGTCATTTTGACCGAGTGCCTAATGAACCTGAGAAAGGCGGGTGAGCGATGAGCCCCACCCTGCTGGGTATAATCGGCATCCTGGTACTGGTGGCGGTCATCTTTTCCCGCATGCCCGTGGCCTATGTGATGACCCTGGTGGGTTTCGTGGGTTTCGCTATACAGGTAAATCCCGAGGCCGCGCTCAAGCTTTTATCCCGCGACTTTTACAGCGTGTACTCATCCTACGGGCTCACCATCATCCCCCTGTTCATCTTCATGGGTCAGATCGCCTTCAACGCGGGCATAAGCCATCGCCTGTATGATTCGGCCCACATGATGGTGGGCTGCTACCGGGGCGGCCTGGCCACGGCCACGGTGTGCGCCTGCACCGCCTTTGGCGCGGTGTGCGGCTCCTCCCCGGCCACGGCGGCCACCATGGCCACGGTGGGCCTGCCGGAGATGAAGCGCTTCGGCTACGCCGACGAGCTGGCCACCGGCTCGGTGGCCGCGGGCGGCTCCCTGGGCATGCTCATGCCCCCCAGCGTGGTGCTCATCGTCTATGGCATTCTTACCGAGCAGTCCATCGGCACCCTGTTCGTGGCGGGCATAGTCCCGGCCGCTTTCATCACCCTGCTGTTTGCCTTGGCTATCTGGCTCTATTGTCTGCTGTCACCCAGGCAAGGGCCGGCCTGCGACGCCTCTTCCTGGGGCCAGCGCCTCATGTCCCTGGCACACACCCTGGACATAATGCTGGTGTTCGTGGTGGTAATGCTGGGCCTGTTCCTGGGCTGGTTCACCCCCACCGAGGCGGGCGGCGTGGGCGCGGCGGCGGTGCTGTTGGTGGCCCTGTTCAGGCGGCAGCTCACCTGGCGGGGATTTGTCAAAAGCATCTACGAAACCCTCAGGACCTCGTGCATGGTCCTTTTGTTGGTGGCCGGGGCCACGGTGTTCGGTCACTTCCTGGCCGTGACCCGCATAACCTTTGACGTGGCAAATTGGGTTGCGGCCATGGATCTTCCGGGGTACGCAGTAGTGGCCATGATTGTTTTCGTCTACCTGATCGGCGGCTGCTTCATCGATGCACTGGCCCTGATCATGCTGACTATCCCTATTTTTTATCCCATAATACTGGACCTTGGTTACGACCCCATCTGGTTCGGGATCATCATCGTTCTGGTGACCCAGATGGGAGTCATCACCCCTCCGGTGGGCATCAACGTCTACGTGGTCAACGGCATTGCCGCCGACGTGCAGTTGGAGAAAATCTTCAAGGGCGCCCTGCCCTTTTTGTTCGCCCTGATCATCGGCACCGGCTTGATCGTCGTGTTCCCCCAGATAGCCCTTTGGCTGCCCAACCTGATGTATTAAGAGGCCTGAGATGACTACTTTGAAAAGCAACTATTGGAATCCATATTTGGAAACCATGGCTCCGGAGGGACTACGCGCCTTGCAGTTGGGCAAGTTCCGCCGCATCATCGCCTGGGCTTATGAGCGCTCACCTTTTTACCGGGAGCTTTACCACGAATCGGGCTTGGAACCGGGTGACATAAAAACCTGGGAGGACGTGCGCCGGGTGCCCAAGGTGGACAAGGGCATGCTCAAGTCGGCCCAAGAGGCCGAGCCCTTCCCCTATGGCAGCCGCTTGTGCGTGCCCCTGGAGCAGGTAAGCGAGTTCCGTCAAACCTCGGGGACCACCGGCACCCCGGTTTACCAAGCCGACACCTGGCAAGACTGGGAGTGGTGGTCCGAGTGCTGGTGCTACATTCTCTGGGCCCAAGGCTACCGGCCCAGCGACCGGGTTTTCATTCCCTTTGGCTACAACATCTTCGTGGCCTTTTGGGCCGGGCATTACGCGGCAGAAAAGCTGGGTTGCGAAGTGGTGCCTGGAGGGGTGCTGGACACCGCCTCCAGGATTCTCAAGATAAAAGAGCTGGAAGCCACCGCCCTTATGGGCACCCCCACCTACATGCTGAATATGGCCGACGTGGCCAAGAACCGCCTGGGCCTGGACCCGGCCGAGCTGAGCATTCGGCGCATCACCTGCGCCGGGGAGCCGGGAGCCTCCTTGCCCAGCACCAAGAAGCGCATGCAGGACGCCTGGGGGGCCAGGGTGTTTGACCACGCCGGGGCCACCGAGATCGGAGCCTGGAGCTACGAGTGCACCGAGCAGTGCGGGGGCATCCACGCCAACGAGGGGCTATTCTTAGTGGAAATAGAAGACCCCATGACCGGTGAGATCATCGAGGAGCCAGGCCGCAAGGGCAAGATGATCATCACCGCCCTGGACCGCCTGGCCCAGCCCTGTCTGCGCTTTGACAGCAAGGACATCATCGAGTGGGCCAGCGAGCCCTGCCCCTGCGGGCGTACCTACCGGGTGCTCAAGGGTGGCGTCCAGGGACGGGCCGACGACATCACCAAGGTCAAGGGAGTGCTGCTTTCGCCCTCGGCCATCGAGGAGGTGGTGCGCGGCTTTGATGAATTGGCTGATGAGTACGAGGTGGTGGTGGAGCGCATCGGCGACAGCGACAAAATCACCCTCAAGGTAGAGTTCAACCCCGGCGCGGAAACAGCGGAGCAAGAGGTCTTGGCCCGCCTCAAAGACCAACTACGCCTCAAGACCAACCTGGGCTACAACATCGAAATTCACCCCCTGGGCAGCCTGACCCGCTACGAGGTCAAGGCCCGGCGCTTCAAGGACATGCGGCATTTGCATTAATCGGGAGATATCACCATGGAGCCGAATTACGTGGAGGAGCTGCGCGAGCGCTTGCGCACCCTGCGTCAACAAACCCGTGAGCTGGAGCAGGCGGCCGGAGACTTCCCGGCCTTGTCGCGCAACGCCGCGCGCATCCAGGCCAGCCTGAGCATGATCGCCATTGACCTGGGCATGAAGCAGGAATCGCGGGGAGAATACTGATGCTGTTGCCTTGTTTCGACTACTACCGCCCCGCCGACCTGTCCGAGGCCCTGGCCTTGTTGGGTCAGATGGGCGATCAAGCCAAGCCCTTGGCCGGTGGCACAGACCTGCTGGTGAACCTCAAACTCAAGAAGTTGGCCCCCAAGGCCCTGTTGGACCTGAGCGGCCTGGAGGAGCTCAAGGGCATTCGCGGCGAGAACGGCCAGGTCAGCCTGGGGGCCCTGAACACCGCCTCCCGCCTGGCCGCGGGCGCCACCGAGGTGCCGGGCCTGTTGTCCCTGGGGGCCGGGGCCCTAGGTTCGCCCCAGGTGCGCAACCGGGCCACCTTGGGCGGCAACCTGGTGACTGCCCGCCCGGCGGCGGACATCTGCCTGCCCCTGCTGGCCCTGGGTGCCAAGGCGGTTTTGGCCGGGCCGGACGGCGAGCGCGAGGTGGCCCTGGACGGCTACTTCAAGGGACCGGGCTACACCGTGAAGGAACCGGACGAGATACTCACCCGCGTGGTCCTGGACACGCCCCGTCCTGGCGTGGGCGGCGGCTATCAAAAGCTGGGGCTCAGGCAAGCCATGGAGATCGCCCTGGTCAACGTAGCCGCCTACTTGGAGTTGGAAGACGACGGCAAGACCGTGGCCCTGGCCCGGGTAGCCCTGGGCGCGGTGGCCCCTACCCCCATGCTTTCGCCCGGTGCGTCCCAGGCGCTGACCGGCAAGACGGCCGAGGAATCATGTTTCACCCAGGCAGCGGAAGCAGCAGCGGCCGACGCCAAACCCATCGATGATCACCGGGGCTCGGCGGCCTACCGCCGGGATATGGTGCGGACCCTGACCCTAAGGGCCCTGCGCCAGGCCCTGTCCCTGGCCCAAGGCAGCAAGGAGGCGCAAGCATGAGCAAACAGGCCATCACCCTTACGGTAAACGGCGTAGAGCGCCAGGCCCTGGTGGAGCCCAACCAGACCCTGACCTCTTTGTTGCGCGAGGAGCTGGGCCTCACCGGCACCAAGCACGGCTGCGGGGTGGGCGACTGCGGCTGCTGCACGGTGATCCTGGACAACGAGACGGTCAACTCCTGCCTGGTGCTGGCCGTGCAGGCCCAGGGCCGCCAAGTGCAGACCATAGAGAGCTTGGCCCAGGGTGGCGAGCTGCATCCCCTGCAACAATCCTTTGTTGACGCCGGGGCCATACAATGCGGCTTTTGCACCCCAGGCATGATCCTCTCGGCCAAGGTGCTCCTGGAGAGCAACCCTAAACCCAGCCGCGAGGAGATCACCAAGGGGCTCTCGGGCAACCTATGCCGCTGCACCGGATATGAAAAGATCGTGGAGGCGGTGCAGGACGCCGCCGACAAGATGAGCGAGGCATAGGTCATGAGCGGCAACTATGAAGTGGTCGGAAGCCGGGCCCCGCGCAAGGACGCCCCCAACAAGTCCACGGGCAAGGCCCAATACATAGAGGACATCAAATTTCCCGGAGAGCTGGCCGGAGCCATGCTGCAAAGCACCCAGGCTCACGCCAAGATCAATCGCATCGACATCTCCAAAGCCCAGGCCCTGCCCGGCGTGGTCGCGGTGATCACCGCCCAGGACGTGCCCGAGGTGAAGTACGGCGTGTCCCCAGCCCGCTACGACGAGACCCTGTTCGCCAAGGACAAGGTGCGCTACGTGGGCGACGAGATCGCCGCCGTGGCCGCCGAAGACCTGGCAACTGCCCTCAAGGCGGTGGAGCTCATTGAGGTGGAGTACGAGCCCCTGCCAATGCTGCTCACCGTGGAAGAAGCCACGGCCGCAGGCGCTCCCTGGCTGCACGATGAGTATCCGGACAACATTTGCGCCAAGGTGGAGCAGGAGTTCGGCGACGTGGAGGCGGCCTTTGCGGACTGCGACCTGATCCAGGAAGGCAGCTTCTTTTCCAAGCGCCAGGACGGGGCCTTTATCGAGCCCAACCAGTGCGTGGCCTTGGTGGACAGTGACGGGGTGCTCAACCTGCACTCCTCCACCCAAGTGCCCCACTACGTGCAGCGCACCCTGGCCATGGTCACCGGCCTGAGCATGAGCAAAGTGCGGGTGGTCAAGCCCTACGTGGGCGGCGGCTTCGGGCCCAAGGCCTCGGCCACGCCCATTGACTTGGCCGCTGGCTTCCTGGCCATGAAGACCGGCCGACCGGTGCGCATGGCCTACACCCGGGAGCAGGTGTTCCTGTTCAGCCGAGCCCGCCACGGCTTCACCCACCACATGAAGATCGGGGTCAAAAAGGACGGCACCCTCATGGCCCTGGACCACCAGGCCACCCTGGACGGTGGAGCCTACTCCTCCTTTGGCATCGCCACGGTGTACTATGCCGGGTCGCTCTTGGGTGGGCCCTACAAGCTGCCCAACATGCGCTACCAGGGGCTCAGGGTGTTCACCAACAAGCCCGCCTGCGGGGCCCAGCGGGGCCACGGCGGGGTGATCGCCAGGGCCCTGTTCGAGCAGCAGATGGACCTCATCGCCGAAAAGCTGGGCATGGACCCCATCGAGCTGCGTTTAAAAAACATGATGGAAACCGGCGATGTGACTTGCAACGACCTGGCCATGAGCAGCCTGGGCATGCGCGAGTGCATAGAGGCGGTGAAAAACGGCTCGGGCTGGGACCAGAAAAAAGGCAAGCTGCCCAAAGGCAAGGGCATTGGAATGGCCTGCGGCTTCTTTGTATCCGGCGCGGGCTATCCCATATACCGTAGCGAAACCTACCACTGCACCATTATGATCAAGGCTGACGAGGACGGCGGAGGCATCGTGGTTTACACCGCCTCGGCCGAGATAGGCCAGGGCTCGGAAACCACCATGGCCATGATCGCCGCCGAAGCGGTAGGCATCCCCTATGAGCAGGTGCGCGTGAAAAGCGGAGACACCGACTTTGGCATCGACCTGGGAGCCTACTCCTCGCGCACCACCCTGATGACCGGCCACGCCACCAAGGAGGCCGGCGAAAACCTCAAAGCCATGATTTTGGAGGTGTTGGCCCAGGAGCTGGGCATTGACCAGGACCGCCTGGATATCAAAAACGGCCTTATCAAGATCAGCGGCGATCCGGTGGACTTCTCGGCTATCCGCACCGGCTACATCAAAGAGCACCGCGGCTGGCAGGACCAGCCCATGGGTGATGACCTGACCTTCCGCGAAGCAGCCCGCCTGGCCTATCTGCGCCGGGGCACTTTGGTGGCCACGGGCAAGTACAAGCCTCCCGTGCTGGGCGGCAAGTACAAGGGCGCGGCAGTGGGCACTAGCCCGGCCTACGGCTGCTCGGCCCAGGTGGCCGAGGTCAGCGTGGACTTCGAGACCGGCCAGATCAAGGTGGAGCGCATCACCGACGCCCACGACTGCGGCCAGGCGGTGAACCTGACCAGCGTGGAAGCCCAGATGCAAGGCTCGGTGTCCATGGGCTTGGGCGAGGCCTTGTTCGAGGAAGTGAAGTTCGACGCTCAGGGCCGCATCGTCAACCCTAGCCTGGGCGAGTATCACATCCCCACGGTAATGGACATGCCCGAGACCAGCTGCATTGTGGTGGAGTCGGGAGAGCCCAACGGCCCCTTTGGGGCCAAGGAGGTGGGCGAAGGCGCCATCATGCCCACCATACCGGCTATTTTGAACGCGGTGCGCAATGCCACCGGCCTGGTGCTGGATGAAACCCCGCTGACCCCTGAACGGGTCTACTTGGCCCTAAAGAATAAAAAAGGGGCATGAGCGCCCCTCCCTCCCCAGGCAAGCGCCCGGCGGGTAGCCCGCCGCCGGGCGCGGGCCTTTCCCCCGGCCGCGTCAAATTCGAGGTTTACGGCGAAGAATTGGTGGAAAAGGAGGTGCACCAGACTGGCAACACCGGGCGGGTGTATCTGCCCCAAGGCTGGATCGGCAAACGGGTAAAGATTATTCTGGTTAATAGGTGACCAACCGCTCACAGGATGAGCCCATGCCCCAGACGATCACCATAACCGTGGATGGCCTGGCCGAGCCCGTGCCTGAAGACCTCGGCTTGCCCCAGCTCATAGAGCGCCACCAGGCCCAGCACAAGGACCTGATCGTGGAGATCAACGGCCGCTTTGTCAATCCCCGTGATTACGCACAGGTGAGCCTGGCCGAGGGTGACCGGGTGGAGCTGATCCACCCCGCCTTTGGGGGCTAGGAGTGAGTTCGCGCTACACCATGCAAGAGCGCTTGGCCGGTTGGGGCACCGAGGGCCAGACCCGCTTGGCTGACTCCACGGTGGTGGTACTGGGCTTGGGAGGCCTGGGAGGCACGGCGGCCATGCTCTTGGCCCGGGCCGGAGTGGGCCGCTTGCGCCTGGTAGACCCGGACCAGGTGGCCCTGGACAATCTGCACCGCCAGCTTCTTTATGACGAGGCCGACGCTGCCCTGGCCGCGCCCAAGGCCCATGCCGCTGCCCGCCATCTGGCCCAGGCCAACCAGGAGACCACCTTGGAGCCGGTGGAAGAGGCCTTTGGCCAAGACAACGGAGCCGCCCTGTTGAACGGGGCGGACCTGGTGCTGGATTGCCTGGACCAGCCCGAGCCTCGCTTCGGGCTCAACCAAATATGCCTGGAGCTGGGTCTGCCTTGGGTGCACGCCGGGGTGACCGCCACCCAGGGCCAGGTGCTGGTGCTGCGTCCCGGCCTCACTGCCTGTCTGCGTTGCTGGTTGCCCCAGCCCAGCCGTCCCGCCCTTACCTCCGACCGTAACGGCATCTTGGGGCCGGCCGCCTCTTTGATGGCCTCCTTGCAGGCCAACGAGGCTTTGAAGCTATTGCTGGGCCGCGAGGAGTCCCTACTAAAGGGGATGCTGGTGGTGCGTCTGTGGCCGCCCAGCTTTCGGGAAGTGCGCTTTAGCCGGCAGGGCCAAAAGCCCTGCCCGGTATGCGGCTATTGACCTGAATCCCTGATTAAGCAGATCAACGGACCTTGCCCCACTCCCCCCTGAACGCGCTATGATAGAGACTGTTAGCAGTTCCATGTATCACCGGTGCGGGGCGGCGTGAGTGCGCCGCATGGGCCACGTGATGCTCCTCAAGGAAATTTCGGACCCAAGCGCGGAGTAAGCATAATGCTCAACGAGAAAATGGAAGCGGCCATCAACGGCCAGATAAACGCGGAGATATATTCCTCATACCTGTACATGTCCATGGCCACCTGGTTTGATGCCCAGTCCCTGCCAGGCATGGCCCACTGGATGCGGGTGCAGGCCCAGGAAGAATGGACCCACGCCATCAAGTTCTACAACTTTGTCAACGAGCGAGGTGGCCGGGTGATCCTGAGCGCCATCGAGGGACCAGAGACCGAGTGGGACAACCCCTTGGCCGTTTTCCAGGCCGTAGCCGAGCATGAGGCCAAGGTAACCGGGCTTATCAATGGGCTCATGGATTTGGCCCTGGAGCTCAAGGACCACGCCTCCAGCAGCTTCTTGCAATGGTTCGTGGATGAGCAGGTGGAAGAAGAGTCCAGCGCGGCAGATGTGGTGGGCCAGATGAAGCTGGCCCAGGACAATCCCAGCGCCCTGCTGATGCTGGACAAGGAGCTGGCTGCCCGCGTGTTCAACATGCCGGTGTGGCTGACCATCTAATCCCCGCCAGCCCCCATGGAGCCGCTGATGCCCTTTCTGCGTCCCTTGACCATGATCCTGGCCCTGGTGGCGGCCACGGCCCTCCCGGCCCTGGCCGCCTCCCAGGCGCCGATAAGCGAGGCCACCCAGGCCTGTCTGGACTGTCACAACGACGCCACCCCGGGCATCGTGGCCGATTGGAAACGGGGCCGCATGTCCCAAAAGACCCCGGCCCAGGCCCTCAAAGAACCCGAGGCCGCCCGCCGGGTGTCGGCCAAGAAAATCCCCGCAGGGCTTATGCAAGTGGCCGTGGGTTGCGCTGAGTGTCATACCGGCGATGCCAAGGCCCATACCGACAGTTTTGAGCACGGCGGGTATCAGGTGCACACCGTGGTCACCCCGGCCGACTGTGCCCGCTGCCATCCCCAAGAACGGGAGCAGTACAGCCACAACCTCATGGCCCATGCCAGGGCCAACTTGATTAAAAACCCCATTTATATGGACCTGGCCGATCAGGTCAACAGGGTGCCCAAGGTGAGCGGCGGCAAGATCAGCATGGAGCCAGCCGGGCCCTTGGCCGAGGCCGAGTCTTGTTTGTATTGCCACGGCACCGAGGTAAAGGTGGACGGCAAGGTAACCCGCAACAATGACATGTTCGGGGAGATGGAGTTCCCCAAGCTCACCGGTTGGCCCAACCGTGGAGTGGGGCGCAAAAACCCAGATGGAACCGTGGGCTCATGCAGCGCTTGCCACACCCGCCACCAGTTCGCCATAGAAATGGCCCGCTCGCCCTATACCTGCTCCGAGTGCCACAAAGGCCCGGACGTGCCGGTGTACAAGGTGTATCAGGTGAGCAAGCACGGCAACATCTACTACGCCATGCACAAGCAGTGGGATATGGGCAAGGTGCCCTGGACCCCGGGCAAGGACTTCACGGCCCCCACCTGCGCCGCCTGCCACGTAAGCCTGCTGACCGACGCGGGGGACAACGTAGTGGCCCAGCGCACCCACCAGATGACCGACCGGCTGTGGGTGCGCCTGCTGGGGCTGATCTACGCTCACCCCCAGCCCAAAAGCCCGGAGACCTGGAAGATCACCAACGCTGACGGCCAAAGCCTGGCCACCACCTTGCAGGGCAAACCAGCGGCCAAGTTCCTCATCGGCCCTGAGGAGCAGAAGGTGCGTAGGGCGCGCATGGCCAAGTTGTGCGGCGCCTGCCACGCCCAGGGCTGGGTCGAAGGCCAGATGGCCCGCCTGGACCAGACGGTCAAGGACTCCGATGCCATGGTGCTGGCCGCCACCCAGTTGATGATCCAGGCCTGGCAAAAGGGCTTGGCCCAGGGCCCGCCCAAAGCCAGCCCCTTTGATGAATACGTTGAGAGGCTTTGGACAAGACAGTGGCTGTTCTATGCCAATTCCACCCGTTTCGCCTCGGCCATGATGGGCGCGGACCTGGGGGTGTTTGACAACGGCCGTTGGGATCTGAACAAGACCGTGCGCCACATGCAAGACTGGATCAAGGTGCACCAAAAACGCTAAGACCTGCTCTGAAGACAACCGCGCCCCGCCACACCGGCGGGGCGCTTTTTTTGTTGGGCGGATTAGCCCGCATATTTCATGAGGGCCG
>JAHLLJ010000071.1 GCA_020444205.1 Deltaproteobacteria bacterium | reverse complement strand
TGGCCCAGGTCAGGGTGCGCGGCGGCCAGGTGGTGGGCAGCCGGGTGCACGACCTAAGCCGTGCGGCCCAGGAGCCGGGCGAAACCATGTCCCAGGCTCTTTTGGCCCTGTATGAGCTGCACGCCCCGCCACCCTTGGTGCTGGTCTCGGAGATGCCCACCGACCCCTCCCTGGTGGCCGAGGTGCTGGGAGAAAAAGCCGGGCGCAAGGTGGAGCTGCGCCTGCCCCAGCGGGGGGAGAAGCGCAAGCTCATGGAAATGGCCAAGCTCAACGCGGCCCAGCCCCGCCATGAAGGTCCTGGCCCGGCCGCGGCCCTGGAGCGCTTGGCCCAAAAGCTGGGCCTGCCCGAGCCGCCAGAGACCATGGAGTGCCTGGACATCTCCCACCTGGGGGGCAGCCTTACCGTGGCCGGGCTTTCGGCCATGCGCGAGGGCAAGGCGGACAAGAACGCCTACCGCCGCTACAAGGTGTTGGGCGGTGAGGGCGGGGGCGACGACTATGCGGCCATGGCCCATGTGCTGGCCCGCCGCCTCACCAGCAATGATCCGCCGCCGGATTTGCTCATCGTGGACGGCGGCAAGGGGCAGCTGGCCATGGCCGTGCAGGCCTTGGACCAGGCCGCGCCGGAGCACGCCCCGGCCCTGGCCTCCATTGCCAAGGGTAGGGCCCAGGACGAGCCGGATCGTATTTATCTGCCCCAGCGCAAAAACCCGGTGAGCCTTAAGGCGGGTGATCCGGCGCTGCTTTTGGTGATGCGCCTCAGGGACGAGGCACACCGGTTCGCCATCA
The DNA here is from genome assembly GCA_020444205.1 of Deltaproteobacteria bacterium. GTDB lineage: Bacteria > Desulfobacterota > Desulfarculia > Desulfarculales > Desulfarculaceae > Desulfoferula. The sequence continues at coordinate 16,814 of JAHLLJ010000071.1, read as the reverse complement.
GCTATCATCGCCTGCTGCGCAAAAAGGCCCTGACCCGTTCTATACTGGAAGAGGTGCCGGGCATTGGCCCCAAGAAGCGCTCCCGCCTGCTAAAAAGCTTCGGCTCCCTGGCTGCGGTGAAAAAAGCCGGGGAAAATGAGTTGCGGGAGATGGGCGGGCTGGACGAGGCAACCGCCCGGCGCCTGGCCACCTTTTTGGCCGCCCTTGACACTGCCCAAGCCCCAAAGTAGACTTCGGCAGAATTATAGGAGGGTTGCATGTTCGGCATCGGCATGCCCGAGCTATTGATAATTTTGGTGGTCGCGCTCATCGTGGTGGGCCCCAAAAAGCTGCCGGATATGGCCAAGAGCCTGGGCAAGGGCCTTAGCCAGTTCCGCAAGGCCGCCGATGAAATAAAGGAAGAATTCTCCGAAAATGAGAGCTATCAGGATCTCAAGGGCCTGAACAAATCCTTCCGCGACACCTTGGACGAAGTCAATCCCCGCAAGCTGCTGGACGACGTGAACCCCTTGACCGAGGCCAAGGAGCCCACCCTGGATCTCTCGGGCCGCGACGCCTTGATGAAGGAAATAAAGCAGCAGACTGATGATCCCAAGGAGCAGGCCTCCGTAGAGGTGGCCCAGCCCGAAGCCCCGCCCGCCGACGCCGATAAAGCCAAGGCTGAAGATGCAGGCTCCCAATCCCCGGCCACCCCTGAACCAAGCCGCAAAGAATCCTAGATGTCGGATCAGGAAAAGACCCCAGGAGCCGCGCCGCCGGACCCGGAAGATAACCGCTACATCCATCCCGACGAGGATGACGACGCTTCGCGCATGCCCTTTCTGGCCCATTTGGAGGAGCTGCGCTCTTGCCTGGTGCGCTCGGCCATGGCCGTGGGAATCTGTTTCCTGGGCACCTACTTTTTCAAGGAAGAGCTGTACCAGGGCCTGGCCCGTCCCCTCAAGGCGGCCATGCCCCCGGACGCCAAGCTGATCTACACCGCTCCGGCCGAGGCCTTTTTCACCTACCTGAAGATAGCCCTGCTGGCGGCCATCGTGGTGGCCTCGCCGGTGATCTTCCATCAGTTTTGGCGTTTTATCGCCCCAGGGCTGTATGACCATGAGCGCAAGGCGGTCTGGCCTTTTGTGCTGGTTTCCTCGGTCCTGTTCATCGTGGGCGCGGTGTTCTGCTACATGATGGTGTTCCCCTACGCCTTCCAGTTCTTCATGAGCTTTGCCACCGACGACATCGTGCCCATGCTCAGCCTCAAGTCCTACCTGAGCTTCAGCGCCACCCTGCTTTTCGCCTTTGGGGTCATCTTTGAAATGCCCCTGGTGCTGGTCTTCCTGGGCCGCATCGGGGTGATCGGCTCCAAGGGGCTCAAGAAAAACCGCAAGTTCGCCATCCTCATCATGTTCGTGGCTGGGGCCTTGTTCACCCCGCCCGACGTGGTCACCCAGGTTATGATGGCCATGCCGCTGATCATTCTCTATGAGATTTCCATCTGGATGGTTATGGCCACGGAAAAGAAAAAGGCCGAACGCCAGGCCGCTGAAGAGGCCGAGTTCGCCGATGACGAATCCGGGGAATAATCTCCACAATTCTTGACCCGCCTCCGGGCAAGCCTTAGTTTTTTAATAGTGATTCCTTATTAATGGGGAAGGTGTGCTTATGACCAAGGCGGCTTGCCTGGCCCTGCTCCTGGCGGCGCTGATCTGCGCTCCGGCGGCGGCTGGGGACGAGATAAAAACCTACAACGGGGTGAAGCTGAGCCCTTATCACCGCGAATATGACAACTCCATCCGCGGACCCCAAAAGGTGGCTCGGGACACCTATCGCCTCAAGGTTCAGGGCCTGATCAAAAAGCCCCTCAGCCTGACCTATCAGCAGGTGTTGGCCCTGGCTTCGGTCAAACAGGTGGTGGATATGCCTTGCGTGGAGGGCTGGACCGAGACCCTGCTCTACCAAGGGGTGCGCCTGCGCGAACTGCTGGCCATGGCCCAGCCCAAACCTGAAGCCACCTGGGTCATGTTCCACAGCGCCGAAGGTTACTCCACCGGCTTGCCCTTGAAATACCTGATGGGGGACAAGGTGCTTTTGGGTTACAAAATCAACGGCTTGCCTCTGGACGCCACCCGGGGCTGGCCCTTCCAGCTGGTGGCGCCGGGCAAGCTGGGCTACAAGTGGGCCAAGTGGATAGTGCGCCTGGAGTTGACCGCCAAACCTCAGAAGGGCTTCTGGGAAAAACGGGGTTACTCCAACAGCGCTGAAGCAGCCGACAGATAGCCAGCTGATTTTTGCCCTTGACAAAAACCGCCAAGGGGCGATACTGAACAACAACACGGGAGTTGTATACGAAATGCAAAAGGACCAGAACAACCAGGATGGCCGGAGCGCCCGCCCCATGGCGGAAGTCGCCTGCGCCCCTGTGTCCGGTGTCTGGTTTTATTGGTGGCGTTCACCCATGACGGTGCGCTCCGCCGGGAGGAAACCAGCCTAGGTCCTTAAACTCCCACGCTAAACAGCGAGCCCACCGTCAGCAAGACGGTGGGTTTTTCTTTTGTTGTGAAGGATGAACATGGGAAGCTTGCAAGCCTACACCAAAGAGCTCTTGGCCGACGCCGACACCCCGGTGTCCGCTTACGTAAAGCTGTGCGAGGGGGAGGAGACCTCCTTTTTGTTCGAAAGTGGAGAGGGCGTGGATTCCGTGGGGCGCTACTCCATCGTGGCCTGGGAGCCCATCAGCTCCCTGAAGCTGGAGAACGGCCAGACCCTGGTGGCCAACGGCGATGGTGAGCAAATCAGGCCTGAAAACGAGTTTTTCACCGCCGCCCAAGAGCTGAGCAATGCCCTGGCCGTGGAAAATCTGCCCGACCTGCCTTTTGTGGGCTCGTTCATGGGCTACGTGGGTTACGAGGCGGTGCGCCTGGTGGAGCGTTTGCCTCCGGTGGAGCCCCACCGTTTGCCCGTGGCCTGGCTGTGCTTCCCGGCCAGCTTCGCGGTGTTCGACCATCTGCACCGCCGCTTGGTCCTGGTAGCCCTGGCCGATGATGAACAGCGGGGCCGGGCCAAGCTGGCCGAGATAGTGGACCGGCTGCACCGCCCGGCCCGCCTGGTGTCCCCGCCAGGCAGCTTCCAGGTCAATCCCCCAGCCAAGGAGCCTTTCATGGCCGCGGTGGAAAAGGCCAAGGAATACATCATGGCCGGCGACATCTTCCAGGTGGTGCCCTCGGCCCGCTTCACCGGTGAGACCGACATCGACCCCCTGGCGGTCTACCGCTGGCTGAGGGTCAAGAGCCCTTCGCCCTACATGTTTTTCTTGAAGTACCCCGGCTTCTCCCTGGCCGGTTCCTCGCCCGAGACCTTGGTGAAGGTCACCGACGGCCAGGTGTACCTCAGGCCCATTGCCGGGACCCGGGGCCGCTCGTCCGATCCCGAGGAGGACCTTGCTCTGGAGCGGGAGATGATGGGTTCGGTCAAGGAACGGGCCGAGCACATCATGCTGGTGGATCTGGCCCGCAACGACGCCGGGCGGGTCAGCCGCTACGGCACGGTGCAGGTGGCGCCCTACATGACCGTGGAGCGCTACAGCCACGTGATGCACATCGTCTCCCAGGTGGTGGGCCAGGTGGACCCGGAGCTTTCGGTGTGGGACGCTTTCCAGGCCTCTTTCCCGGCGGGCACTTTGTCCGGCGCGCCCAAGGTGAGGGCCATGGAGATCATCAACGAGCTGGAGGGCGTAGCCCGTGGCCCCTACGGCGGGGCGGTGGGTTGCTTTGGTCCCGGCCAATACATGGACACCTGCATCGGCATCCGCATGATGCAGTTCGATGAAACCGGTTTCACCCTGCAAGCCGGGGCGGGCATCGTGGCCGACAGCGACCCGGCTATGGAATACGAAGAAATCTGCCACAAAGCCGCGCAGGGCCTTGCCGCCCTGAAGCTGGCCTCGGAGGGTTTGGCATGATCGTGGTAATCGATAACTACGACTCGTTCACCTATAATATCGTTCAGGCCCTGGGCAGCCTGGGCTGCGACCTCAAGGTGTTTCGCAACGATGCCATCAAGGTCGAGGCCATAGCCGACTTGGAGCCCGAGGCCATGATCATCTCGCCCGGGCCGGGGCGGCCCGAAACCTCGGGCATCACCTGCGCGGCCATAGAGCGCTACGCGGGCGACTTCCCCATTTTGGGGGTGTGCCTGGGCCACCAGGCTATTGCCCAGGTATTTGGCGCCGAAGTGGTGTGCTCAGGCAAGCCCATGCACGGCAAGGTCAGCGAGGTGTTCCACGACGGCAAGGGCCTGTTCAAAGGCCTGCGCAATCCCTTTGTGGCCTGCCGCTACCACTCCCTGGTGGTGCCCGAGTCCAGCGTGAGCGCGCCTCTGGTAATATCCGCCTACACCATGGAAGGCGAGGTCATGGGCCTTAGGCACCGTGAGTTGCCGGTGGAAGGAGTGCAGTTTCACCCCGAGTCCATCGCCACCGCCCAGGGCATGACCTTGTTCCAGAACTTTTTACGCCAACACCTGGGCGGAACCCAGGCCAACGGGCGGCCCATGGCCGAGCCGGTTCAACCGGCCTCGCCCGGGGCATAAAGGAGAGACGCCATGGTCATAACCATGCAGCCGGGCTGCCCCAAGGGCGATGTGGCAAAGGTAATCTCGGTCCTGCGCAAGGCGGGCTTGGAGCCGCGCATTATCTCCCCGGACCCCCAAGTGGTCCTGGGAGTGGTGGAGGAGATAAGCCCCGCCGAGGCCGAGCGCCTGGGCAAGGAAGTAAGCGGTCTGAGCGGAGTGGATGAGATCACCAACTTCGAGAAGTCCTGGAAGCTGGTGTCCAAGAGCTTCAAGCCCGAGACCACCCAGGTGCAGCTGGGCTCCATGACCGTGGGCGGACCCGAGGTGATGGTCGCCGCCGGTCCCTGCGCGGTGGAGAGCCGGGAGAATTTCCTGGAGACCGCCGGTCTACTCAACCAGGCCGGAGCCGGGGCGCTCCGGGGAGGGGCCTTCAAACCCCGCACCAGCCCCTACTCCTTCCGGGGCATGGGCGAGGAGGGGCTGAAGATCATGGCCGAGGCCAGGGAGATCACCGGCCTGCCCATTGTCACCGAGGTACTCACCGCCTCCGAGGTGGAGCTGGTGGCGCGCTACGCCGACGTCTTGCAGATCGGCACCCGCAACATGCAGAACTTCGCCCTGCTGGAAGCAGTGGGCGAGACCGACCGTCCAGTGCTCTTAAAGCGCGGCATGATGGCCAGCATCAAGGAGCTTTTGCTCTCGGCCGAGTACATCGTGGCCCGGGGCAACTGGCAGGTGATGCTTTGCGAGCGGGGCATCCGCACCTTTGAAACCGAGACCCGCAACACCCTGGATCTGAGCGCGGTGCCCCTACTCAAGCAGTACACCCATTTGCCGGTGGTGGTGGACCCCAGCCACGCGGCGGGCAAGCGGGAGCTGGTGCCTGCCCTGGCCCTGGCCGCGGTGGCCGCCGGGGCCGACGGCATCCTGGTGGAGGTGCACCCCACCCCGGAAAAGGCCCTAAGCGACGGCCGCCAGAGCCTCAGGCCCGAGCAGTTCTCGAACATGATGGCCGACCTGCGCAAGGTGGCCGGTGCGGTGGGCCGCAGGCTGCGGGAGATTCCGGCATGAGCATCAAGGGCTTGGTAACCCCGCCGGGGGACAAATCCATCTCTCATCGGGCGGGATTATTCTCCCTTTTGGCCACCGGGACCTGCCGGGTGAGCAACTTCTCCCCCTGTGCCGACTGCGCCAGCACCCTGGAGGCGGTGAGCCGCCTGGGGGGCCATGTGGAGCGCCAAGACGAGGAAGTGGTGCTGCACGGCGCGGGCGGCAAGTTGAGCAGCGCGGAAGTGGACTGCGGCAACTCGGGCACCACCATGCGTTTACTTATAGGCCTGTTGGCCGGGCGCCCGGGGAGCTTTGTTCTGGACGGCGACGACTCTCTGCGGCGGCGGCCCATGGCCCGGGTGGCTGATCCGCTCACCCGCATGGGGGCCAAGGTCTTTACCAACGAAGGCCGCCCGCCGGTGACCATCGAAGGCGCGGCCCTCATTGGCCAACGCCACGAGCTGGCCGTGGCCAGTGCCCAGCTCAAGAGCGCTCTGCTCCTGGCCGGGTTGCAGGCCTCGGGCGAGACGCTGGTGATTGAGCCTCATCTCAGCCGTGACCACACCGAGCGCCTGCTGGCGGCCATGGGCGCGGACATTGCCCAGGCCCAGGGCGGTTGGCGGGTGAGGCCATCGGCCATCAACCTGCCCGATAGCCTCAGGGTGCCGGGCGACGTTTCCGCCGCCGCCTTCATGCTGGTGGGCGCGCTTATCACTCCGGGCAGCGAGGTAACCACCCTGGGAGTGGGGCTCAACCCCGGCCGGGTGGGCCTGCTCACCGTGCTGGAGCGCATGGGAGCCAAGCTGGTGGTGACCGAGGAGGGCAGAGAGCCCGAGCCTTGGGGAAGGGTGAGCGCAGCCTTCACACCGGAGCTCATGGCCACCGAGGTGATGCCCGAGGAAATTCCCCTGCTGGTGGACGAGGTGCCCATTTTGGCCCTGGCCGCCACCCAGGCCCAGGGCGTAACCGTGATGCGCTCCATAAATGAGCTACGCATCAAAGAGTCGGACCGCATCGCGGCCATCGTCACCCAACTAGGCAACCTGAGTGCGCGTCTGTGGGAAGAGGGCGACGACCTTTTCATCGAGGGACCCACCGAGCTGAAGCCTCAGGGCAGCTACGATTCTTACGGAGATCATCGCATCGCCATGACCCTGGCCATGGCCGGGGTGCTCTGCGGACAAAGCCTGGAGGTGGCGGACGCGGCCTGCGCCGGGGTATCTTATCCCGACTTTTACCGGGACCTGGAGGCCTTGCAGCAGTGATTCGTTTGGCGGTGATAGGCGACCAGCGGGTGAAGCACTCGCTGTCGCCGCGCATGCACAACGCGGTCCTGCGCCAAGAGGGCCTGGAAGGCAGCTACGAGGCTATCCCCGTGGAAGCCGGCCAATTGGGCGAATTCCTGAGGGGGTTGGCCGGGCGCGGCTTTGCCGGGGTCAATGTGACCGTGCCCCACAAGCAGGCAGTGCTGCCTTTCATAGACCGCCTGGACGAGGAGGCAGCCACCCTGGGCGCGGTGAACACCGTAGTGGTAAAAGGTGATCACTTGGAAGGCGGCAACACCGATTGCCCCGGCTTTGCCCAGGCCCTCATTGAAACCGGCTACGCGGCCAAAGGGCAGCCTGCCTTGGTAGTGGGCGCGGGCGGCGCGGCCCGCTCGGTAGTGCTGGCCCTGGCGCGGCTGGGCGCCTCGCCTTTGTGGGTGGCGGCCCGGCGCCCCGCCCAAGCCCGGGAGCTTTGCGCCGAGCTGGGCGGCGAGGCCATAGACATGGACCAGGCCGCCGAGGCAGTGCCGGAGGCCGGCTTGCTGGTCAATGCGGCCGCCGTATCCAGCCCGGCCGAGTCGCCAGACATGGCCGCCTGGGTGAAGGCCCTGAAAGTGCCCAGCTTGGAGCAGGTAATGGACATCAACTACGGACGCGAGCAAAATTTCTGGGCCGATTTGGCCCGGGCCAACGGAGCGCGCTTCAGCGACGGTCTGGTCATGCTGGCCCATCAGGCGGCCCTGAGCTTCACCCGCTGGACCGGAAGGCCGGTGGCGGGGGCGCGCTTTTTGGCCGCCCTGGAGGGGGCGGCATGACCGGCAACATCTACCTCACCGGCTTCATGGGCGCGGGCAAGAGCACCGTGGGCCGCCTTTTGGCCCAGGCCCTGGGCCGCCGTTTGGTGAGCCTGGACCAGCGCATCGTGCGCCGGGCGCGCAAGCCCATACCCGAGGTGTTCGCCCAAAAGGGCGAGGAAGCCTTCCGCCGCTTGGAGAGCGAGGAGCTGGCCAAGATGGCCTCGGAAAAGGGCCTGGTGGTGGACACCGGCGGCGGAGCGGCGGTGGGCGAGAACAACCGCAAGCTCATGCACCACAGCGGGCGCATCGTGCATTTGGACGCCTGCCTGGACACCTGCCGCATGCGCTTGGGGCCCCATGAGGTATCCAACCGGCCCATGTGGCAAGACGCCGACGCGGTGGAGCGGCTCTTCCAGGCCCGGCAAGAGGCCTACGCGGACTGCGACCTCAAGGTGGAGGTGGACCACCTGGACGCCGAGCAGGCGGCCCAGACCGTGGCCGCCGGGCTGCTGGGGGTGGAGGAGTTCCCCCTGGAGATGGAGGGCAAGCTGTGCCTGGTGCACAGTTCCTGGGAAGGGGCCGCCGCGCTTCGCGAAGTGGTCAAGGAGCGCCGGGTGGTGCTCATGACCGACCGCAAGGTGGCCGCTCTGCACGCGGAGCGTTACCGCCGGGTACTGGGCGATGATTTGCTCATCACCCTGCCGCCGGGCGAGAACAGCAAGAGCCTGGGGACTGCTGAGAAGGTCTACAAGCAGATGTTGGCCGCACGCATCGAGCGTGGGGACATGCTCCTGGCCCTGGGGGGCGGGGTGATGACCGACCTGGGGGCCTTTGTGGCAGCCACCTACAAGCGGGGCATCGACTTTTTGCTGGCCTCCACCACCCTGCTGGGTTGCGTGGACGCGGCGGTGGGCGGCAAGGCGGCGGTGAACCTGGGCACGGCCAAGAATCAGGTGGGTTGCTTTACCCAGCCGCGCATGGTCATCTTGGACCTGCAAGCCCTGGCCACCCTGCCCAGGTCCCAGCGGGTGGAGGGCCTGGCCGAGGCCTACAAGACCGGCCTGATCGCCGACCCCGAGCTGGCCCGCTTTTGCCAGGAGGATATGGACCTGCTCTTAAAAGGCGAGGTGCTGGGCCTGGCCTCGGCGGTGCGCCGCTCGGTGCGGGCCAAGGCCGAGGTGGTGGGCGAGGACTTCCGCGAAGGCGGGCGAAGGGCCATACTGAACTTTGGGCACACCTATGGCCACGCTCTGGAGGGCTGGCATCGCTACCGCCTGGGCCACGGCCAGTCAGTGGCCGGGGGTATGCTGGTGGCCGCCGCCATTTCCGCCGCTCGCGGTATGCTGGCCCAGGACAAGGCCGAGGAGATCTACCGCACGGTGAAGCTCTTGCTACCCGCTGATCTGGCCTGGGCCCCGGCAGACGAGGCCTGGGAGATCATGCTGGACGACAAGAAGAACATAAAGGGCAAGGTGCGTTTCGTATTGCTCGAAGAGGTGGGCAAGCCGGTGGTGGTGGACGACGTCAAGCCCAAGGAACTGGCCCGCGCTCTGGCCAAAGCCCGAGAGATATAATCATGAGCAGTTTCAGCGGCGAAATTCTCAAGGTGGCCACCTTTGGCGAGTCCCACGGACCCGGAGTGGGCGTGGTGGTGGAGGGCGCTCCGGCGGGCATCGCCTTGGAGCGCGAGGCCATCCAGGAAGAGCTGGACCGCCGCCGCCCGGGCACTACGCCCCTGGCCTCGGCCCGCAAAGAGGCCGACCAGGTGGAGATACTCTCCGGCGTAGCCGAAGGCCGCACCTTGGGCAGCCCCATCGCCATGTTGGTGCGCAACACCGACGCCCGCTCTAAGGACTACTCGGCCCTGGCCGACAAATTCCGCCCCGGTCATGCGGATTACACCTTTTGGCGCAAGTACGGCCTGCCGCCCCAGCCGGGCGGGGGGCGATCCTCGGGCCGCGAGACCGTAGGCCGGGTGGCCGCCGGAGCGGTGGCTAGGGCCATCCTGGCCCCCCTAGGCGTTCAGATCGCGGCCTACACTATTCAGGTGGGCCCGGTAAAGGCCGAAGCCGTGGACCTCTCCTTTGCCCGGGAGCACCCCCTGCGCGCCGCGGACCCGGAGATGGCCCAGGCCATGGTGGATCAGGTCATGGCCGCCCGCTCGGAAGGCAACTCCGTGGGCGGGGCGCTGGAGCTGGTGATCAGTGGCGCGCCCGCCGGTTTGGGTGACCCGGTGTTTGGCAAGCTGGACGCCCGCCTGGGTGGAGCCATGTTTTCCATCGGCGCGATCAAGGGTGTGGAGATCGGTGACGGCTTTGCCGTGGCCGACCGCCGGGGCTCAACCAACAACGATCAGATGGACGCGGACGGCTTTTTGTCCAACCACGCCGGGGGCATCCTGGGCGGCATAAGCAACGGCATGCCCCTGGTGCTGCGTTTAGCCATAAAGCCCACCCCCTCTATTTCCCAGGCCCAGCGCACCCAAAACCTGGCGGGCGAGGCGGTGGAGATAACCATCGGGGGCCGCCACGACCCCTGCCTTTGCGGGCGCATCGCCCCGGTGGCCGAGGCCATGGCCGCCCTGGTGCTGGCCGACGCCTGGCTGTTGCAAAAGGCCCAGGCAAGGAGCGAAGCATGAAGATCCTGGTGCTCAACGGACCCAACCTGAACATGCTGGGCCGCCGCGAGTCCGAGCATTACGGCAGCTTGACCCTGAAGGAGATCAACCAACGCCTGGGCGAAATGGCCTCGGGGCTGGGGCTGGAGCTGGGCTTTGCCCAGTCCAACCACGAGGGCGAGCTGGTGGATATCCTGCAACAGGCCGCCCCGGAGTACGCCGGGGTGATGCTCAACGCCGGGGGCTACACCCACACCAGCGTGGCCCTCAGGGATGCGGTTCTCTGTTGCGGGGTACCGGTGGTGGAGGTTCATCTGAGTCAGCCCGCCGCCCGGGAGGAGTTCAGGCATTTCTCCTATTTATCAGGGGCTTGTGCGGGTTCGGTGGCCGGGTTCGGTTGGCGCTCCTATGCCCTGGCCCTGCAGTGGTTCGCCATGTCGCAAAGCGATGAAAAGTAGGGCCCAGGCTGGGGCATCAAATTTTTGCCCTTGACAAGGTGCGCTTTGGGGCGTTTACTTGACACAACCCAACTCGGTCCCAAGGGGACTGGATAAGGAACCTGATAGCAAATGACGGGCAGCGCGAAAATAAATCTGGACGGGCAGGGGCGATTTAGCTCCGGCGTCTTTTTTTATTTTTATTATTTTACCGCCGTCTGCCCAAGGGCTGGGGAGGGTTAACGCCGAACTAGGCTAAAACCAAGCAAGCAACCAAGGCCATGGGCAGACGGAAAAGTCGCCCATGGCCTTTTTGCGTTTGGGGCAGGCCGGGCGGCGGGGAGTCTGCTCAGGCAAGAAGAGGAAAAAAAGATGGCACTGGCAAGCAAGATGGAAAAAGTAGAGGCGGTGGATGCTCTGACCGCCGGGGTGGTGGCCCACAAGCTCAAACCCCAGGCGCTTTTGGTCAGCCGCGAAGCCAAACCCGAGGACACTTTGGTGCAAGCAGGTCCGGTGACCGTGGGAGGCGGCAGCTTCACGGTGATCGCCGGGCCCTGCTCGGTGGAGAACCCCGAGCAGATGCTGTGCACCGCGCGTTGGGCCCAGCGCTACGGGGCAGCTATTCTCCGGGGCGGAGCTTACAAACCCCGCACCTCCCCCTACAGCTTCCAGGGCCTCGGCAAGGAAGGCCTGGAGCTATTGGCCCAGGCCAGGCGCCTCACCGGTCTGCCGGTAGTCACCGAGGTCATGGACAGCAGCGACATTGAGCTGGTGGCCGAGTACGCCGACGTGATCCAGGTGGGCGCGCGCAACGTGCAAAACTTCTCTCTGCTGCGCAAGCTGGGCCAGATCCGCAAGCCCATCTTCATGAAGCGCGGCCTGATGACCACCATCAAGGAGTTCCTGAGCGCCGCCGAGTACATTCTGGCCGGAGGCAACGACCAGGTGATCCTGTGCGAGCGGGGCATCCGCACCTTTGAAACCGCCACTCGCAACACCCTGGACCTGAGCGCGGTTTGCGTGCTCAAGGAAATGACCCACCTGCCGGTGGTGGTGGACCCCAGCCATGCGGTGGGCAACCGCCGTTACGTAAAGCCTCTGGCCCGGGCCTCCTTGGCCGTGGGCGCCGACGGCATCATGGTGGAGATGCACTGCACTCCGGAAAAGGCCCTGTGCGACGGAGATCAGTCTCTGACTCCCAAGGAGTTCAAGGCCATGATGGAAGAACTTAACGCCATGACCGCCCTGCGCCAGGGCTGGCTGGCCTGCTAAGGGAATACAGCCATGAACACCGTGCCCAGCCAAGCCCTGCCCGAGGCCGGCCCCGCCAACGAGGCCATTGGCGCCCTGCGCAGCGAGATCGACCAAGTGGACCGTGAGTTGATGAACCTGCTCAACAAGCGCGCCCGCCTGGCTATGGACATCGGACGGCTGAAGCAGGCCGCCGGTTTACCGGTTTTCGTGCCCGAGCGCGAATGCGAACTGCTGGAACGCCTTGCCGAGGGTAACCACGGACCTTTGCCTGACCGCTACCTGGTCAACGTCTTTCGCGAGGTCATCTCCGCTTGCCGTTCAGTGCAGCAGCCCCTCAGGGTGGCCTTTCTGGGGCCAGAGTTCACCTTCAGCCACCAGGCCGCGGTGCAGCATTTCGGCACCTCCTGTCGCCTGACCCCCCAGAGCGGCATTGCCGAGGTGTTTCGCGAGGTGGAGGGCGGCCGTTGCCAGGTGGGCTTGGTGCCGGTGGAAAATTCCGGCGAGGGCGCGGTAGGCGCCTCCCTGGACCAGCTCATGACCACCCGCCTCAAGGTCTGCGGCGAGGTATATACCCCCATCAGCCACGTGCTCATGTCCAATGAGGAGGACCTGGACGCCATCACCACGGTCTATTCTCATCCCCAAGCCCTGGCCCAGTGCCGGGAGTGGCTGAGCCGCAACCTGCCCCAAGCCCGGGTGGCCGAGGCCTCCAGCACCGCCGCCGCCGCGCGCCAGGCCGCGGAAACCCCAGGCGCGGCTGCCATCGGAGCCGTGGCCGCGGCCAGTCACCATTGCCTCAAGGTGCTGGCCGAAGGCATCCAAGACTACTCCTACAACACCACCCGTTTCCTGGTGATCGGCACCCAAGACGTGCCGCCCTGCGGCCAAGACAAGACCTCCATCGTGTTCTTGACCGCCCACCGCCCCGGCTCGCTGTATCAGGCCCTGGGCGAGCTGGCCGAGATGGGGGTTAACATGAGCCGTATCGAAAGCCGCCCCACCAAGGACCGCCCCTGGGAATACGCCTTTTTCGTGGACCTGCAAGGCCACCGCAAGGACCCGAATGTGGCTAAGGCCCTGGCCGCCCTGGAGAGCCAGGTGGAGCGTGTGAATATATTAGGCTCGTTTCCGGTCGGGGAGATGCAATCATGAACTCGGAGGATGATTTTGGCGGCTTTAGCTGGCCCAACCAGTCCGGCTCCGCCGCGGAACTCACCGTAGGCATCATCGGAGCCCAAGGCCGCATGGGCGCCTGGCTGCGCCGCTTGCTGGAACCGGCTGTGGGCCGCTTGCTCACCGCCGATATAAAAGGCGAACCCGCCACCCCGGAGTGGGTGGCCTCCTGCCAGATGATCATTTTGGCGGTCCCGGTGCAGGCGGTGGAGGGGGTGATGCAAGCCATCGGTCCTCACACCGACCCCGAGGGGGTGGTGGTAGATATTTCTTCTCTCAAGCAGATGCCCCTGGCCTCTATGCTGGCCCACGCCCGGGGCGAAGTTGTGGGTGCCCACCCCTTGTTCGGTCCTGGAGCCGATTCCCTCAAGGAGCAGGTGGTCTTCCTCAGCCAGGGCAGAGGCCGCCGCTGGCTAACTTGGCTGAAGCGCTTTTTGCGCAACCAGGGGGCCAAGGCTGTGGTGATGGCCCCGGAGCGTCACGATCACCTGATGGCCCAGGTGCAAACCCTTAGGCATCTGCTGCTCTATGCCTTTGGATGGAGCCTGATGAAGATGGGCTACAGCCCGGAAGACGACGGTGACATCTCCGGCCCCTGGTTCCGTGAGTTGCTCTCCATGTTGGTTCATCAAAGCGGCCAACCCGCAGAGCTTTACGCTGACCTGGCCCTGCACAACCCCGACGGCCTGCATGCGGCCCGTACCTTGTTGCAAGGCCTAGGCTCCATGGTTTCGGCCCTGGAGGGTAAGGATCGGGGTGCTTTGGTGGAGACCATGGAGCAAGTAGGGGCATTTATAAAAAACAGCAGTCCCGCACTCTGTGCTTGACCAAAACCGTTTTTGGGGGTAATTTTTGTATACAGAAATTTTAAGGAGATTTTGGGATGTTTAACAACGTGTGGCGCTATTGGTGGCAAAGCTGGAACAGGAGTGGTCCACCCGCGCCCAGGCGTTAGGCAACCCAGCCAAAACAGGCAATCACCGGGGCCGTGGACCAAAAAAGGTTCACGGCCCCGGTTCTTTTTAGGTGAAGAAACAAGATGAAACCCCAACGGCGACAAAAGCGCAGCTTGTATAGGTGGCGGTGGTGGCGATTTACGGGCAGGGAGTCCGTTTTGCCCTAGCGCCAGCAAAAACGCCGGGCCAAGCAACCGCGGACTCCCAAAAGGAAGTTCGCGGTTTTTGATTTTTTTAGCGGTAGGAGAAAGCGGCCATGATTCAGGAAGCCATTGCCAAAGCGGTGAGCGGAAGCGACCTGAGCGAACAAGAGATGATAGGGGCCATGGACCAGATCATGGAGGGCAAGGCCACCCCGGCCCAGATTGGGGCTTTTCTCATAGCCCTGCGCATGAAAGGCGAGAGCCTGGAGGAGATAAGCGGGGCGGCCCAGGTGATGCGGGCCAAGGCCACGCCGGTGGCCTGTGGCTGCGCGGCGGGCGATGGCATGCTGGTGGACGTGGTGGGCACCGGCGGCGACGGGACCGGAACCTTCAACGTATCCACCACCACCGCTTTCGTGGCCGCGGCCGCCGGGCTCAAGGTGGCCAAGCACGGCAACCGGGCGGTCAGCAGCTCTTGCGGGGCGGCCGACCTCTTGGAGAGCCTGGGCGTGCCCCTGGACCTGGACGCCGAGCAGATGGCCCTTTGCGTGGACCAGGTAGGCGTGGGCTTTCTCTTTGCCCCGGCTTTACACGGTGCCATGAAGCACGCCATCGGCCCCCGCCGGGAGATCGGCCAGCGCACCATCTTCAATTTGTTGGGCCCCCTGACCAATCCGGCCGGGGCCTCGGTATTGGTGGTGGGAGTCTATGATCCCAAGCTGGTGGAGCCCCTGGCCCATGTGTTGGGCCGCTTGGGGGCCAAGAGCGCCTTTGTGGTGCACGGCGAGGGGGGCATGGACGAGATCACCATCACCGGTGCCACCAAGATGGCCCGGCTCAAGGACGGCCTGGTGACCATGATGGAGATAACCCCCGAGGAGGTGGGCCTGACTCGGGCCACCCTGGAGGATGTGTCCGGCGGCTCGGTGGAGCAGTGCCGCACCCATACCCTGGACGTGCTCTCCGGGCAAAAGGGCCCCAAACGCGACATGGTGCTTATGAACGCGGCGGCCACGCTGGTGGCCGCGGACAAGGCCCCGGACATGGCTCAAGGCGTGGCTATGGCTGCCGAAATCATCGACTCGGGAGCGGCTCTGGGCAAGCTGGAGGACCTGGTTTCCTTTGCCAAGAGTCTGCGCCTGGAAGCAGCGGAGGCCTAGAGTGAACCCTAGCGACCTGGGCGTACTGGCCCGCATTCTGGAGGCCAAGCAAGAGGAAGTGGCCGCGCTAAGGGCGGCACGTCCCCTGGCCGAGCTGCGCCGGGAAGCCGAGGCTGCGCCTGTGGCCCGCCCCTTTTTGCAGGCCTTGCGGGGTGCGCCCGCCACAGCGGTGATTGCGGAAATAAAGCGGCGCTCACCTTCCCGGGGCGATCTGGCCCCCGGCGAGAAGGTTCCCGCCCGGGCCAAGGCCTACCAGGACGGCGGCGCGGCCGCCCTGTCGGTGCTCACGGACATGCCCTTTTTCGGCGGCACCTTGGATGACTTGGCCGCTGCCCGGGAGGCAGTGGACCTGCCCGCCCTTCGCAAGGACTTTATCATCGATCCGGCTCAGGTTTATGAGGCCCGGGCCGCCGGGGCCGACGCGGTGCTACTCATCGCCGCCGCCCTGGAAGGGCCCAAGCTGAGTGAGCTGTATCATCTGGTCAAGGACCTGGGCATGGAGGCGCTGTTGGAGGTGCACAAGGCGGCAGAGCTGGAGCCGGTGCTGGACCTGGACCCGCCCCTGGTGGGCATCAACAACCGCGACCTCAAGACCCTGAAAGTGAGCCTGGAAACCAGCCGGGAGCTTCGGCGCATCATTCCGGCAACCGTAACCGTGGTGGCCGAGAGCGGAGTGAGCCACCCGGAGCAGGTGAGGGAGCTCAAGGCCGTGGGGCTGGATGCCTTTTTGGTGGGCACCAGCCTCATGCTGGCCCCTGACCCCGCGACCACCCTGCGTGAGCTGGTGGAGGCGGCATGATTCCCCGGATCAAAATATGCGGCATCACCAACCTGGACGATGCCTTGGCCGCCTGCCGCATGGGGGCCGATGCCCTGGGTTTCGTCTTGGCCCCCAGCCCCCGCCAGATAAGCCCGGAACAGGCCAGGGCCATCATTGCGGAGCTTCCCCCCCTAGTGAACACGGTAGGGGTGTTCGTGGATGCCCCCCTGGCGGAGGTGAGCGAGCTGCGGAGTTTTTGCGGCCTGGACTGGGCGCAGTTGCACGGCGGCGAGGACGAGGATTATGCCACCGCCTTGGGCCGCCGGGTCATCAAAGCCCTTAGGGTTTCTGAGGAACGGCCTCCAGACCCAGCCGCCTATCCCGGCTGCTCCCTGCTTCTGGACACCTACCACCCTCAGGCAGCCGGGGGCACGGGCCAGAGCTTCGACTGGGGCCTGGCCCAGGATATAGCCCATGACCGTCCCATTATCCTGGCCGGAGGCCTGACCCCGGACAATGTGGGCCGGGCCATAAAACAGGTTCAACCTTTTGCCGTGGATGTTTCCAGCGGCGTGGAAAAACAGAAAGGCGTCAAAGACCATGAGCGCATCGCAAGCTTCATCGCCCAAGCCCGGCGAGGCTAAG
>JAHLLJ010000070.1 GCA_020444205.1 Deltaproteobacteria bacterium | reverse complement strand
GTATGTGGTGGCTATAGCTCAGTTTGGTTAGAGCGCCAGGTTGTGGCCCTGGAGGCCGTGGGTTCAAGTCCCACTAGCCACCCCAAAATAAACCCATCCACGAGCGGCCCCCAAAGGCCGCTTTTTTGTGTCTACAGCCCCAAATCGAGCCAACACGGCGCGACCTCTGTTCCTCTTCATTGGCCAACCGCTGGGACCGCACATTTTACCTGTTAATTAGCTAGGTTCTGCCTGAGAAGCTACACCAAGGACCGGATATCTTTTTGAGGCACGACTCCCTGCTCCACCCAGGCCAGGGCATCTTCCATGCTAAGCACCACCTGAAGGCGTTGGGGCACTCGGTAATTGAGCTTGGCGTAATTCCAAAATCGCACCGCATCCCCGACACCGCTGAACAACAGGGCGGAGCGGCCGCCTACCCGTTCCGGATCTTGGTTCTGAATCAAGGCGATGAAATAGTTGAGCATGGATAGATCATGCTCGGTCAGGTGCGAGACTGAGGCCCGGCGGCTATCCCATATGGTGTGCTTGGTCAGGCCGTGGCTTTCCTTGGCGTCCCGATAAGCATGGAGAATTTCGGCAACTGAGGGGGTGCCCCAGAGGGTGAACAGAGTTAGGTCTCGTTCTGGCTGGTGAATTACATCCAGAGGCAAGGCTAAGCTGCTCCGTGGTACCAATTTTTAGGGAGAATCAAATATTACCAAATATTTTTAATGAAAAGAACGGTTTTCTTGGGGAACTTTCATGTACCTAGACCTAATGAGTATCTTTACCGCTCTAAATTTCGACTACAAGGACATATAGTGAGATGCCCTGCCCAGCTCGTGATATGTCCGCCATACACACAGACTGGTGCCTCTATTTGACAACCCCCGCGTGATGCATTTGCTGAATCTGTTCAAAAAGGAGCTTAGTCTGTAGCCACAGACCCTGAGCACATCTTTACCATTAAACGATTTTTCTGTTAGGATCGCCTATTGGCGATCCCAACTTTTACCCGTCCGGCGATTTGCCGGTGGGATTAGAAAAGACCTGCCCATGCCTTTAGCACCGCCGCGCATAGCTTTGATCCACAACCCCCAGGCGGGCCGGGGCAAGGCGCCCGCCGCGGCCAGACGCCTGCGGGCGGCCCTGGCCGCGGCAGGTCTAAAACCACGGGAGCTATTGACCACGGGCCGGGGGCATGCCGAGGTGCTGGTGGGCCGGGCGGTGGCCCAAGGAGCGGAAGTGGTCATGGTGGTGGGCGGCGACGGCACCATGCACGAGGCGGCCCAAGCGCTGTCCGGCAGCAATGCCTGCCTGGCCCCCTTGCCCGCCGGGCGTTGCAATGATTTTTGCCGGTTCTTGGGACTGGGCTCCGACGCTGAAGCCCTGGTGGCTGCCGTGGCTTCGGGAGCCAGGCGCACCGTGGACCTGGCCAGGGTAAACGGGCGCAACTACTGCACCGTGGGCGCGGTGGGCTTTGATGCCGAGGTGAGCCGCTACGTGGATTTGATGAAAGCCCCTCTGTGGGGTCAACCCGCTTATATCTACGCCGTGCTGCGCACCCTTAGCCGCTACCGGCCGCCCCAGGTAAAACTGACCTGGGACGACGGCCACTACCATGGCCCTCTGTTTTTGGCCGCGGTGGCCAATACCCCCACCTACGGCAACCAGATACGCATCGTGCCCCAGGCCATGGCCGACGACGGACATCTGGACATATGCCTGGTGCGACCGGTGGGGTTTTTCAAGGTGATGCGCTTTTTGCCGGCAGCGCTCAAGGGCTCTCACGGCGCGGCGCCCGAGGTAAGCTTTGTGCGCACCCGTAAGGTGGAGATAGTCTGCGACCGGCCCATGGAGCTGTGGGCCGACGGCGAGCCGGTGGCCGCCTCTCCCCTCACCGTGGAGATCCTGCCCCAGGCCCTCAAGGTGGTGGCCCCGGTTTTGGCTTAAGAGCCCCCGGTTTTTGCCTACCCCGCCTGCCAGGAATGGATAAACGTGGCGCTCTCCCCTTCCCCGGAAAAGGCCCTGTGGTCCAGTTGCGCGGTCATTTTTTGGCCCGGCTCCATGGCCTTTGGCTTCCCCGGCATCATGGCTCATCACTGGCAGGCCGCCTTTGCGGTGGACCGCGCGGCGGTGGGCCAGATTCTTTTCTTCCTGCTGCTGGGGGTGGGATCGAGCATGTACCTGGCCGGGCGCTGGCAGGAACGCCTGGGCCCGGCACGTATGGTCCAAATGGGCACCATCATTGCCGCGGTGGTGGCCCTGGCCCTGCCCCTGGCTCCCAGTATCGGAGCGGTCCACGCTTGGGCCTTCATCACCGGGACGTCCCAATCCTGCGTCTACCTGCCCGCCTTGAGCGTGGTGCAACGCTGGTTCCCCCTGCGGCGGGGCCTGGTGGCCGGGCTGGTAAGCATGGTCTTCGGCCTCTCCGCCGCGGCCACCGCGCCCTTGTACTCCTTTGTGCTGTCTGAAATGGGGCCCACGGCCCTGTGTCTGGTAGCGGGTCTGGCAGCCCTGGTCACCGGCCTGATCGCCGCGCCCTTCATGTCTTTTCCCGTGGCCCGGCCTGCGGTGGAAAGCGCGGGGCACGGCGCGCCGGGGCCATCGCTCCGGGTGAGGCAGGCGGTGCGCACCCGGGCCTTTTGGGCTTTGTGGTGCACCTGGGCCCTGGCCGGTTCAGGGGGCATAGCCATGGTCACCATGTCTACCAGCTTTGGCCTGGACCACGGCCTGGGCCTTCAGGGGGCGGTGATGATCCTGACCGCCTTCAACCTGACCAACGGCCTGAGCCGCTTGGCCAGCGGCTGGCTGTCGGACCTGGTGGGGCGCAACCTGACCATGGCTGGGGCTTTTGCCTTGGCTGGCGTCGCCTATCTGCTGTTGCCTCAGGTGCAGGGCCTGTATCTATGGGCCGGATTGGCTGCCCTGGTGGGCTTTTCCTTTGGCACCTTGTTTTCAGTGAGCGCCCCCCTGGCCACGGACTGCTTCGGACTGGAGCATTTCGGAGCCATATTCGGGCTGGTGTTCACGGCCTATGGATTTTTGGCCGGAGCCCTGGGGCCTTGGCTGGGCGGGCACTTGCTCGACGCCACGGGCGGTGATTTCGGCTTGGTGTTCGGCTATCTGGGGATTTTCCTGCTGCTATCGGCAGGGCTTATTTTTCTGGCGCGCCCACCCCGGGGTTAGGATAGTTTCGCCGCGGTGGACCTATCATTGAAGCAAAGATGGAGTTTGCAGGCCAATCGATTGTGGATTGGCTGAAAAAGATAAATAGGGCTGAGGGGTAGCCAATACTCCTGCTGCGGGCAGCAAGTCTCTCAATACAATCCGCAACCCCTTAAGACTGGGAGGAACCGTGGCAACTCGCCTGACTGGAGGCAGGGTCTGACCGTAACCTCCCGCATTGTCCGAGCATCAGGGGATGTACGCGCTACCTGGTAGAGAACAGCGGCAACCCTCTTACCCTTTCCTGACCTCTTATCCCCCTTTAAACTCCCACCGTTAGGCAGCTAAATCCCAGGCTTGGTACAATGACGATCCCCTGACCCATGGCCCCTAGAGCACTAGGTCGGTTGGATCGTTCACCGGAGCCAGGCAGGCATAATTGGCGCAAACATAAGCCGTGGCCGCGCCGCCTATCATTTCCATCTGCGCGCTGTAGGGGGCCAGCGACTCCACCAGGGGCGCGTCTTTGCCCACCGGCCTGAATAAAAGCACCCGGCGGGGACCGAAGCTGGTGTGGAACTTCTCCAGCATGGTCAGGGTGTCCGCCTCTCCCGCCTTGCCGACCACCACCACCTCCTGGGTGTGGCCTTGGGCAAAATCCAGGGCGTTCATAAGCTGGGTGTAGCCCATGGGCATGCGCTCCACCGCCCCGGCAAAGGCGCTCATCAACTCCTCGGCCCGTTCTTCCATCTCTGGGCGGGCGACCAAGCACCCCAGGCGCAGCAGGTTGTTAGCCATCACTGAGTTACCCGATGGCAAGGCCCCGTCGTAGATCTCCTTGTCCCGGAAGATCAAATCCTCGCCGTCAGCCGGGGTGTAAAAATACCCGTCCGCCTCGTCGTCCCAGAACAGGCGGCCCGCCAACTCCGTCAGGTCCAGGGCGCGCTCCAAATGGCGCGGATCCTGACCGGCTTGGTGTAGCTCGATAAGCCCCCAGATGTAAAAGGCGTAGTCTTCCAAATACCCCGGCCCGGTGAGATGCCCTTGGCGCCAGCGGCGTTGCAGGCGCCCATCTTCGGTTGCCAGGTGCTTTTCCACAAAGGCGGCAGCCCGGGAGGCGGCCTCCAGGTAGCGCGGTTCGCCTAGGGCCGCGCCTGCCATGGCCAAGGCGGCGATCATCAGGCCGTTCCAAGAGGTGATGATCTTGTCGTCCTTAAGAGGATGCACCCGGGCTTCCCTCGCCTCGAAGAGCTTTTGCTTGGCCGAGGCCATCTCCCCTTGTAGTTCCTGGGCGTCCACGCCCTCGGCTTGGGCCAGCTCGTCCCAGCCCTTGGTGAGATGGGCGATGGAGCGGCCGTGCTCAAAGTTGCCCTGCTTGGTGATGTTGTAGACCCGGCAGAAGCGGGCCCCCAACTCCGGCCCCAACACCTCGGCCACCTGGGCCGGGGTCCACACATAGAACAGGCCCTCCTCGCCCTCGGAGTCCGCGTCCTCGGCCGAGTAGAAGCCGCCCTCATCAGAGGTCATATCCCTGAGTACGTAGGTCAACACCTCGCGGGCCGCCTGGGCGTGTTCCTGCTTGCCGGTGAGCAGGTAAGCTTCCACATAGGCCATGGTCAGCATGGCCTGGTCGTAAAGCATCTTCTCGAAGTGGGGCGCCAGCCACTGGGCGTCCACCGAGTAGCGGTGGAACCCACCGCCCACCTGATCAAACATGCCACCGCGCCACATCTCGCTCAGGGTCTTCTCCACCATGGCCAAGGCATTGTCCTGGGGGGCACGCACCTGCCAGCGCAACAGGAAGGTCAGGTGGTGAGGGCTGGGGAACTTGGGTGCCTGGCCGAAGCCGCCGTGCTGGGAATCGTAGATTTGGGCAAGCCCCTCGTAGGCATCCTGCAGGGTCTTGAGGCCCAGGCTGCCGGCCTGTCCCTGGGTGGCGTTTTTAAGTGCCTTGATGATCTCCTGGCTGGCGTTGATCATCTTCACCCGCTCCGGGCTTTTCCAGCGCCGGGCCAGTTCCTGGAGCACCGGTATTAAGCCGGGCATACCTTGGCGGGTGGTCTTGGGGAAGTAGGTCCCCGCGTAAAAGGGCTTGCCTTCCGGGGTGAGCCAAACGCTGAGTGGCCAGCCTCCCCGGCCGGTGAGGGTCTGGCACACGGCCATGTACACCCCATCCAGGTCGGGCCGTTCCTCGCGGTCCACCTTGATGGGCACGTAGTCCCGGTTCAAAAGCTCGGCCACCTCCGGGTCCTCAAAGGACTCGTGGGCCATGACGTGACACCAGTGGCAGGTGGCGTAGCCAATGGAAAGAAAGATGGGCTTGTCCTGTTCCCTGGCCAGATTCAGGGCCTCATCGTCCCAAGGTTGCCAAGCCACGGGATTGTTTGCGTGCTGCAAAAGATAGGGGCTCTTTTCCTGGGCCAGACGGTTTTCCATTTTGGCTCACATGTCCTGTGGGGCGAAGGTGGTTTTAAAAGCGGGCCTGGTCACGGCGCGTCATGATTTACTCGTCTTCGACTTCCTCAACCTTGCCCTTGTGCTTTTGGCCGCACATGGGGCAGGTGATCTCGATCTCGGCCTCGTCGCCGATGAACTTTTCACGCAGCTTTTCCGGACCCAGGAAGGACACGTCCCCGCAGGAGCAGGCAGGGCATTCGGCGCGCACTTTGTACTTACGTTTGGACATACTGAACTCCAATGTGTTTGAGCTATGTTTCCGCCGTCTGGGGCGGAGCCATTCCTATTTATTAATTGTACACACCCCAAGCCCTTGACCAAAGCTCCCAGGCCACCTTGACCCGGCTTGCCTTTGTATTCCATGCTGAACACAGACAAAGTTTTTCAACCGCCGGAAGCAATCATGGGAGAAAGCCGATGAAGCTGCTCTTTTTGGCTCTTCTGGCCGCTCATCTAGCCTTAACTCCAGGTGTGGCCTTCGCAGGGCAAAACAAGATGCCGCCGCCCCATGCCCAGGAGCTGTGGAGCTACATCACCAAGACGTCGCCCTATACCAAATGGGGGCAGTGGCCGGATTACCGGGGTGTGCATCCATCCCGCTCGCCTCACGGCCCTTACAACCGGGTTTACGTTAACCAAGCCGGGCTGAGTTCCACTAAGCCCCCGCTCAATTACGGGACCATCCAGGTGAAAGTCAGCCAGACCAAGGGCGGCAAGGTCAAAAACGTCGTGGCGATGTACAAGGTCAAGGGATACAACCCCAAGGCGGGCGATTGGTTCTGGGCCATGTACACCCCCCAGGGCCGCCCCCTGGCCGCGGGAAAGCTGGCCGGTTGCATTAGGTGCCACGGGGCCATGGGCGATAATGACCATGTTCTGGTCCATCAATTCAAATGAGGTGCCATGAACCCACGAGACTTGATAATTTTCCATCCGGCCTGGCAGGTGATCTTCACCCTGCTGGGGCTTTACGTGGCTTGGCTGGGCCTCAAGCGCCTGGCCTCTCTACACCTGGGACGCCATACCTCCTTCCCCCGCTCCCGCCACGTCCTGCTGGGCAAGATTACCCTGGTGGGTCTCATCCTGGGCGCATTTGGTGGGGCCATAATGGTGCATTGGATATGGCACAACTGGCTGGTCACCGGAGTGCACGGCTGGCTGGGCATGATTATCGTGGCCCTGGCCCTGATCGGCTTGGCCACCGGCCTGGTCCTGGAGCGGCGGCCCAAGGCCCGCAAGGGCCTGCCCCTGGTGCACGGCCTGCTCAACCTGACCTTGCTGGCCCTGTGCCTGGTCAACTTCTACTTCGGCGACCAAATCCTAGACGCCTTGGGGGACTAACCTTCCTGCGCGGTCGCGATTGACATGCCGCTAAGGGCTATCTACACTTTGCCCAAGTTATTCCCCCTCGTCGCCAAGGTGCTTTTTATATGACCGTTCGCATGTCCACGGCCAACCTCATCACCCTGTTGCGCCTGCCGTTGCTGATACTCATAGTACTGCTGCTGCACCTACCCGGAGCTACGCCGGCCTTCATCTGCCTGGTGCTCATCACCGCCCTTTACCTCATGGACTGGCTGGACGGTTACGTGGCCCGCTTTAAAAACGAGGTCACCGACCTGGGCAGCGTGTTGGACATCGCCATGGACCGGGCGGTGGAAAACGTGCTGTGGTTCGTTTTCGTGAGCCTGGGCTCGGTGCCTTTGTGGGTGGGCCTGGTGTTCATTATTCGCAGCTTTTTAGTGGATGGGCTTAGGGAATACGCCCTGTCCAAGGGCTACAGCGCTTTTGGCATGATGCACTCGCCCCTGGGCAAGTTCCTGGTGGCCGGGCGCTTCATGCGCGGACTCTACGGCCTGGCCAAGGGCCTGGCTTTTGGTGGCCTTACCCTGTGCCAGGCCCTCACCGCCCTGGGGCCCGGCGCGGTGTCTGAAATGAAAGTATTTTTCTGGCTGACTCCGGCTCTGGTATATTTATCAGTAATTCTGTGCATCGCCCGGGGCTTGCCAGTACTGGTGGACATTCGCCGCCTATTGGACCAGGACACCCGGCCAAACTAGGAGCAGCTCACAAGTGAGCGGGCAAACCGCCGCCATTTTCGATGTAGACCGGACCCTGGTGGTCCCCTCTTCCATGGAAAAGGTCTTCGTGCCCTTCTTGATCCGGCACGGCTATCTGCGCGCCCAAGACCTGGCCCGCTACGTACTCCTGTATCTTTCCCGTGGCTTGGGGGGCGACGCCTCCGCCGCCCAGAACAAGGCCCACCTCCAGGGCAAGGACCCCGATGAGTTGGAGCGCCTGGCCGCCGAGTGCTTTAAAAGCAAAATACTGCCGCGCATCAGCCCCGAGGGTCGCCGATGTCTGGAAGACCACAGGAAAAAAGGGCATCTGGTGGTGCTTTTAACCGGCAGCCTGGAACCCCTGGCCGCCCAGATCCAGCAAGAGATGGGCGCGGACCTTGCCTTGGCCGCCCGCTTGGAAGTCAAGGACGGAGCCCTGTCCGGGGAGTTGGAAGGCCGCCGTCCCTATGGTTCGGAAAAGGCCCGGTTGGTGCATGAGCTGGCCCGGACCCGCGGCATCAACCTGGCCGAATCCTATGCCTATGGAGACCACCATTCTGATTACGAGCTTTTGGACGCGGTAGGGCACCCTTACGCGGTCAACCCGGATTTCCAACTTCGCCGCTGGGCCACCGAACGCGGCTGGCCTATCCTGAATTTCTAATCTCCACAATGTTATGTAACCGGTTTGCGCCCCAGGGCGGCCTGGGCTATATTGGCGTGCTAGGAGGTAGCCCATGCAGGCCCCCGCAAATATGAAACAATTCGTCAAGGACCTGGAGAGCCGGGGCTGGCTGCGCCGCATTTCCGAGGAGGTGGACCCCTACTTGGAGATCACTGCCCTGAGCGATGCGGTGATGAAAGCGGATGGTCCGGCCCTGCTGTTTGAAAAGGTCAAGGGCGTTGACTGCCCCCTGGCCATCAACCTCTTCGGCTCGCCTCAGCGCATGGCCTTGGCCCTGGGCGTGGAACGCCTGGAGGACATCGCCGAGCGCCTGCGGGGCCTTTTGGAGTTGGAGCTGCCCTCGGGAGGCCTGTGGTCCAAGCTGCTGAGTGTGTTGCCCAAGCTCAAGGAACTCAAGGCCTTTGCCCCCAAGGAGGTCAAAAGCGGTTCCTGCCAGGAAGTGGTGCTCACCGGCGAGCAGGCCTTCTTGGACCTTTTGCCCATACTCACCTGCTGGCCCCAGGATGCCGGACCTTTCATCACCCTGCCCCAGGTGATCACCGCCGACCCGGACACCGGCAAGCACAACGTGGGCATGTACCGCTTGCAGCGTTTTGACGCCCACACCACGGGCATGCACTGGCACCGCCACAAGGGTGGTGCGGCCCACTTTCGCCGGGCTCAGGAGTTGGGGCAGAAGCTGCCCGTGGCCGTGGCCCTGGGCGGTGCGCCCGCCTCGGTCTACGCGGCCAGCGCCCCTTTGCCCGAAAACCTGCCCGAGTACATGTTCAGCGGTTTTTTGCTGCGCCGGCCGGTGGAGCTGGTCAAGGCAACCACCAGCGACTTGATGGTCCCGGCCGAGGCTGAGGTGATCATCGAAGGCTACGTGGACCCGGCCGAGCCTTTGAGGGTGGAGGGGCCCTTTGGCGATCACACCGGTTACTACTCCCTGGCCGACGAGTACCCGGTTTTTCACGTTACCGCCATCACCCATCGCAAGAATTTCCTCTACCCCACCACCATCGTGGGTATCCCGCCCATGGAGGACTACTACCTGGGCATGGCCACGGAGCGCATCTTTTTACCCTTGTTGCAGACGGTGTTGCCTGAGGTGGTTGATTTTCACATGCCCGCCGAAGGGGTGTTTCACAACCTGGTGTTCGTGTCCATCAAAAAGGACCACCCCGGCCAGGCCTACAAGGTGATGAACGCCCTGTGGGGCCAGGGCCAGATGATGTTCGCCAAGATATTGGTGATCGTGGATGCGGACGTGAACGTGCAGAACCCGCAACGGGCCTGGTGGGAAGCCCTGAACCACATCGATCCCCAGCGGGACATTCTGTTCACCAAGGGCCCGGCCGACGCCCTGGACCACGCGGCCCAGATGCCCTGCCTGCACTCCAAGATGGGTATTGACGGCACCAAGAAACTCCCCGGCGAGGGGTTTGACCGGCCCTGGCCGGAGCGAGTTGAGATGGACCCTGAAGTGGAGAAGGCGGCCCTGGCCCGGCTCAAGGCCTGGGGGCTGCCCACGCCGGAAAAATGAACGCCATAGCCCTGAACCTGGGGGGACGGCTGCGCGACTTCGGCGATCTGGTCAAGTTCAGCCATACCATCTTTTTGTTCCCCTTTGCCCTGAGCGCCCTGCTGTTGGCCACCCAGGTGAGCCCGCTGACCGTGGGCAAGGTATTGTGGGTGGTGGTGGCCCTGGTGGCGGCGCGCAGCGCGGCCATGATTATGAACCGCATCGCCGACCGCCGCATCGACGCCCTGAACCCGCGCACCGCCACGCGCCCCCTGGTTACCGGCCAAGTGAGCCCGGCCCTGGCCTGGGCCTGGCTGACCCTGGCCTGCGGGGTGCTGGTGCTGGCCGCATGGATGCTCAACCCCCTGTGTTTCGCGCTCTCGCCCGTGGCCCTTGTCTGGGTGCTGGGCTACAGCTTCACCAAGCGCTTCACCTGGCTGTGTCATGTGTGGCTGGGCCTGGCCACCGCCCTGGCTCCCCTGGGGGCCTGGATCGCGGTCACCGGGGCCTGGGACTGGCGGGCCGCGGTGCTGGCTGGTGCCTCCGCCCTGTGGGTGGCAGGTTTTGACGTGATCTACGCGTGCCAGGATATCGAGTTCGACCAGCAGCACTCCCTGCACTCCCTGCCCGCCCACCTGGGCCTGGAAAAGTCCCTGTGGGTCAGCCGGGGCATGCACGCCCTGACCATCCTGGGCTTTTTGGCCCTGGCTCCCCTGTTCAACCTGGGCAATATCTATCTGGTGGGAGCGATGGTGGTGGCCCTGGCCCTGGTAGTGGAGCAGATATTGGTGGCCATCAAACGGGCCAACATTCCCATGGCCTTTTTCACGGTCAACGGCTTCGTGTCCATCGCCTTTTTGGTGTTCCTGGCCCTGGATCTTTGGTTGGGGAACTGAGCATGAGCCAGCTCGAGGTGGATCTGCGCTATTTGGGGGTGTTGGACAAGGCCCTGCAAATCGCCGGGGAGTTGGGCAGCGAGGCAGCGGTACGCTACATCCGTTACTCCTACCGCCTGCTGTCCAAGGTCTATCACCCGGATCTTCACCAAGAAAACCGCCAAGCCGCAGAGCAAGGCCAGCGCCGACTCAACGCGGTCAAGGAGCGTTTGGATATGACCAGCGACCAGGACTTGGGCCGCTTCCTAAAAGCCTCGGCCAAGCCGCGCAGCGGACATCCCAGGGTCCTGGTGGTGGAAGATGAGGAAGGGCTGGCGAACAATCTCTCCGATCTGTTGGTCTTGGAGGGTTATCACGTAGCCACCGCGCCCGACGGCCTGGCCGGGCTGCGCGGGCACCTCACATTTCGCCCGGAATTGGTAATCACCGACATCCTCATGCCTATAATGGATGGGGTGGAGATGGTGCGCACCCTGCGCCAGCGGGACCCGGAGATCAAGGTGATTTTCATGTCCGGTTTTTTTGGCACCCGCTCCATACAAAACGAATTAATGCAGGAGTTGGAACGTTTCGGCTACCCCAGCCTGGCCAAACCATTTAGGCCCAGCCAACTTTTGGAGCTGGTCCGCCGGGCGCTGGGAGGGTAGCCGGCCTCGAACAGGAGATTATTCATGCCGCTGAAGTTCAAGATCACTCACCACCAGACCGGTTACCTCAATCCTGCCGATGACATGAAACCCACTCACGTGGACGTGGAAATTCGCCGCGACCCCCTCACCGACGACCGCAGCCGCATCCTTAGCTTTCGCCTGCGCTCCTTGGGCAAGCTGGACCACTCGGTTTACCTGGAACGCGACAAAAGCCGCCCCTGCCCCTTCTGCCCCGGGAACGTGGAAAAAATGGTCTCGCGCTTTTTGCCCGAGGAGGTCCCCGAAGGCCTGCTGCGCCGGGGCGAGGCGGTGGGCTTTCCCAACATGTTCCCCTATGAGGCCCACAACGCGGTGCTGCGCCTTACCAAGAAGCACCATGTTTTGCCCAGCGAGTTCACTCCCCGGCAGCTTGCCGACGGCCTGTTGATGGCGGTGGACTCCTTTAAGCGGGTCACTCCCAAGGCCCGTTTCGCAGCGGTGAACTGGAACTACATGATGCCCGCCGGAGGTGGGGTGGTGCATCCCCACTTTCAGATCGTAGCCGGCATCAACCCCACCCGTTTTCAGAGCCGCCTGATCCGCAAGTCCAAGGCCTTTGCCAAGCGCGAGGGCAGCGACATGATGAGCGCCTATCTGGAACACGAGAAAGCCGACCGCTCCCGCTGGGTGGGCCAGGTAGGTCCGGTGGTGTGGCTGGCGCCTTTCGCGCCCCGGGCTATTTATGATTTAATGGCCTTGTCGCCCAGCGGCAAGGGGCTCATGGAGTTCAGCTCCCAGCAGATTCTGGGCCTGGCCAAGGGCATCTGCCGGGTGGTGAGCTTTTTACAGGCCAAGGGGGTGAACGCCTACAACATGGCGCTTCATTCCTCCCTGAAGCCCGAAGCGGGGCTGCCCTTTATGCTGCGCATCGTCAGCCGGGTGCACATACCGCCCATGGGGGTGGATGAGATCAACTACTTTGAGAAGCTGCACGACGAAACGGTGTGCTTCCTGAGCCCCGAGGAGATAGCCAAGGACATTAAAACCATGTGGCGCGACTGATAAAAAAGGCGCGGCCACGCCGAGGAGGGGGTGTGCATGGCCTATGACGGGGCCCTGACCCTGGGGGGAGTGCTCAAGGAAGTGGCCGGACGCTGGGGACAGCGCGAGGCCCTGGTGGATTTGCCCAGCGGTATGCGCCTAACCTATGCCGAATTTGACCGGGCCAGCGACAAGCTGGCCCGTGCTTTTTTGGGCCTGGGCCTGGGGCCGGGTCAGCGCGTGGCCTTGTGGGGTCCCAACAATCCCCTGTGGTTGGTGGTGATGTACGCCGCGGCCAAGGCCGGGTTGGTGCTTTCCAGCGTGGATACCAGTTTTGGTAGGGAAGAACTAGCTTACCAACTGGGCCAGTCCCGCTGTGCCGCCTTGGTGCTGGCTCCGGGCATAGAGGGCGTTGAGTTCCTCGAGGCCCTGGCCGAGCTGTGTCCCGAGCTGGCCCTGCCCGCCCCCCGGGGCCTGGACTGCGCCGAACTGCCCGCCCTCAGGCGGGTCATCGTGCTGGGGGAGCAGGGCCTGCCCGGCACCCTGACCTGGGATCAGGCCATGGAAATAGGCCGCACCGTGCCCGTGGAAGCCCTGACTGAACGCATGGACGGCATTAAGCCAGGCGACGTGGCCACCCTGCTCTACACCTCGGGCACCACCGGACGCCCCAAGGGGGTGATGAGCCCTCACCAGGGCCTTATCCTCACCTCGGTGGCCGGGGGCGACAACCAGCGCCTGAGCGAACAGGACCGCCTGGTGGTCTCGGTGCCCCTCTGCCATATGTTCGGCTGCATCTGCATCGCCCTGGCGGGGATCATTAAGGGCGCGTCCCTGGTGATACCCTCCCGCCTGCCCGAGCCTGGAGCAATCCTCCAAGCCGTGGTCCAGGAAAACTGCACCGCCCTGTACGGCCCGCCCACCTCTTTCATCGCCATGATGGACGACCCGGCTTACCAGGAAATGGCCGGCGGCGGCCTGCGCACCGGGGTCATGGCCGGGGCTCAGTGCCCCATAGAGGTGATGCGCAAGGTGGTGGAGGACATGGGGGTTGAGGATATCCTCATAGGCTACGGCCAGACCGAAGCCTCCTCCTGGATATCCACCAGCCGCCCGGTGGACCCCCTGGAGCTAAGGGTATCCACCGTGGGCCGTCCGGTGCCGGGAGCCGAGGTGAAGATAGCCGACCTGGCCGACGGCACACCCCTGCCGCCCGGCGAGGTGGGGGAGATATGCACCCGGGGCCACGTGATGGTGGGCTACTTTGACCTGCCCGCGGAGACAGCCCAGGCCATGGATCAGGACGGCTGGCTGCGCACCGGCGACCTGGGCACCATGGACGCCGAAGGCTATATCCGCATCTCCGGGCGGCTCAAAGAAGTTATCCGCAAAGGCGGGGCCAGTGTTTTCCCGGCGGACATAGAAGAGGTGCTTTTCGCCCATCCAGCGGTGAACACGGTGGCCGTGTTCGGGGTGCCCCATCCCGAGTTGGGCGAAGAGGTGGCCTGCTGGGTCAAGCTGGAGCGCCACACCCAGGCCACGGAGCAGGAGATCGTGGCCTTTCTCAGGGAGCAGCTTCCCGAAAGTCACCTGCCTGCCTGGATCCGGTTCGTGGAAGAGTTTCCCTCCACCCCCCTGGGCAAGATCCAGAAGTTCCGCATGCGCGAAATCATGGTGGAATGGCTTGAGTCCGAAAGTGAGTAAGATATTTAACTTACGATAAAACTTGACTTTTTCCCCCAATCCAGGTATGTAGGGGCAGTGATGTTCCTGTCTTTGACCCTAAGAGGGACGGAAAGGTTATGGACGTCCAAGAAATCAGAGGCAAAGACTTTGCCAAGCGCTTTCGCGGCTATGACGCCCACGAGGTGGAAGGCTTTTTGGGCAAGCTGGCCGACTACATTGCGGACCTGCACCGCGAGTTGGACAGCCTCAACGGTCAACTGAGCCAGACCGACCAAGAGCTGAAGGAATACCGCGTCCGCGAAGATGCCTTGGAGGATAGCCTGGCCCAGAGCCGGCGTATCTCCGAGGACATGAAGGCCAACAGCGAAAAAGAGGCCAAATTCATCGTGGCCGAGGCCGAGCTGCAGGCCGAGAAGATACTCAGCCAGGCCCACAACCGCCTGGCCCAGATACACGACGACATCACCGAACTCAAACGCCAGCGGGCCCAGTTCGAGGTCCGTTTGCGCTCCCTGGTGGAGGCGCACCTGAAGCTTCTGGAGGTCGAGGCCGACCGCGACCGCGACCTGTCGGAGCTGGAGGATAAGATCAAGATCCTCAGGAGCCCTTCTCCCTAAGCCTTATTTCCAGTGCCGAGCATCAAAAAAGAAACCGAGGGGGTCAGCCTGGCCATCAGGGTGGCCCCTCGTGCTTCGCGCAATGAGCTGGCGGGGGTGGAGGCCGGAGTCCTCAAGGTGCGCCTTACCGCCCCACCGGTGGAAGGCGCGGCCAACCAGGCCTTGGTCAAGCTCTTGGCCAAGACCTTGGGCGTAGCCAAGGGCAAGGTCAGGGTAGTGAGCGGGGAGCGCTCGCGCAACAAACGGGTGCTGATCCAGGGGCTGAGCCCCAAAGAGCTGCGCGGGCGGCTGGGCCTGTGATTCTTCGTCTAGCCCTGGCCCTGTGTCTGTTGCTGGTGTGGGCTGGGGCGGCGGCGGCCGGGTCCCTGGAGCTTTCAGTGCAGGCCCCCTCCCCCGAGCTTGCAGCTCACATCCGCCAAGTAACCACCGAGACCGCCCCCAAGCTGGAGGCCTGGACTGGGGCTTCACCGGGCAAGGTGCTCATCCAGGTGATGCCCACCCGCGAGTGGTTTGAAAAGCGCATGGCCCAACTCCACGGCCCCCGCTGGGCCGCCGGTCTGGCCCTGCCCGGCCGGGGGCTGATCGTGCTGCGTTCCCCCCGCCAACTGGGCGACCCCGAGCAGTTCCGGCATCTGCTGGTTCACGAGCTGCTTCACCTGTACTTGGCCGCCGGGCTCAAGGGCCGCCGCGCCCCGCTTTGGCTGGAAGAGGGCCTGGCCATGCGCGTGTCCGGCGAGGGTGGGTTGGGCCGCACCGCCTCCATGGCCGGAGGGGTGCTGGGCACGGGCCTCATTCCTTTGGCTGATCTGCAAGAGCGCTTCCCAGCCCAAGCCGGGCAGGCCGCCCTGGCCTATGCCCAGAGCTACTACCTGGTCACTTGGCTGCAAAACGAGTTCGGACCTCAAGCCCTGCCGGGGATCATCAAGAGGCTATCCCAGGGAAAGCCTTTAACCGCCGCACTTCGCCAAACCACCGGGATGAGTTTGGCCGCCTTGGAGGAGCGCTTCAGCGACGATATGCACTCGCGCTTTTCCTGGATCGCGGTGCTCAGCACCGGCGGGGCCTTTTGGGCCTTGGTGGCCGTGGTAGCCATGGTGGGCTTGGCAGCGCGGCGAAGGAGCCAAAAAAAACGCCTGGCAAGGGGTCTCGCCCGAGAGGACCGGGAAAATTCCATGGGCCCGCCTCGCCGGAGACAGGGAAAAAGCCGCGGAGAAGTATTAAGAGAGGCCGGATTGCTGGAAAAGCCTGATAAGCGCGAATCCCAAACCAGCAAAGAGAAGCAAACTCGTATATAATACCATACGTACGTTTTGTTAAACCGGTCGCCCATTTTTTCCATGAGGCTGGCGGCCGGTAAACAGCCAATGATTGAATCATAAGGGGGGAAAGATGAAAGCCTGGTCGCTGTTCACCACTATCATGTTGGCCATATGTTTGGGCGCGGTTGGCTGTGCTCATGTAAAAGGCGCAAGCCATGTAGAGCACGTGGACGGAACTGTGGTTTCGTATGGGATTTATGAACTTAAAATGAAATTGGCGGGTGGTGAACCGGGGAGTCTCGCGGACAAGAAGTTAAATTTAAAGGTGCAAATTATCCCCGAGCTCAAGGAGCAATCAGACATCATCTCTATTGACTCGATCAACAAAGGCAGTTTCGGCTATGAGTTCATCATCAACGGATGCGGGCAGAGGCAGATATCAGTAAATTTTATAATGGCGCAAGGCGGCGAAACCATTACCACCAAAACTTTGCAACTCAAGTGCGGCCAAAAGAGACTGGTAATGTGGGGTGGCTGGAAAGATTTGAGAGCGCAAGGACGCTTGAACAAGCCGATCTCTTTTTCCGCCGAATATAAGGGCAAGCAGCTATTTAATTTTGAGGTGACTTTTACCGAGGGCCAAGCCACGGCAAAATAAATGGCAACCAGCCCACGCACTCCCGCCAAAATAGCGGGCGCAAACTCGTCCCAAAAGCGGACGGGGGTGTCGTGTTGTTTTCAGGGAAACAGAGATGGGCGAACCACGGCCTTGGGAGAGCCCTCAAAGCGCCAAGGATGCCTAGGCGCTATGGGGGCAGCCCAGGTTCTCCAATGATTCGTCATGCCGCTGGAGGGCCTGATAGCGCTCACGGGCGGCGGCGCATTCAAAGCTGAGACCGCAGTGGGCCAGGCAGACGTGATCGCCCCGGTCGAATTCACCGAAACAATCTATGCGGTCTTCCAGTTCCTCCAGAATCAGGAGTCGGGCCAAATCAGTCCTCGCCGAATCAGTTGATGAAAACCCGTCTATACTCTTTCACGTCGTGCAGGGCTATGCCCGCACCCATAACCACGCAAGTCAGAGGATCCTCTGCTACGTTTACCTTAAGCTTCATCTCCTGCTGAATCAAGCGATCCAGCCCCCGGATGAGAGCCCCGCCTCCCGCCAGGGTGATACCCTGCTCGCCGACATCGGCGGCAAGCTCGGGAGGCGTTTTCTCGAAAGCGCGCTTGACGCTCTCCAAAATCACCTCGACCGGCTCGGCCATGGCCTGGCGAACCTCCTCGTCGGTGAGGTTGATGGTTCGCGGTATGCCTTCCACCAGATCCTTGCCGCTGACCTCCATGGACAGCGGGTGCTCCAACGGATAAGCCGAGCCAATTGATATCTTTACCTGCTCGGCGGTGTTTTCGCCAACCAGAACCTGATATTTCTTTTGAATGTAACGGACAATAGATTCGTTGGCCTCATCGCCGGCCACCCGCACCGATTCGGAATATGCGGTGGAATATAAACTGATTACGGCCACTTCAGTGGTACCGCCGCCGATGTCCACTATCATGCAACCCTGGGGTTGCTCAATGGAAAGGCCCGCCCCGATGGCGGCGGCCATGGGCTCCTCGATAAGGTAAATGTCCCTGGCGCCCGCCTGTTCGGCGCTTTCGATCACCGCCCGCTTCTCCACCTGGGTCACCCCGCTGGGCACCCCGATGAGC
>JAHLLJ010000069.1 GCA_020444205.1 Deltaproteobacteria bacterium | reverse complement strand
TCACGTTGGCGCTGATCACCAGGATGGAGCCCCACAGGTCGTAGGAGCCGAAGGTCAAATCCACGGTGGTGATGATCTCGTTAACCGACAGGATGGGCCCGCCCAACAAATAGCCCCAAAACCCGTAGGCCAACAACAGGCAGGCCATGAGCGGCAGGATGAACCCAAAGCTGGCGTAGCAGGCGGTGAAAACGATGAACAGCACCAAAAAGCCCACCACCACGTCCGGAGGGGTGGGGAAGCCCATGTTGAACAGCAGGCGCTCCAGGTTGAGCCAAAGATAGGCCACCGCCGCCAGGGTGGCCGCAATGAGCAGCCACCAGAACCAGCGGCCCCGCCGGGCTTTGGCCGCCCCCAAAAACACCAGGGTCAGGGCGAAGGTGAGGTGGATCATGCGGTGCTCGATGGTGCCCACCACCGAGTAGTACACATTGATCAGGTGGTACAGGCCCATGGCCACGGCCACCAGGGTCATGGCCAAATCCAGGCGCGTGGGGAACATGCCCCAGATCAGCCTGCCGTTGTCTTGTGTGCTTTGCGCCATGGTTGCCCTTGCCGGTGAACCGCGCGGTCAATTAGGCCGGAGCCCCTCCCCCTGGGCGGGGGAGAGGCCCGGTCGATTTTATTTGGATGGATAAAGCTCTTCGAAGTACTTGAGGCCAAATGGTATCTTGTGCTCGGTATAGAACTTGACCGCGCCGGGGTGCCAGTCCTTCTTGGGAGCGGGGAAGGCCCCGAACTTCTCGGGAACCCAGCCCTTGCCCGAGCTGTGATAGGTCTTGAGGTCCTTGTAGTACTCGGTGGTGACTTTGAGCATTTCGTAGACCACCTCGGCGGGCATGTCCGGATATACCGCCCAACCCAGCACGATGTTGAAGCACAGCACGTTTTGGCGCGGCACTCCCTTGCCCAACACACCCTTTTTCAGGGTGGCGGTGGCGCCGTACATGTCGCCGTAGAGCTTGCCCGATTGGGTGCGCATGGCCGGTGTGGCGGTAACGAAATAAACCTCGCGCTTGGACATCAGCTCCTTGAGCTTGGGCACGGTGGTGTAGATACCTTTGCCGCGCTCGGGGCAGAAGGCCAGGGCCGCGTCGGTCTTGCCCAGGATCATATCGTTGTAGCCGGCGTAGGCGGTGTACTGCCATTTGATGGAGTCCAAAACCTCCTTGCCCGCGCCGCCGATAAGCTTATAGGTCATGTCGTACTTGGTGGTGCCCCGGGGCCAAGTGGCCACCCGCTTGCCCTTCAGGTCGGCCAGGGTCTTGATCTTGGGGTCCAGGGTGATTATGCACACCGCCAGCGACTGCTGGTAGGACATGATCATGAGATCCTTGAATTTATCTGAATTCTGCTTAAAAGGAGGCTGCCCTTTCTTGACCTTTTCGAACATCTCGGCGGAGCAGGTGAAAAAGGTGCGTTTACGCTTGCCCGGGCTCATACCCACGATCTTGACGTTTTCCGGAGTGCCGGTGGACTCCAGAACCGAGCCGCGCACCCATGAGGAGTGCTTATTCAAAATGTCGCACATGCCAAAGCCCAAGATATAGCTGGAGCCGCCGAAGGTGGTGGTGCGGGCTTCCACCCGGTAGGGCTTGCGGGCCGCCTGGCTGGAGCAGGGCGCGGCCAGCCACGCGGCAGCCAGGGCCAAGGCGCAGGCCGTTACCAATGCTGAAAGAGCTAGTTTCCTCATAACTGTCCCACCTCCTGAAAAGATTGCACAAAAACCTCGCGGCACGGCCACCGAAACCAGCACGCGGCTTTGGGGGCCATGCCGAGAATTCCAGTTTCCTATGGTAAGACCGGCATGTGGCAGGATAAAAGATAAATTATCGCGAGGCTATTGGTAGGTAAATACTATTATTATAATGCGCCGCTCAAAGCCCAGCCAGAGCATCTCAGGCCATTTGCCTCAAGTAAGTACATAAATTGAGGCGCTTTTTCTTTAGCCCCAGCTTGGCGCGGATGTTTTGCCGATGAAAAGCCACCGCGTTTTCGCTGATTGCCAAAACCTGGGCTATCTCGCTGGAACCCTTGCCCTCGCGCACCAGGCGGGCCACCTCCAGCTCCTTGGGGGTGAGCCCCACCAGCTTGGAGGACAGACGACGGGCAAACGGCGAGGCGATTTCGTTCACCCCGGAGCGCACCGCTTCAGCTAAGGCCCGCTGGTCCGGGCTCAGGCCGCTGGCCAGCAGGCGCTCCATAAAGGGAGTGACCAACTGGGCCACGCTGGCGTTGACCTTGGCCTCCAGCTCTTTTTTCTCCTCGGCCCGGTGGTTGAGCATCACCTTAAGCGCGGTGTTGGCCGCTTCCAGCTCGGCGGTGCGCTCGGCCACCTTGGCCTCCAGGTCTTCATGGGCCTTTTTGAGCTCCGACTCGGCCAGCTTACGCTGGCTGATGTCTTCCACGATGACGATGAAGTGGCGGGGATTGCCTTGGGCGTCGCGGGCCAGGCAGCAGCGCACGCTGGCCCACCATAACTCGCCGTTGCGACGAAAGTAGCGCTTTTCCACCGTGTAGTCGTCAATCTCTCCGGTGAGAAGCTTTTTAAAACGCTCCACGGTCCAGTAGTCGTCGGGATGGGTGCACTCCCACAGGCGCAGCTTTAAAAACTCGGGGTCGTCCGGCTCGTAGCCGAACAGCTCGCTGATGCGCCGGTTGGCCAGGCGGATGCGCCCGGCCAGATCGCCGTGAATGATGCCCACCGGCGCCTGCTCGAAAGTTAGCCGGAAACGGGCCTCGCTCTGTACCAGGTCTAGTTGCTGGTCGGCCTGGGCCGGGTCCATGGGCGTGCTGTCGCGCTTTTCGGGTTCAGTTTGATCTTTCATGCCGGCCTTCCAAGGTTCTTCTAGGCAATTTACTAATAAAAAGCTATCAATGCCTATTAAAAACTCAGGCTAAATTTAAAATGGTTTTTAATCCCGGCAATCATTTACCATTAGTGTGTTATTTTTTTATTACGCGATTTTGCCCCCAAGAGTAATGGATCGCGATGCAACCAGACCCTGGTATAACCGGCCTCCGCTACTGGATTGTCTTCCTTGCCGTAGCAGCCTCTTGTGTGCTTACCGCCAAGCTGGGCATGCTCCTGGCCACGGTACAGGGTAATGTCACCCCAATCTGGCCTCCGGCGGGTATAGCCCTGGCCGCTGTGTTGCTGTGGGGCCCGCGCCTGGCCCCGGCCGTGGCCCTGGGAACCTTGGTGGCCACCCTGGCCACCGGGGCGCCGTGGCAATTCAATCTGGCCGCCTGCCTGGGCAACACCGCGGCCGCCCTGGCCGGGCTTTGGCTTTTGCGATGGCGAAAGATCGAGATTTCCCTGGCCAGGGTGCGCGACGTCATTTCCCTGATGCTGTGGGGCGCCTTGGCCGCCAGCATCGTCAGCGCCACGGTGGGTACCCTGGGGCTGCTTTGGGCCGGCATGGTGACCTGGCCCCAGTGGGGCGGGCCCTGGCTGGTCTGGTGGTTGGGCGACAGCATGGGAGTCGCGGTGGCCACCCCGGTCATCCTTTACTGGTTCACCCGCCCGGAGGTGAGGCTTAGCCGAATCAGGCCCTGGGAACCGCCTCTTTGGCTCCTGTGCGCCATTGTGTTCATTGCCCTGCTTTTCGGCAGCCTGTACTCAGGTGGGTTATCCCACATGCTCTGCTTCCTGGCCTTCCCCTTGCTGCTGTGGGCCGCCCTGCGTTTCGGTAGTCTGCTCACCTCCGCCTGCGCCCTGGTGATGTGTTACGCCATCGTGATCGCCACCGCCCGGGGGGAAGGGCCTTTCGCCGAGCACCTGGTTTACGGGGGCATGGTACTGCTGTGGGTCTATCTAGGCAGCTTGGTGGTGACCTCCCTGGCCCTGGCCGTGGCCATGGGGCAAGCCCGGGATGCCGCCGACCGCCTAAGCCGCCACCGCGACCAGCTGGCCCAGGCGGTGGAGCGCCGCACCGCCCAACTGGTCTCCTCCCACCAGGAGCTTTTGCAGTCCCACCAGCGCAACCAAGAGATTCTGGAGGGCATCAGCGACGGCTTTTTCGCCCTGGACCGCGATATGGTGTTTACCCACTTCAACGCCGCGGCGGAACGTTTGGTGAATCGTCGCGCCCAAGAGGTGTTGGGTCTCAGCTTTGCCGACGCCTTTCCCGAAGCCGCGGGAAGCTTTTTGGAGCGGCAATACCGGCAGGCCCTCGAGGACCAACAGCCTAGGAGCTTTGAAACTTTTTTCGAGCAGGAGCCCTACCGCAACTGGTTCGACGTGCGTATCTACCCTTCGGAAAACGGCATCAGCGTCTTTTTCCGGGTCACCACGGCCGAGAAGGAAGCGGAACTGGCCCTGGCCCGCAGCGAGGAGCGCCTGCGCACCCTGGTGGAGGAAAGCCCCCTGGGAGTGGCGGTCATCGGCCCCCAAGGAGAATACCTCTACACCAATCCCCAATTCACCAGCATCTTCGGCTATCAAAGGGAAGAAACGCCGCAAGGCCGGGCCTGGTTCAACAAAGCGTTTCCCGACCCGCAATACCGGCGCGAGGTTATAGAAGTCTGGAACCGCGATCTGACCGCTTCCCAGGTAGGGCAGGTGAGGCCCCGCACCTTCCGGG
Organism: Deltaproteobacteria bacterium; assembly: GCA_020444205.1. Taxonomy (GTDB): domain Bacteria; phylum Desulfobacterota; class Desulfarculia; order Desulfarculales; family Desulfarculaceae; genus Desulfoferula. The sequence goes on along the minus strand of JAHLLJ010000069.1, from coordinate 13,284 downwards.
TAACCTGCAAAAACGGTGAGGTAAAAACCATAGAGTTTAGGCCGGTGACCCTTAGCACCGGTGAACAACTGGTGGTCTACGAAGACGTCAGTGAAAGAGAAAACGCCCTAAAGGCCCTCAAAGCCAGCGAGGAAAGATTCCAGAAGCTCTACATGGCCAGCCCGGTGTGGATGAACATGAGCACCATCAAAGATGGTCGAATTCTGGAGGTAAATGAGGCCTTTCACCGGGTTACCGGCTATTCCCGCGAGGAAACCATAAACCATACCAGTGAGGAACTGGGCTTGTGGATCGACCCCCAAGAACGGGAGGGTATCCGCAAAATACTCGAACGTGAGGGATCGCTACGCGACTACCCGGTAGCCTATAAAATGAAAGACGGCCAGATCAGGCATTTTCTTTTGTCCGCGGAACAGGTGGAGGTGGGTGGCGAGCCCTCCTTGGTAAGCGCCCTTTTGGACGTCACCGACCTAAACCGGGCTCAAAAGGCCCTCAAGGACAGCGAGCGCCGCTTCCGTTCGGTGGTGGAAAACTCCCTCTCAGGCATATACGTGGTGCAAGACGGCAAGCTGGTTTATGTAAACCCGCGCCTAGTGAGCTTGCTGGGTCATTCCGAGGCGCGAGAACTGCTGGGCCGAGAACCTTGGGATTCGGTGCACCCCGAAGACCTCGAAATGGTCAAGAGCGGAGGGTGGCTGCGCCAACACCTCGATGTGGCGCAACGCCATTACAGTTTCCGCGCCATCCGTGGCGACGGCACTACGGTCTGGCTGGACGCCTTGGATACCCACATCATGTACCAGGGACGCAAGGCCAGCCTGGGCAACGTGGTGGACATCACCCAGCGCAAGGCCGCCGAGGAGGCCCTCAAACAGAGTGAGGAACAGTACCGTCTATTGGTGAATAACGCCCAGGACGCCATCTTCATTTTGCAAGACGGCCTGTTCGTTTTCGCCAATCCCGAGGTGGAACGCGTAACCGGCTACACCCAGGATGAGCTTAAAAACGTTGACTTTAAAAAGATCATCCACCCGGATCACCTGGCGGTGGTGGCCCAGCGTTACAGCGAACGCATGGCCGGGAAAAAGGCTCCCAACGACTACCCCATGCGCATTGTGTCCAGGGGCGGCAGGGAACGTTGGATACAGGTCAAGGGCACACGCATTACCTGGAAAGGACGTCCGGCCCTGCTCTACACCGCCCGAGACATCACCCGGCAGCGGGCCATGGAGTCCAAGCTAAGGCAAAGCCAAAAGTTGGAGGCCGTTGGAACCCTGGCCGGGGGCATCGCCCACGACTTCAACAATATGCTGGCCGCCATCATGGGCTACGCCGAGCTTAGCCTGGACAGCGCCCGGAGGGGCAGTGAACTGGCCGAAAATTTGGAACAGATATTAAAGGCCGGTGAGCGGGGCCGCGGCCTGGTGCAACAGATTCTTAACTTCAGCAAGGGCGCTGAGCGCGAGATCGAGCACCTGGATCTTGGGGCCATGGTCAGCGAAGCGCTCAAGCTGCTCAGGGCAGCCATCCCCAGCAACATCAAGATAGAAACCGACTTGAGCGCCTGCGGCCCGGTTTTGGGCGACCCCATCCAGTTGCACCAGGTACTGGTGAACCTGGTGACCAACGCGGCCCAGGCCATGGAGGAAACCGGAGGAGTCGTGGAGCTGAGCCTGCAATCCATTGAGGTGACCAGCGAATACGCCCGACAGATTCCCGGGCTCATGTCCGGGCCCTATGTGAGGCTGGTGGTCAGCGACACCGGGCCGGGCATACCCCAGGAACTCAGGCACCGAATTTTCGAGCCCTTTTTTACCACCAAGGAAACCGGCAAAGGCTCGGGCCTGGGCCTGGCCGCGGTACACGGCATCGTCCAGAGCCATATGGGGGCCATAATCCTGGAAGACCGGCCGGACTTGGGAACCAGCTTCGTGGTGCTGCTACCCGAGGCGCAAGGCGTTGAAACCAGTAGCGAAAAATTACCAACCTCGGACAACCCCACCGGCAGCGAGCGGGTAATGTTCGTGGACGACGAGGCCAGCCTGGTGGAGGTGAGCGGCAACATACTGCGCCGGCTGGGTTACCAAGTCAGCACCTTCTCCTCCAGCACCGAGGCCCTGGCCGCTTTCAAGGTAGATCCCACGGCCTTTGACTTGGTAATAACCGACCAGACCATGCCCGGCCTCACCGGCGCGGCCCTCACCCAGGAGATCAAGGCCCTGCGCCCGGATATCCCGGTGATAATCACCTCTGGTTTCAGCCACCAACTCAGCGCTGAAACAGCCTCTGAGATGGGTGTGCACGCCTTTGTCCTCAAACCCATTACTTCCCGGGAGATAGCCCGGGTGGTGCGCCTCGCGCTGGACGCCTCAACCCAGCCTATGCCAAAGATGACATAGGTAACTCCCTGAAAATACACACCTAAACACTTGACCCACCCAAAAGGCTGGTCCACAATTAGGGAGTCTCCATAACTTCCAGGAGGATTACCCATGGCCAAGCTTCTACGCGTGAATATGAGCGACATCATAACCAAGTTCGAACCTGTCCCTGAGCAGTACCTTGGCCTGGGAGGCCGTGGGCTGACCTCGGCCATCATAAGCAAAGAGGTGGACCCCACCTGTCATCCCATCGGGCCGCTTAACAAGCTGGCCATCGCCACCGGTCTTCTGGGCGGCACCAACTGCGCCAACAGCGGGCGTATTTCCTTTGGGGCCAAAAGCCCGCTGACCGGCGGCATCAAGGAGGCCAACAGCGGCGGTCAGCCCGGCATCCACTTGGGCCGCTTGGACATCATGGCCATCGTGGTGGAAGGCGCGGCAGAGCCGGGCAAGTTCTACAAGCTGGTGGTTACCTCCGACAGCGCCGAGTTGGTCCCGGCCGACGACCTAAAGGGCCTGGGCACCTACGACACCGTGGAAAAGCTCAAGGCGGCCCACGGCGAAAAAGGCTCTTTCATCGCCATCGGCCAGGCCGGGGAGGCCATGCTCACCGCCTCCAGCATCGCCTGCACCGACACCGGCCTCAGGCCCACCCGCCATGCCGGACGCGGCGGCCTGGGTGCGGTTATGGGCTCCAAGGGCCTCAAGGCCATCGTCATAGACACCTCCAGCGGCCATGTGCCGGAGTTGGCCGACCCGGACGCATTCAAGGCCGCGGCCAAGAGCTTTGCCAAGTTCTTGACTTCCCACCCGGTCACCGGCGAGGGTCTGCCCGCCTATGGCACCGACATTCTCATCAACATCCTCAACGAAGCCGGCGGCCTGCCGACCAAGAACTTCAGCGTGGGCCGCTTCACCGACGCGGAGCAGGTAAGCGGCGAGCACATGAATGAGGTGACCACCAAGCGCGGCGGGGTGTGCACCCACGGCTGCATGACCTCCTGCGTTATCCGCTGCTCCGGGCTCTATGTGGACGACAAGGGCGAATACGTCAGCAAGTGGCCCGAGTATGAGACGGTGTGGGCCTGGGGCCCCAACTGCGGCATCAGTGACCTGGACCTCATCGCCAAGATCGACTACATGTGCGACGACTTCGGCCTGGACACCATCGAAATGGGCACGGCCATGGCCGTGGCCATGGAAGGCGGCATGCTTGAGTTCGGCGACGGCCCCGGGGCCTTGGAAGCCCTGTCCCAGGTGGGCAAGCTGACTCCCCTGGGGCGCATCCTGGGCTGCGGCACCAAGGCGGTGGGCCAAATGTTCGGGGTCAAGCGGGTTCCGGTGGTCAAGGGCCAGAGCATGCCCGCCTACGACCCCCGGGCGGTCAAGGGCGTGGGCGTGACCTACGCCACCACTCCCATGGGCGCGGACCACACCGCGGGCTACGCGGTGGCCACCAACATCCTCAAGGTGGGCGGCGAGCTGGACCCCCTGAAGCCCCACGGCCAGAGCGAGCTGTCGCGCAACCTGCAGATCGCCACCGCGGCCATCGACACGGTGGGCCTGTGTCTATTCGTAGCCTTCCCGGTTTTGGACAACCCCGAGTCCCTGAACGATGTGGTGACCATGCTCAACGCCCGCTTCGGCTGGCAACTAACCGTGGACGACGTACCCGCGGTGGGCCAGAAGGTCCTGGAAATGGAGCTGGACTTCAACCGCCGGGCCGGTTTCAACAAGTCCATGGACCGTTTGCCCGACTTCTTTAAGCGCGAGCCGCTCAGGCCCCATAGCGAGGTGTTCGACATCTCGGATGAAGAGTTGGACCGCACCCTGGACTTTTCTTCCTAGACATTTGCATCGGCGGGCCGGGGCTTTGGCTCCGGCCCGCTTTTTTGGAGAGTCGCGTGCGCATAACCGTCAAGCTGGCCGGGCCCCTACGCAAAGAAGTAGAAGATCTGGTAGGCGGCGAAAAGCAACTGGACCTGCCCGAGGGGGCCACAGTTTCCCAGGCCATCGAGGAACTGGGCCTCACCGGCAAGGTGCGCATGCTCATGCTCAATGGACGGCCCCTGCAACACGACGGCTCCATGACCGACGGCGACCGGCTTATGCTTTTGCCCCCCTCCCTGGCCTACAACATGTACGTGGCCACCAACTTCCTGGCTCCTTCGGTGCGCGAGGAAATACGCAAAAAATCCTGACCTCACGCCTCAACCGCGCACCGCGCCAAAACCAGCCTCAACCCATCCCCTATTCAAAAATAGGGCACCAGCCCCATTGATTTTGGGTGGCATACCCTATTCCCCCACCTGAACTTGGTTTCGTAATTTGAAAAACATATGAGCCCCGCACAGGCCCGCCCTACCGAACCAGGAGGCCATGGTGGAAAAGGAGACCAAAGCATCCCCAGCCCCGCCCCGAGCCGCCGCCCATCCCCGGCACATGATGTTGATCAGCGAGCACCCCGCCCAATGGCGGCGGGTGGTGCGCGCCTTTTTGCGGGAGGGCCTGAGCCGGGGCGAGTCCTGCCTGTGCCTGAACTGCCTTTATTCCCGTCCCAGCGTTTGCCGTTTTCTGGATGCCGTGGGGATGAACGCCGACGCCGCCCAGAGACAGGGTCTGTTGACTTTCTTTTCCGCGGAAGAAATGTTCAACCGGCAGGAAATATTCTCTCCGGTCACCTGCATGGCTGCCTTGATAAAGGTAGGGCGAAATGCGCTCCCCAATCGGACAAGGCCGGTCAGGGTGGTCGTGGACATGAACTGGGCGGCCGACTCCCGCTTGAACCACCAGCGCTTGCTGCTGTATGAGGACATGCTGAACCACCGGCTTCTGCCCAACTACCCGGCCAATGTGCTGTGCCACTATGACCGGGCCCTGTTCCCCCCCGCTTTTCTGAACCAGGTGCTCGCCTTGCACCAGGGCCAGGTGGCCATACCCGGCCCGGTTGGGGCGGGCTCGGGCCTGCCGCTCCCCCTGGACAAGGGCAACCGCCACCAGCCCCGTTTGGCGGCGCTTTAGTCGGAGCGCAACTAGCCCAGGGTGAGGATGTCCAGAGCCGGAGCCCCCAGGTCCAGGTGTAGCAGCTGCCCCGGCCCCAGGCTACGGCGGCCCAGCAGAAGCTTCATGGCCTCGCTGACCTGAAGGCTGGCCACCGCCGCCGGGGTGGGGGTGGGGGTGCCCATGAGCACCTCGGCCCCGTGATCCTTGGGCGGCGGGGTGGGGCCATGCAGCTGGCGCAGCCCAGGTCCCTGGGGTGGTATCACCATGACCATGCCTTCCATGCCCGCCAAGGCCCCATGCACCAGAGGAACCCCGGCAGCCCGGCAGGCGTCCTCCAAATGGTAGCGGGCGGCGAGGTTGTCCAGGCAGTCCACCACCACCTGACGACCGGCCACCATGTCGGGCAGATTGTCCGGGCCGATCCAAGCCACCTCGCCCCGCGCGAGGCAAGCCGGGTTGAGGCGGGTCGCCGTCTCGGCCGCCACCTGGGCCTTGGGGCGGCTCAGGGTTTGCGGCGTGGCCAGCATCTGGCGGTTGAGGTTGCTCTCTTCAAAGCTGTCGCCGTCAACAAATAGCAGATCACCCACTCCCAAACGGGCCAGGAGCAGGCAGGTGAGCCCTCCCAAGCCGCCGCAGCCTATCACCGCGGCCGAAGAGTTGAGCAGGCGGGCCTGATCCGAGGCGCTCAGCTCCCCCCGGTTGGCCCTGAAACGCTCGGGCCAGATCTCCTGCTCCAGGCACTCCAGCATAGCTTGCTTGAGGCCCCCGCCCCGCTCGGCTGCCAAAGCCTCGAGTCCGGCCAGGCTCACCGAATAAAAGGCCTCGCCCTCGGGCAGGGGGTTCTCTTTCAATTGGTTTGCCAACAAGTGGCGCAAATCGGGCATTAGCCACCTCCCACCGGCGGGAACAGACCTACCCGGTCGCCATCGTGCAGCTCAGCATCCAGGGAGGCCGAGCGGCCGTTGAGCATAACGATCTTGATACGCTCCGGGTCCAGGCCCAAGCGGCGGATCAGGTCTCCGGCACTCTCCTGAGGCACGAACTCCACCCGCAATCCCAGGTTGGGGTCGTAATCCGGCACCTGCTTGCGCAGGGTGGTGCTCAGTTTGACCATAAGGGGCATGGCTTTCCTCGCGCAAAAAGATGTGCTTACAGTATAGCCCGGTTATTGGGTGGCCTCTAAATCCCGCCCCAGCTCCAGGGTCATTTCCTGGTGCTCCCAACCGTGCACCGTGAAAACCTCGCCCTGTTCCCGCCAACCCTGCCCGGCAAACAGGGCCACGTTGGCCATTTGCACCGAGGCGGTGAGCCGGTCGGCTCCCCGGCGCAGGGCCTGCTCCTTGGCCTTGCTCAAAAGCTCCGAGCCCACCCCTTGCTTGCGCCGGTCCGCCGCCACGGCCAAACGCCCCAGGCGCAGCAGGTCTTGGCCGTCTTCCTCGGGCAGCAGGCGCAGTACCCCGGCCAGCTCGCCGCCCTGCCAGGCGCCAAGATGCAGGGCAATCTGGTCTTGCTCGTCCTGATCGCTTTCGGGCACAATGCTCTGCTCGCGAACAAACACCTGGTGGCGCAGGGCCAGGGCCGCCTGCAACTCGTCATGGTTGCGCACCGGCCGCACCACCAGGCCCAGCGGCTCCAGCTCCCAGGCTCCCAGGGCGGTGTAGGCCCCGGCGCGCGCCGCCCCGGCCTTGGCCATGGCCAGACTCAGGCCGTGGGCCTGCATCAGGGTGGCCACCTCGGCGTATAGCCCGGCCAGATACTCCGGGTCTGGGGGAGATTCCAGCTCAAACTCCGAGCAGGAACGCGCCGGCGTGACAAGGGGAATCACCCCCATCTCAGCCAGAAGATGGCAGCCTTCCAGGGTTTGCACCCTATCCTCGCCCAATCCGGCCAGGATGACGCAGGTCACCTGACCCGCTCCAAGCAGGCGCACCGACTCGGCCCAGGCCTCCATGTATCGCTCCAGGCCCAGCCCCGCCTTGGCCGGGGCGATGCGGCCCAGCAGGGCGGGGTCGAAGCTGGTCAGACTCAGGTCCAGGCCGTCCACCCCGGCCTGGGCCAGGCGTCTCAGGTCCTTGGTAAAGGCCGGGGGCAACAGCGCGGTTTGCACCGGCAACCCGGTTACCTCTTTTATGGCCTTGGTGCACTCGATAAGGTGCTTGATCTCACCGCCCGCCGGGGGGACCACCCCGGCCATGAGCAGCACATGCTCCACCCGGTCCAACTCCTTGGCCCGCGCGGCGGCCAGGGCCACCTGGGCCGGAGTCTTTTCTTCCAAATCGCGGCCAGCATCCCGCTCCGGACCGAATAAGCAAAAGGTGCAGCGATTGGGCGAGGGCCAGAACAAACAGGTAGGCCCTACCGTGGCCAGCAGGCAATCGGCCCCATAGCGCCGGGCGATCTTTCGCAGGGGCACGCCCGAGGGATCGTTCTCAGCGCGGAAGGCCGGGGCGGGCAGAACCTCCACCGCCACATCCAGAGGCTCGCCGTCGCGGCACAGGATGCCCTGCTCCAGACTCCAAGGCGAGTCGGCAATAAACCGCCCCGCCGTGGGCGGACAAACCGCCCGGCCCTCCACCCGCAGCACCAGATCATCGCCCTGGTCCGGGGGCGGAGTCCCGCCCGGCTCCAGGCGCAATCCTCGGCACAAAAGTTGGTTGATTATCTGAGCATGGTCCATGGCTGCTTGCCTCCGGCTGACTGACTGGCTGGGCCCATCATTGTACCACCAGGCCCCCGGAGGCAAGCATGAGAGAAGATATTAGCAGCAGCCGGAGCTCTTACGGGGCGGTGCGGCGTCAATGGTGGTTTGCAGGCCTTGCTGGGAGGCGCGTGGCTCGGCCACGCAGCAGCAGCCGCCACCCTTGCGGCCCAAGGCACTGTTGATCACCGCTTGGGCGCAGCCCACCCCGGCCTCCACCCACAGGGCATCGGCTGGGCAGTTGGTCATGCAGGCCCCGCACTCCATGCAGGAATCGCGGTCAGCCACCGCCACCCGCTTGTCTATGAGCTCCAGCACTCCGTGAGGGCATACTTCCACGCACAACCCGCAGCCCAGGCATAGCTCGGGGTTGGTCCTGAGGCTCACCACGTCTTTCAGGTAGTGCAAACCAGGCATGATCTCCTCCTAGCCCGCATATTTCATGAGGGCCGCGCGTCCGGCCGCGCCAGGAAGCGCCACGCTGCGTTGGCTACCGCGGTCGGGCCTCGACGTAGCCATGGCTACGCCTGCGGCCCTCGCTTGTCGCTCGCCTTGCCTGGCCCTCCCTGGCTGTGCCGGGCCAGGGTACAGACTGCACCTTGGCGTATTGGGTACCTTTTTCATAACGGTCTCATATATATGGGTTCGTTGTTAAATGCCACCCAGCCCCCATGAAATATTCGGGCTAGCCCGTCACCAGGGCGTAGATCCACAGGCCCAGGCCCAGAGCCGTGGCCGCGATCTGCAAGGGCACCGCCAGGCGCATCTCCCTTTTCACCCCGGACAAGGAGGTATAGGTGGACGCGCCGGTGAAGTTCATGGCCAAAAAACTGCTCAAGGCGGGCACCACCAGACACCAGGCCAGCAACTCCGCATCGGCTGCCATGGGCCACAAGGCCCAGAGCAAAGCCGCCCCAGCCAGGCCCGGCCACAGGCCCTTCAATGAAAAGGCCCGCCCCGGCAGCCAAGGCAATAGTATGGGCGAAGCCACCGCCCCGGCCACCAGGGCCAGGAGCATGGCTCCCACCGCCCGCATGCCGGCCCCGGCCATGTTGGCCCAAAAGCCCGCGCCGCTCACCAGGCCGCCCAGTCCGGCCAGCACCAGTAAAAGGGGCAGCAGCCACAGGTAGGTCTTGAGAGCCTCGGTCAGCTCCACAGGCACCAGCACGGTGCGGGCGCGTATGGGAAAGCTCACCCGGCGCATGCCCGGCTCGGCCTTCATGCCCGCAGCCAGGAAGGCGGGCAGGTCCCGGGCCAGCACCGGGCCGTAGGTCACACCGAAACCGCATTGCTTTTTCACAAGGTGGGCGGCCACTCCCGGGGCGGCCAACTGAGGCAGCAGGAGCTTGCGGTGGCTCACCACCTTTTCCAGGCCGCTGGAGCGCACCCGCCCGGCCAGCTCGGCGGTGCCCATGGTGCCTTTGCCCGCGGCGCACCATACGTTGATCCCCTTGGTGTCCAACACCAGCACCCAGGCGTCCAGATCGTGGGCTGCCTGGCGCAGATGGTCGAAGCTCAGCTTGTAGTTGGCGCTGACCAGCACCGGTGATTCGGGGGTGGGGTGGTTCAGGGCGTAGAGTCCGGGCACCACCTTGTAATCTTGGCGGCCAAAACCCACGCGAACCCGCAGGGTGCCCTGGCGGTCGGCCGGGGTCAGCTCGCCATTCACCCTGGGAACCGGGCCCGCCGGGGTGGCGGTGGCCCCCAGGACAAAAGGTTGGGCCATGGTATCTCCATAAGGCGGTTGAGCCTCGTAACCAGGCAGGGTTTCCTGAGGCGAAATCCGGCTGAGCAGGGGCACCGGTTGCGGACTGGGACTCATCTCTCCTCCGGGGCATGACTATATTCTAACTAACTAGTAGGAATTCTACCCCTAGCGCGGCCCAATGACCATAAGGTTAAGACTGGCTTGGTTTTGCTTGGATTTGGCCCTGCCGGCGTAGCAGGTCATACATGGCCTGGGCCAGGCGGCGGCCCAGGATCATCTGCGATGCGGTGGTCAGGTGGATGCCGTCTTCCTTTAAGTCCAGGTCGTCGGTGACAACCATGCGCACCATGGGTAGGCGCACCGAGGCTTGCCGCTGTTTCAGCCGGTCCCAATAGCGAAACTCCGGATCGCCGCGCCATTGGCCGGCCAGCTTGCCTAGTTGGCAAAACACCACCGGCAGCTTGGGGTCGCCCAGGTCGCGCCGCCAGGCGGACACCAAGGCGGCAAAGCGCTGGGGCCAGGATTGCACCGCCTGGCGCGAGGTGGTGTCGTTCTCGCCCTGATAAAAGAGCACCCCGGCCACACGGCCCTTTTTCCCGGCCAGGCGGGCCCGGCGTAGGCTGGAGCCGTACAGGCTGTCCAGCCGGGAGTTGGGGGCCCACTCGTCCAGAGTCACTCGTCCCCTGGCGCAGGGGATCAGGCCCACGTCGACCTGGGGCAGCAGCTCGCTAAGGCGCTGGGCAAAGGCCGTTCCCGGCCCCACCCCGGGGCTGAGGTCCAAGGAGCAGGCGTCTTTTTGCCCCCGGGGATCGTCCAAAGGCTCGGCAACCTCGCACCACACGTCGGCGTTGCTGAAGTTCCTGATGCGTCCCGCGTTGGCCGGGAAACCGGGCGGCAACTGCCCCAGATCGCCCCGGCCGGACATGTTGGACTGGCCAGCCAGGATGAACAGCAGGGTCTGGCCCTCGCCCCAGCCAGGGCCGCAACTCAGCGGCCCCGCCAGCAGCCAGGCCAATAAGAGCAGGCCGAACAAGCTCCCACTATTAACGAGCCTTTTTCTTGACAACCAACGCATATGCCATATCATGTCAGTTAAACAACTACTCCCGCCCGGAGGCTACGGCCCGCCGCGGGGCGCCGGGAGTATTGGGAATCGGATCGAACCACGTTATCATTGGAGGGTGTCAGCCTGAAGGCTGAGGTGGTTGTTTCCGCTTCTGGTTAGGGCCGTCAACATTGTTCACCATGAAGGATGAACCCCAGGCCCTTGGCAAAGGGCGGGGGTTTTTTATTTGGGCAGTACATGAAACCAAAAAAATCCAACATGAGCAACTCCATTTGGCCTGCCGTAATTCTGCTGGCTCTTTCCCTGACTGGACTGGGGGCCGCTTCTTCCGCCCAGAGCGGCCCCAAGGCCCAGGAGGTGAACCGTCAGTCCAAACAGGCGGTGCAGCTAAGGGTGGCCACCCAAAAGGAGTTGGACACCTGGGCCGAGCAGCGGGCTCCCCTGGCCGATGCCATAGAGGCCGCCGGGAAAGAGCTGAAGCTGATCACCGCCCAGAGGGTGAAGGCCCAGGCCTACCTGGCCGGACAAAAGGCCAAGGTGGCCGAGTTGAAACGCCGCCTGGACGAGATGGTGCGCATCCGCCAGGAGTTGGAGCCCTTCCTGGATCAGCAAGCGGCACGCTTGGCCGCCACGGTGGAGGCCGACCCGCCTTTCTTGGCAAGCGAGCGGGCCAAGCGACTGGCTTCGCTTAAAAACACCTTGAACGACTACGACGCCTCCCTGGCCAAAAAGGCCAACCGCCTGCTGAGCGCCTTGGAGGTGGAGGCCCGCTACGGCATCACGGTTTCGGTGGAAGAAACCGAGCTGGAGATACAAGGCGCCCGCCGCCGGGTGCGCCTGTTGCGCCTGGGCCGCTTGACCCTGTTCGCCCTGGACCCCGCGGGCCGCCGGGCCTGGCGCTGGGACGGCCAGTCCGGCCAGTGGCAGACCCAGGAGACCTTGCACCGTGAGTTGGAGATGGCCGCCGAAATCGCCCAGCGCCGCCGGGTGGTGAGCCTGGTGGAGCTGCCTGTGGGCCTGGCCCCAGCCGCTACGGAGGCCAAGTGATGCGCGGGCGGGTGTGGGCAACCGCCGCCGTCCTGGCGCTGTGCCTGTGTGCACCGGCCCAGGCCGCCGACTTTAACCAAGCGGCCCAGGCCACCGCCGCCGACCGCTCTCAGGCCCAGGCCGAGCTGGGGCGCACCAAGCAGGACATCGCCCAAGAGCGGACGTCCATGCAGGCCAAGCTGCGCGAGCTCAAGGACAACCTGGCCCGGGAGAAGAAGGCCCTGGCCCAGGCCCGGGAAGATTTGGCCGCCACCAGCCGCCAAAAGGCCGAGCTGACCCGCGAGCTGGCCGAGACCAGCGGCGACCTCAAGGAGCTTTCCGGTCACGTACGCTCCGCCGCGAGGGAATTGTTGGCCATGGCCGAGCGTTCCCCCTCTACCGCGCAAGACCCTGGCCGTTTGGAGATTTTGCGGGGATATCTGAACAAGAGCCGCTTCCCCGGCCTCAACGACATACAGCAACTGGTGGAGCTTTACTTTGGGGAAATCGCCGCCAGCGGCCAGGTCGCCCGTTGGCAGGGCCACCTGGTGAACCGGGAAGGCCAGGACGTGCAGGCGGACATCGTGCGCCTGGGCTCTTTCACCACCCTGTTCCGCACCGGGGGCGAGGTGGGCCTGGCCACCCTGGGCCCGGCCTCGGGCCGACTGCTGGCCGCCGGGGGCGAGCTTTCCTGGGGCCTGACCAACGACATCAACTCCTACCTGGACCGCGAAACCGACGCCGCGCCCATGGACATCAGCGGCGGGGCGGCGCTGAAGCAGCTCAGCCGACGCGAGACCTTGTGGGAGCAGGTTCGCTCCGGCGGGCCCTTGGTATGGCCCATCCTGGCGGTAGGCCTGGCCGCGCTCATCCTCATCATCGAGCGGCTAATCTTCTTCAGGAGGGTGCGATCCAACACCGACGAGATGATGACCCACGTAGCCGAGCTGGTGGAGAACGGCGACTTTGCCGGGGCCATGGACGAGGCCGAGAAGCAGAAAGGCCGGCCCACCAGCAACGTGATCACCGCGGGTCTGGCTCTCAGGGGCCAGCCCAGCGAGGTGATCGACAATGGGCTCAGCGAGGCCATGCTGCGCGAACTGCCCCGTCTGGAGCGCTTCCTCACCGCGCTCAAGGTGCTGGCCGCGGTGGCCCCCCTGCTGGGCCTGTTGGGCACGGTTACCGGCATGATCAACACCTTCCAGGTCATCACCGTGTTCGGCACCGGCGATCCCCGGCTCATGGCCGGGGGCATCTCCGAGGCGCTGATCACCACCCAGTTGGGCCTGGCCATGGCCATTCCCATTCTGGTGGCCTCGGCTCTGTTGGGCCGCCGGGCCCAGCGCCTGGCCGGGGACATGGAAGAAAAGGCGGTGGCCCTGTCCGCCGCCCTGATAAAGGC
>JAHLLJ010000068.1 GCA_020444205.1 Deltaproteobacteria bacterium | reverse complement strand
GTACCTCAAGAAAAAGGTGATGAAGATCGTCACCGACTCCACCCCGGTGGAAGATCCCAAGGACCCGGACAAGTGCAACGTCTTCGCCCTGATCAGCCTGTTCCTGGATGAGCAGGAAAAGGCGGCCCTGGCCGAGCGCTACCGGGCCGGCGGCATGGGCTACGGCGAGGTGAAAAAAGAACTGTTCGCCCGCATGTGGGAGTACTTTGCGCCCTACCGCGCCAAGCGCGAGGAGCTGGCCAACAACCTGGACTACGTGCGGGAAATCATGGCCAAGGGGGCGGACAAGACCCGCGCCGTGGCCACCGAGACCCTGGACCTGGTGCGCGGCAAGGTAGGACTCAACTATTAGCCTAGGCAAGTTCCCTTTCAGCCCCCGGCGTTGGCAGCGCCGGCAGCAAGAGCTGGCCCGCGAGCTGGCCTCAGATGCTCAAAGGCCTGCACGGGAACTGGCCACCCAAATCTCTCAAACCTTGGACCTGCCCCGGCGGGTGTTCGCCCGCCACTGCCCCAATCTATGCCCCTCTTGCTCCCGGCCCTGTTGTGTTCGCATAAGCCGCCGAGGCCTGCTGGACACCGCCGACCTCATCCTCATGGCCGTGCTGGTGCCGGAGGGAGTGCCCTTTCCCGCGGCCCGTTTGCAGGCCTGCCCCTTTTTGGGTGAGCAAGGGTGCGAACTGCCTTGGCTGGCTCGGCCTTATGCTTGTTTGCATTATGTGTGCACGCACCTCAAGCGGGTGATGACCCTGGAAGAAACCCAAGCGGTGGACCAAGCCCTGGTACGGGCTGGGGACCTTAGGAGCGAGTTGGTGGGAGCCTACACCCAGGGCCGGAAATAAAAGCGGCCCCGGCCATAGGCCGGAGCCGCTGTGCAATTTATTTTTGAGAGCCTCAACCCTGCTCTTTGGCCTGCTTCTTTAGCTCTTGGCCGCAGCCCAGGCCTTGTTTCATGCCTACCGCGAAGCACTGATTGCAGGAGATGCAGGTGGCCTTGTCCTCGCCCGCTTTCCAGCGGTTGGCCAGGTCCGGCTGGCGAATAAAGGGGCGGCTCAGGGCAACCGCGTCCACTTGGTCCAAGGCCTTTTCCACCTCAGCCTTGCTGCGCCAGCCGCCCACGCAGATCACCGGACACGACACCACCTTTTTGATGGCCACGGCATTGTCCAGGAAGTAGCCCTCTTCTCCCGGCTCCTTGACTACCCGAGAGGGCGACAGCTTGCCTGCCGCCGGGGTGCCGCCGCTGACTTCTATAGCGTCTATGCCCCGCTGGGACAGGCCCTTGGCCACGGCCACGCCCTCTTCCAGGGTCAAGCCGCCCTCCACGGCGTCCTCGCTGTTGAGCTTGATGAACACCGGATACATGGGCCCCACCGCTTGGCGGGTGGCCTTGAGCACATCGTAGGCAAAGCGGGCCCGGTTGGCCGGGGTCCCGCCGTAGTCGTCGGTGCGCTGGTTGGTGGCCGGGCTGAGGAACTGGTTGATGAGATACCCGTGGGCGCCGTGCAGCTCAACCGCGTCAAAGCCGGCGGCCTTGACCCGGGCCGCGGCCATGGCAAAGGAGTCGATGGTGTCCTCGATCTGCATGAGGCTCATCTCGGCCACCTCTTCGCCAAAGGCGGGATTGACCAGAGCCGTGGGGCCGATGGGCTGCTGCCCTATCCACTTGGCTTTGGTCTGGCCGCCGGCGTGCACGATCTGCATGGCCACCAAGCCTCCGGCCTTGTGCACCGCGTCGCTGATGCGGGTCAAGGGACCGATCAGGGCGTCGATGTGCACCCCGGTCTGCTTGGGAAGGCCCATCCCCCCGGGGCTGATATAGGCGTAGCCGGTGATTATCAGCCCCACCCCACCCTCGGCAAGGTCGGCCAGGGCGTTGATCAGCTCATGAGTGGGTGTGCCTTGTTCATCAGCCAAACCTTCCCAGGTGGCGCTGCGCACCAGCCGGTTGGGGATGGTCAGGTCCTTGATGTGCCAGGGAGTGAATATGTCGGCCATGTTCTCCTCTTTGAAAAATTACCCTTGAAGGGCTTAGCGCCCCGCCATTACCAAGGGTATACCGTAGGCCAACATGGTCAACAAAAAGGCGACCGAAAGCAGCAGACTGGCCGGATGCACCATACGGAAGAAGCGTTGTTGCAATCCCAGGCGCAGCAGCCAAAAGGCGGCAAATACGGCCACCAGCTTGCGGCCCAAGGGTGTGTTGAGAAGGTCGTGGGCAAAAACCAGGGACAGGTAGGCGGCTACCACGAAATAAAAAGTAAGGCACAGGTTGAGCACCTGCATGATGCTGCGGTTCAGCGAGTCCAGAGGCTCCAGGGTTTTCTTCCACTGGAATATGCGGGGGAAAAAGAAGTGAAATACTGCCCAGCCTATGTGCAAAGCCCCGCCCACATATAGACAGATCAGCGCGGTTTCCATAATATCTCCAACCTTGCCGCTAAATGTCCGGGCTTATAATTCCAGTTCCTGGTCGATCATGCGCGATACGATCCAATCCGCCCCGTGGGACACGTGGTCCCGGGCCAAGCGGTGCGCGGTTGAGCCGTCGCCCGCCTTTATGGCCTCGATGATGGCCCGGTGGTCCTTGGTGGACCACTTACCCGCGTCCATGTTGGAGATAATAGCCCGGGAGATGCGCTCCACGGTCTCCTGGAGTTCGCCCAGCAAGCGTAAGAGCAGGGGTGATCCGGCGGCCTCGTAGAGCAGTAGATGGAACTGGCTGTTGAACTCCACCAACCGCTCCTCATCGCCTTGGTCCAGGGCGTTTTCAAAGTCATCCACATTGGCCTGCAGCTTGTCCACCGCCCCCTCTGGGGCCTGGCGCGAGGCCAACTCCGCGGCGTAGCCCTCCAAAACCGAACGCACCCCCAGGGCATCGCTCACTTCCTCCGGGGTAAGGGGGCGCACCTCATAACCGCCCCTAGGCCGTTTGGACAGCACTCCCTCTTGCTCCAAGCGGTGCAGGGCCTCGCGCACCGGGGTGCGGCTGATGCCCAACTCCCTGGCCAGCCGCTCTTCCACCAGCCGGTGGCCTGGCTTGAGTTCGCCCACGACCACTTGGCGCTTGAGATGTTGAGTGACTTCTTGGCCCAGCGAGGGGCGCCGGAAGCTGGTTGTGGATTGCTTGGCCACGATAAAACTCCTGCTTGCTGCCGTATTATTCAGGCGTTACGTGCGTATTTCGTATACAACGACAGTAGCCTAGCCGAACTGGCCCGTCAAGTTCAACAGTAGCTGCCGGGCAGGCAATTCTATACTTTTCCATGGCAGGGAGGTCCGGGGAAAACCGATTAAACAGGGTCCGAAGCACCACCGATTTAAATTAATGTTACTTATCAAATAATATGATTATTCTTCTGTTTTCACAATCTTATTTATGGCCTCTCTCGCAAGCTGGGAGACCGTGGTCTGGCGCAGGGAATCCAAGTCCCATATTTCAAGGGGGCTTTGGTCTTGGACAAGTTTTTCCAGGTATTGAACAGCTTCTTGGTCTCTCAGATTTCCCAAGGCCCAGGCGGCGGTACCCCGCACCAAAGCATCCTCCCAATCGAGCAAATGCACCAGGCGCTCCAGGGCGCAGCAGCCATGGGCCAACTCAGGATGGGCCGAGGCCAGACGCCCCACTCCCCAAACCGCTCCGGCCAGCAAAGGCCCGAACTGAATAAAGTTGCCTTGAGGCCAAATACAGGAGACTTGCAGGCTGGCATACTCTTGGGCCAGTTCCGGCGAGTTGGCCAATATCTCGCCCAGGGCTTCGGCCACGCCCCAGGGTACGGCCCCACTCTCTTCGTTGAGGCACCATAACAAGCGGCGCAGGAACTCCCTGGCCGCCTCAAGATCATGGGCGGCCAAGCCCTGGACCACTTGGCCCAGGGCTGTGACCGCCCGCCATTTTAAAAGAGGTTGTGCCGCGGGCAATCCGGCCTGAAGATACTTCAGGGTTTGCTCCGGCGGCAGGCTTTTCAGCTCACGCAAAGACGCCGCAAAGTCCTCGGCCGCCAGCAGTTGGCGCACTTTGCGCCGGGCGCCGGTGCCTCCGGCCATGAGCGAACTTTAGTCTCCGCAGTAGATGGCTCGGCACGATGGCGGCAAATGAGCGTCCACCACCGCCTGGCCGATCTTTTGGCCCAACTCACGGCACGGTTTCAGGTTGTCGTGGTTGGGGGCCCACTGCACCTTGAGCGGGTCGTCAATGAGCTCCAGATTCATCTCCTGGAGTTGGGCGGCCATCATTTTGGGAGCCTCACCGCTCCACCCGTAGGAGCCAAAGGTGGCGCAGATCTTGTCCACCGGCTTGAGCCCGCGCATGTAGTGCAGCAAATCCGCCATGCGAGGCAACATGCCGTTGTTCAAGGTAGGCGAGCCAAAGACCATCGCCTTGGCGTCCAGCGCCTCGGTTAGCACCTCGCTACGATGGGTGCATTCCAGGTTCATCAGCTGCACCGAAACGCCGTGATCCAAGATGCCGTCGTAAATGGCCTTGGCCATGGCCTCGGTGCTGTGCCACATGGTGTCGTAGACCACGATGGCCTTGGCCGTGGTCTTTTGCTGGCTCCAGGTCTGATAGGCCTGGATGATCTGGCCGGGGTTGTTGCGCCAGATCAGACCGTGGTCCGGGGCGATCATATCGATCTCCAGGCCCATCTCGGCCACCTTCCCCAGAAGCTTGGCGATGAGCGGAGAGTACAACAGCAAGATGTTGGCGTAGTACTTGGCCGCTTGGCGCATCAACTCGCCGTTGTCCACCTCATCATCGAAGCGCTCGCTGGTGGCCCAGTGCTGGCCAAAGCCGTCGTTGGATATCAGCAGCTTTTCCTCGGGAATGTAGGAAAACATGCTGTCCGGCCAGTGGACCATGCGCGCTTCCAGAAAATGGACGCTGTGCTTGCCCAGGTTCAAAACGTCGCCGGTCTTGACGGTTTCGATGGGCCAGTTTTCCACGTTGTAATAGCCGGCCATGGATTTGGCGCCCATCACCGAGGTGTATATCTTCTCGGGTTTGATGGTTTCGATGGCTTCTTTTAGCGAGCCCGAGTGATCCGGCTCCATGTGGTTGACCACCAGGTAGTCGATATCAGTGGGGTCCATCAAATTGTGCAGGCGGTGCACCAGGTCCAGGTAAAACGGCTTCTTGACCGTGTCGAAAAGCGCGACCTTTTCGTCCTTGGCCAGGTAGGCATTGTAGGTGCTGCCCTTGTAGGTGGAGTACCCGTGAAAATCACGGATGTTCCAATCCACAGCCCCCACCCAGTAGATGCTGTCCTTTATCTCGACCGGTTTCATAACAGCTTACGCTCTCAAGTTAGATGTACCTAATGCCATAGGCGAAAAAAGGCCGGGCCTCAGGGCCCGGCCCCTAGGTGACTTAGTCTTCCGGCTCGAACTGGTCCTTGGAGGCGCCGCAGACCGGGCAAGTCCAGTCGTCGGGCAGGTCCTCAAAGGCGGTGCCGGGGGCGATGCCGCCGTCAGAGTCGCCTTTTTCCGGGTCGTAAACATAGCCACATACGCCGCATACGTATTTTTTCATGTTTCAGCTCCTATTCGTCCGGGCCCTAGGCGCCGGCTTTCCAGTGTCCGTGCTTATTGCAATATTCCCTGGCGGTCACTGCCGGGGCATCCACCAGGAACACGGCTTCGGCTTCCTGGCCCGGGCTGAGGAACTCCATATAGGCTTTGTCGCCGGCTACCAGCTCTATCCATTGGATATAATGTTCCGCTTCCATGGGATGGGGCACGCTGCCCACCTTAACCTTGTAGCCGCCGTCTACCTTCTCGATCACCGGGACATGCTTTTCCTTGGCAGCGTCCACGGTGTTCTCGGTTTGCAGCACCATGGGCTGCCCGCAACAGACCAGCTCTCCGCCGCCCGCAATCAGCAACTCAACGATATTGCCGCATACTTCACATTTATAGACTTGCAGCCTTTCCACGGCCATAAAGCGCCTCCTTCTAAAACTCGTTCAGATCGATTTTAGTCTTACTGTACTATGGTAAGCGCTGACTACCAGTTTTCGCAAATCAAGGCGAAGTGGGCCTGGGGATGGGCGCAGGCTGGGCACTCATGAGGCGCCTCGTCGCCTTCATGAACATAGCCGCAGTTCAGGCAACGCCAGACCACCGGGCCGGGGCGTTTGAATACCAAACCCTTTTCAATATTGGAGGCCAAGTCCAGGTAGCGCTGCTCATGGAACTTTTCGGCCATGGCGATATTGCGGAAAACCCGGGCTATCTCTTCAAAGCCCTCTTCGGCGGCTACTTTGGAGAAATCCGGATACATCTGCCCCCACTCATAGTTCTCGCCGGCCGCCGCGGCCTTGAGATTTTCCACGGTAGCGCCGATAACGCCGGCGGGGAAGGTGCCGACTATTTCCACGTCGCCGCCCTCGAGGAATTTGAAGAAACGCTTGGCGTGCTCCTTTTCCTGGTTGGCTGTTTCGGTGAAAATCTCGGAAATCTGCCGATAGCCTTCTTTCATGGCCTGGGAAGCGAAATAAGTGTAACGGTTGCGGGCCTGGGACTCCCCGGCAAACGCGGTAAGTAGGTTTTTTTCGGTTTGGCTGCCAACCAAACTGGACATATGAGTTCCTCCAGAATCAGCTCAATAGTGCGGTGATTGAGATGTAAGCGGGCTAGCCCTTGATGGCCTTTTTGCCCGTATCAGTTATAGCGTACTTGCAACGCACCGGAGAGTCCACCAAGCCTTCCTTTTTCAGGGCGCTCATGGTGCTGGAAACCTTTTTGCTTTCCAGCGCGGACTTCTCGGATACCTGCTTGTTGCTCATAGGCTCCTGGGCCTTAGCGAGGACGGACAAAACCTTTTTGGCTTCAGACGTAGTCTGGGGGGCCATTATTTTCTCTCCTTGCAACTATACGAGAAAAGGCCGTCTATTGTCTGGTGTCTTGGAATTCCCGGCAGGATTGGCAACGCCCCACGAACTCGAGTCGATGTCCCAACACCTCAAAGCCCGACTCTTGCGCAACCTGTTGTTCCACGCCAGGCAAAAGATCCATGTCCACATCAAAAACCCGGCCGCATTCCATGCAGCGAAGGTGGTAGTGATTCATGGTGTTGCCGTCAAAGCGCATCTCCTGACCGGCAACGTCTATTTTCTGAAGCATTCCCGCCCGGGACAGAATATCTAGGTTACGGTAAACCGTACCGAGACTTATACGGGGCAAACGGCGGCGAACCATAGTGCAAAGCTCACCCGCGGTGGGGTGGCTTGTGACGCTTTTAAGAACATCCATAATGACCTGTCGCTGCGTGGTCATACGGAGTTTGCCCGGAGCTTCCATTTTCAGCCTCCCAATAATCATTCCTAATATCAAATTAATGTAAACCGCCCCCCCTGTCAAGACATAGGCAAGGAAAGCTTTGACTGTACCTCGGTTACCGGGCAGACATTAGGTATTTAACAGGCGCTTTGAAGTATGCATTGGTTAATTTTGGGTTGTCAAGGTAAACACGGCAACGATTACCATTTCTTTCCAACTGATTTTCATTTTTTACCTAGGATTCTCTAATAAATGAATAAGAGTAGTTTTTCCACATATGGCCAGAGAGTCCATATGCGAAAGGGGCTGCAGGCTTAAATCCGGCCCAGGGCCTCGGCGTATGCTTCAAAGGCATCTTTACCGAAAAGCACGAAGCGAACCTCGTCAAATTTATCCGAGTTCTTTTCAATCCCCTGCTTGAGAGCCTGCAGAGCTACTTTGGCCGCGGCGTCCAGGGGGTAGCCGTAGGCCCCGGTGGACAGGCTGGGAAAGGCCACGGTTCTAAGGCCATGTTTGGCGGCCAGGTCCATGGAGTTGGAGTATGCGCTGGCCAGCAGGCGCGGGTCTTCCGGGCGGCCCCGGTAGATGGGACCCACGGTGTGGATGACCTTCTTGGCCTTGAGGCGGCCGGCGGTGGTTATTACCGCCTCGCCGGTGGGGCAGGAGCCTATCTTGCGGCACTCGGCCATTATCTCCGGACCGCCCGCCCGGTGGATGGCCCCGTCAACCCCGCCGCCCCCAACCAAACGGCTGTTGGCTGCATTGACTATGGCTTCGGTGTCAGCCTGGGTGATGTCTCCCTGGGTAAGCACCAGCCTGGTTTGTCCTATGAGCTTTTCCATGACTCCCTCCTCATTGCTTGATCAACTTGCGAGGAAAGAAAAAATACAGCTTGCCCGGATACTTCATACGCCCGGCCAGCTCTCCGGCCTGGGGGCCAGAGCCGAAGAAAAGGTCCAGCCTGCCCGGCCCCCTGATGGCCCCGCCGGTATCCTGGTTGAAAACAAAACGGGCCAAGGGCTCGGTTCCGCCTCCTGTGGCGGGCATATCGCCGGTTATGTAGGCCAAAGCCAAGCCCGGGAACAAGCGGCGGTCCGTGGCCACGCTGCGCCCCCCGGTAAGGGGGCGGCCAAAGCAGCCTATGGGCCCGCCCATAACCTGTAGCGGCCGGAAAAACACATAAGACGGGTTGTGACTGAGCACCTGGCGCAGGTACTGGGGGTTGGCCTCTAAAAAGGCCTTGATGCCTTGCATGGACATGCTGCCCGGCTCCATGAGCTTTTTATTGAGCAGCATCTTTCCTATGGAGCGGTAGGGATGGCCATTGCTGGAGGCGTAGCCCACCCGGCGGCGAACCCCGTCCGCAAACTCCAATTGGCCCGAACCCTGGATGTGTAGGAAAAACACCTCCACTGGATCGGACACGTAACCCAGAACCTCGGCTTTGCCCTGTATAACCTTTTTATAGTCAATGGCCTCCCGGTCGGGATAGGGGCGTACCTTGTGGCCCTTTACCTGACCCACCAGGCGTTTGGACGGGTATTGCTCTCCAAACTGGCGCAGGTCGATCCACACCAGGTCTTCGGGTAGGGCGTATACCGGGTATTGGAAAGATCCCTGAGGCTGACGCCGGGCCTGGAGCACTGGTTCGTAATACCCGGTCATGAGAACCTGGCCCTTGCCGTCCCGGCCCATTGATTCCAACAGCACATAATTTTGCTGCAAAGCCCGGGAGCGCTCCACCGGGTCGGGCAGGCGGTAGAGTAAATCCTCGAGCTCCTCCAGCATGACCGCCATCTGGACGGCGCTCATGCGGTAGGGGCCAAAGGTGAATTGCTTGTTCGGGTTCACCTTGCGCAGATAGGCCAGGGAGGACTCGGCGGCCTGGAAAAAGCTGCGTGCGTCCAAATCGTCCAAGAGCAGGGGCCAGTCGCCTTCAGGCACCACCCGCAGGGTGTTGTGGGCCGTGGGAGGTGGCGGCGGGCCGGGTTTGGCGCAAGCCGAAACCAGGGCCAAGGCGGCCAGCAGTATAAATCCCAGGGAAGGGAGGAACTTTGTCTTGTAGCGCTTCATAGGCCCATCCTAAGCGCAGCCAGGCCTTGGCATCAAGAACAAGAAAGGAACATGGCCACGCCCTGTCCTTTGGTCACTCCCGCCCGGCTGGCCACGCCTTGGCACTTGGCCAAGAAAAGCATGAGCAAGGGCCAGGGCGCCTGCCCAGCGTCCAGCATGCCCAGGCCCAGGCCCAGGGTTTCGAAGTGGCCCATGCCCTTGGCCACCACCAAATCAGCCCCGGCCAGCAGATCGCGAAGCTCACGTGGCGCGGTGTCCGGATTCAAGCCCACCGCCGGGGGCGCGATACCTTGTACCAGACCCAAGCCGAAGCTCTCGTCCGCTGCTTCCAGGTCGGCCAGACTCAAGTCGTTTTGCACCGGCCCGGCCTTGACCACGTAATGCACCTCACAGCCCCGGCCCATCAGGTGCTCGGCCAGCAGCCGGTCAAAAGCCTGCTCCCCGCAGTTGTCGGCCAGCATCACCACCCGACCGCCGGGCGACAAGCAGGCCTCGGCCTGGGCCAAGTCGTCGCGGCCCAGTTCCAGGCCGCTCCCCTGCTCCCACAAACGGCTGGTGTCAGCCAAAAAGAAATGGTCCAGGGCATTGCCTATAATGGCCAAACGAGCCCGAGAGGCGAAAGTGTCCGGGGTGTCGCCCAAGCCTTGCACCGTTTGACGCGCCGCCGCAAAGTCGGTCTGCTTCTTTTTTGCAAAGGGGTCGGCCCCATCGGTGTGTTCGCGTACATAGGCGAAAAACTCGCTGGCAATAAAGGCCGGAGCCTCGCCCAAATCCAGGCCACGTTGGGTGATGCTGCTTATGCCTTGACGCAGTTCGTCCTTTTGTTCGGGCGCCAGATCAAGCCCGTTTAGGGCCTGCTCACCCAGGCGCTGCAAACAGGCGGGGCATTCGTCACTGGGAATACGGCTCATTTCAAACGCTCCCGCAAGCTCTTCCAAGACCAATCCACCGGTACTCGCAAGCATTGGCCGTCGCGGTGCTGGTAAAGCAAGTGCCCTTCCCGCTGGCCGTGCACAAACAGGTCGCGGGTCAGCTCCACGTCGGCACGGCAGTAGGCGGTCAATTCCTCCATGCGCCCCTGGTTCCACCAGTCCACCGCCTGCAGGCCGTCTGCTGTCTTGGCCGCGCCCAGGGTGGCCCCGGCCAGGGCGTCCAGGCTCAGACGGTGGCCCAAGGCCTGCTGTACGTCCAGCATCAAATCCAGGTTGGGCAGGGCGCGCAGGTTATCGGCGGTGTAGGCGCTGAGCACCTGGTAGTCAAAGCGCATGTGATTGAAACCGATCACCAGCTCCAGCTCGCTGAGCCGCTTTATCAGCTCGGAGACCTGATCCTCGCCATAGGCGATGAACTCGTCCTTGGCCGAGTCGTAGAGCACGCCCACGCTCACCCGCATGAGATGGATGTTGTTCCAACCGCCCACCTGGTTGGCCAGCTTTTGGGTCTCCAAGTCGAACACGCCATAGACCAAAGGACGATCCTTGGAGCGGGCCGGAGCTGGGGCGATGACCTCCGGAACCGGGGCATCGCAGGCCTCCACTGCCTCCAGCTCGATCTTGCCCAGCAGCAAACGGGTGAGCATCAGGGCGCCCTCTTTGTCCAAAGGCTTGTTGCCAGAGCCGCACTTGGGCGAGAACACGCAGGCCGGGCAGCCGTCCTCGCAGTCACAGGAGGCCAAAAGTTCCTCCACCTTTTCCAAAAGCTCCTCGATGAGCCCAAAGCCCCGCTCGGCCAGGCCCACTCCACCGGCCACTCCGTCGTAGATAAACACCCCGGCCTTGCCGGTCTGGGGGTGCAAGGGGATGGAGATGCCGCCTATGTCACCCCGGTCGCACAGGGCGAAAAGCGGAAACATGGCAATGGCCACATGCTCCAGGGCGTGGATGGAGCCCATGAAGTGGCGGCCCGCCCGCTCCAGGGTGCGGCGCAGCACATCCTCGATGTCTATCCACATGCCCACGGTCTCAAAGGTGAGCGGTGGCAATTCCAAGGGGTACACCCCCATGAGGTCGCCGCCGGAAAGCCTGCGGCGCTCATAGCCGGTGACCAGCTCGGTGACCTTGAGCCGGCCCTTGCGCACCAGGAAGTTGGCCACCGGACGTCGTCCGGTCTCCTCCAGGATCTCGGTCTCCTTGTCGCTGCGCGCCCGGGTGTAATAGTCGGCCTGCAAGGGAGCCACCCGCACCTTGCGGTGCTCCAGGTCCAGCTCCTTGACCAGGTAGGTGCGGCCCCGGTGCAAGTACACCGCGCCGGGATGGCCTTCCTTGAACACCCTGACCCCGTCAAAAGAACCCATCACCGTGCCCTTGGGGTCCACTATGGCCAGGCTCTCCCCTGCCCCGCGCAGGTCGACCAAGCGCTGGGGCCGCTTGCGGGGGGTGAAGTAGCGAGTGCCCTCCGCGTCTAAAAGTAGCTGGCCTTGCTCCATGGCCAGGCGAACTGCCTCTGGGTGGCCCACTGGGGGCAAAAATTCGTCATCCACGGCCAGAGGCTTTTCAGCCGCCGCGCAAATAAGATGCTTGGCCACGATCTGGGGATTGGCCGCGTCCAGGATGGCCGCCTCCACTGGCCGGGCGAAAAACTCGGCCGGATGGGCCAGCAACCACTGATCCAGGGCGTCGGGCCCTCCCACCAGCACAACCGCGCTGTCGCGCCCGGCCCGTCCCACCCGGCCGCCCCTCTGCCAGGTGTTTATCTGGCTGCCCGGATAGCCCACCAGGATGCACACGTCCAGGCCGCCAATGTCGATGCCCATTTCCAAGGCGCTGGTGCTCACCACTCCGGCCAAGCGCCCGGCGGACAGGTCGGCCTCTATGCGCCGCCGCTCCTCGGGCAAAAACCCGGCCCGATACCCGGCCACCATGTCCCTTAGTTCGGGATGGGCCCGAGTGACCCAGGTGTGGATAAGCTCGGTATGAATGCGGCTCTTGGTAAAGCAGATGGTGGATAGCCCCTGCTTGACCGCCCCGGCCAAAAGATAGCTGGCCGTGGTGGAGGCCGCGCCGCTGGGGTTGATGAGTACGAATGAGCGTCCGGCTGCCGGGGCCCCGCAATAGTCCACGATCTGGTCCGGGGCAAAGTCCCGCCCGGTGAGGGCCTCGGCGTGTTCGCCGGGGTTGGCGATGGTGGCTGAGCTGAGCACAAAGCTGGGCCTGCTGCCCCGGGCGGCGGCCAGGCGCAGCAAGCGCCTGAGCACCGAGGCCACGTGGCTGCCGAACACTCCCCGGTAAGCATGCACCTCGTCGATGACGATATATTTCAGGCGGCTCAGGAAGTTGTCCCAGGCCGAGGGAAAGGCGCAAATGGCCGCGTGTACCATGTCCGGGTTGGAGATTATCACCGGCGGCGGCTTTTGCCGAAGCTTGCGGCGGCGTCCGTCCGGGGTGTCGCCGTCGTAGATGTCAGCCACCGGCCCCAGGCCCGCGTGCAGGGCCAGGTGGTTGATGGCGGTCATCTGGTCCTGCTCCAGGGCTTTGAGCGGGAAAAGGAACAGGGCCGTGGCCTGGGGGTCTTCCAAGACGCGTTCCAACACCGGCAGGGAGTAGACCAGCGTCTTGCCAGAAGCTGTGGGGGTGGCGGTAACCACGTCGCGACCGGCCCGCACCAGCTCCAGGGCAGCCACTTGGTGAGAGTAGAGACGGTCCACCCCCTGGGCGGCCAGGGCCCGGGCCAGGCCCGGCGGCAAGGGAGGGTCAGGGGAGGCATAGGCCGCTTCCCGGGCGGGTATTTTCTCCACGTGCACCACTTCGGCCGACAGCCGGAGGCCGCGCTTTAAAGAAGAAACAAAGCTGGAAAGCTTGCCGCTCATGGCGAAGGTGTACCACGGGGCGCAACGTACGTCTAGCGCCGTAGTAAATAGGCCCATTTCAAGGGCTCGGCATCTTGACAGGCATGCAGCGGTTTGTTATCAAGGATAGTTAGTTAACTTATAGCGCGGCAAGGCAAAGAGCATGGCTGCAAACCCCAGCACCGGGGCTCCCGACTCGGGGCGAACCACGGGCCGGCCTCCACACCACAAAAGGTGTTTGGAGGTTTTTTTTGGGCCAACGCTGCCAACATTCGCTGCCAAAAGGAGAGTCTGTGAGCCTTAAGCGACGCAACATGCTGGGTCTCCACGGGGTGAGCGCCGAGGAGATCACCACCGTTTTGGACACCGCCGAGTCGCTTAAGGAGATCAGCGCCCGGCCCATCAAAAAAGTGCCCACCCTCCGGGGCAAGACCATAGTCCATTTTTTCTACGAGGCCTCCACCCGCACCCGCACCTCCTTTGAGATCGCGGCCAAGCGCCTGAGCGCGGACACGGTGAGCCTGTCGGCCTCCACCAGCAGCCTTACCAAGGGTGAGACCCTCATCGACACGGCCAAGAACCTCTTGGCCATGAGCCCTGACCTTATCGTAATGCGCCATTCCCAGAGCGGCGCCCCCAACTTGCTGGCCAAGCACATACCATGCTCCATCATCAACGCGGGCGACGGGGCCCACGAGCATCCCAGCCAAGGGCTCTTGGACCTGCTGACCATCCGCCGGGCCAAGGGCCGTTTGGACGGACTCAAGGTTTCCATCATCGGCGACATTACCCACTCGCGGGTGGCCCGCTCAGACATCATCGGCCTGAACACCATGGGCAGCCCGGTCACGGTCTACGGCCCACGCACTCTGCTGCCTCCTGCGGTTGAGACCCTGGGGGTTAAGGTGGCCGGGTCCATGGAAGAGGCTATTCACGACGCGGACGTGATCATCATGCTCCGGGTGCAGCAGGAGCGCCTCACCGACGTGCTCTTCCCCTCTTTGCGCGAGTATGCCCAGCGCTTCGGCCTGGGGCTTAGGCACATGAAGGCGGCCAAGCCCGACGTGGTGATCATGCACCCCGGCCCCATCAACCGGGGAGTGGAGCTGGCTCCCGAGGTGGCTGACGGGCCGTGGTCCCTGATCCTTGACCAGGTGGCCAACGGAGTGGCGGTGCGCATGGCCTTGCTTTACCTCTTGATCGGACCGGAGGCCTCATGAGCCAGCCCAGGCCCATATTGCTGAAAAACGGCCGTCTGCTTTGCCCGGCCAGCAAAACCGATGAAACCGGCGACCTCTTGCTGGACAGCGGCACCATAGCCGCCCTGGGCGGCGAGCTCGAGGCTCCCGCTGACGCCGAAATTATCGACTGCACCGACAAATGGATAGCCCCGGGGCTCATCGATATGCATGTGCACCTAAGGGAGCCGGGCCACGAGTACAAGGAAGACATTGCCAGCGGCACCGCGGCCGCGGCGGCCGGCGGCTTTACCGCCGTATGCTGCATGCCCAACACCAAGCCGGTTAACGACTGCGCCGCGGTTACCGAGATGATCCTGGAGCGGGCCCGCAAGGTGGGCTCCTGCCGGGTCTATCCCGTGGGGGCCATCACCCCAGGCCTTAAAGGCGAGGGCCTTACCCAGATGGCCGAGCTAAAGGACGCTGGTTGTGTTGCGGTAAGCGACGACGGCCATCCGGTCAGCGACAGCCGTCTTTTGCGGCGGGCCATGGAGTATGCCTCTGGTTTTGATTTGCCGGTGATCTGCCACAGCGAGGAAACCTCTCTATCCGCCGGGGGCTCCATGCATGAAGGCCCCACTTCCACCGCCCTAGGCCTGCCGGGCATCCCGGCCGAGGCCGAGGTTTCCGCGGTGGAGCGCGACCTGAGCCTGGCCGGGCTCACCGGCGCGCGGGTGCATATAGCCCATATATCATGCGCGGGCAGCGTGGCCGCTCTGAAGCGAGCCCAGGAGGCGGGCTGGACGGTGAGCGGCGAGACCGCGCCCCACTACCTGGCCTTGTGCGACCAGGACGTGGGCGAGTACGATACTCATCGCAAAATGAACCCGCCGTTGCGCTCGGTGGCAGACCGTGAGGCGGTACGCGAGGCCCTGGCCTCCGGGCTCATCCAAGCCCTGGCCACGGACCACGCGCCCCACTCGGTGCTGGAAAAGGAGCTGGAGTTCGGGTTCGCCGCCTTTGGGGTCACCGGCCTGGAAACCGCCCTGGGCATCATGCTGGAGCTGGTGGAGGATCACCTGCTCAAACCCTTGAGCTTGATCGAGCGCATGAGCACGGCTCCGGCCCGTCTACTGGGCCTGCCCGGCGGCAGCCTAAACGCGGGTGGACCGGCCGACGTGGTGGTCATCGATCCCAAGGCGGCCTGGACCGTGGACCCGGCCAAGATGCGCTCCAAGTCGGCCAACACCGCATTCGCCGGGCGCAAGCTGCCGGGCCGGGCGGTGCTCACCGTGTGCGGCGGCCAGGTAACCTACCGAACGGAGAGCTAAAGGCATGAGACGTCTGCGTGGGTTGGTGAGTTCCGAAGCAATTGCTCTGGTAAGCGCCATCTGCATCGCGGCCATATTTGTGGGCTCTTATTATCAGCGCCAAATCGACAGCATGGACCAGCAGGCCCTCAAGGTGGCTCAGCAGGTGTACGAAGTTTTAACTCCAGCCCCCTCCGCGGGACAGGCCATATCCACCGCGCCTGCTGTCCCGGCCCTCAGCCTGCAAGAAAAGCTTGCCAACAATTTGAAAAAGCCCGCGCCAATTGAGGTCAAGCTCTTGGATAACTCCCCCAAGGCCTGGAAGGTGTTGGTGTGGCACCCCAAGGGCGTGGTGCACTATGAGGTAACTCCCAAGGGAGTCACCCAGCAGGTGCGCTAAGGCTTAGTTTTGGCTCGCCGTCAATCCCAAAAAGAAGACAACCTGGTGCGTATCCTGCGCTATGCCCTGGGCGTGGCCCCGGCCGAGTTTGCCTTGCTGCCCGATGAAGAGGGCTGGGTGCCGGTCAAGGAGTTTTTAGCCGCCTTGCACCAGGAGGAAGGCTGGAAACACCTGCGCCAGGGCATGCTAAAGGATGCGGCCACCCGTTTGGCCCCGGAGTTGGTGGAGCTTGAGGACAAGCGCATCAGGGTAAGCGAGCGCACCTATGAGCAGCCCGATTACAGTGCTTCTCCCCCGGCTCACCTCTTTCTGGGCGCGCGGCGCAAGGCCTGGCCGGTGCTCAAACGCCGGGGTCTGGAAGAAACCCACGACGGCCGCCCCTGGGTATTGGCCGCCTCAGAGGAAGCTGCCCTCAAATTGGGGCAGCGTCGCGACTCAGAGCCGGTGCTGGTCACGGTGCAGGCCCACCAAGCTCAGGACCAGGGCGCCATGTTCCCGGCTTGGGGCGAGTACTTCCTGTGCGACTGGGCCCCGGCCTCCTGCCTCATGGGCCCGCCCATAGACGAAACCCTGATCCCCAAGAAACCGGCCAAGCCCAAGCCCGCCCCCACCCCGCCCGGCGGCCCGTCCATGCCCGCGCCTGGCGAGATGCCCGGCTCGTTCCTGCTCGGGCAGGAAGACGTGGAAAAGCCTTACAAGCGCAAGGGCATCAAGAAGGACATCGCCTGGAAGCGGGAACGGAGGAAAGGCAGGCGGGGGAAGTAAACTTCATCGGCCCCCGGCCAGCCCTGTTCCTGCACTGCGCGGCTCAAGGCAAGAAGCCAGCTATCATCCGGCGCAACAACCTGGCCTGCTTTCAGGTGAGCCTGGACCGCCAATTAATTCAAACCCAAGTCCGCACACGCTACCACCGGGAGTCCGGCGGCAAGCACCGCAGCGGGCCGATTGCCGGTTTTTGGTCGGACTGGTCTGTCTGCACCAAGACAAACAATAAAGCCTAGCCCGCATCTCCTGAGACAAGTTTTCTATACTTCTTCCATAAATATCATTATACGGGTGTATCCATATAATCTATTAAATCACCTACAATTAATCGGTATTAATTAATAGACAATTATTATTCCTGACTTTAGCCTTTTTTTAAGGCCCATTTAATCGTGGCCTATTCCTGCCCTGAAACACTTCCCATGCAAAGAGGCCATTATGCCCAAAGAAAAATCAGTTGGTTGCGCTACCCCCACCGGGGGTCTGGTGGGGGAACAGGCCCCCTCGCAGTCAGATTCCAAACAACTCCCATCTCCGGAGGTTTCCACCATGCTCCAGGTCGGTACCAAGGCTCCCGATTTCAACGCCCCCTGCTATTACCAGGGCAAATTTGCGTCCGTTCAACTGAGCGAGTACCTGGGTAAGTGGGTGGTGCTCTGCTTCTACCCCGGCGATTTCACCTTTGTTTGCGCCACCGAGGTTTCGGCCCTGGCCGCCAAGTATCAGGATTTTCAGGACTTGGGGGTGGAGGTACTGTCCATGAGCGTGGACTCGCCCTTTGTGCACAAGATGTGGCAGGACCACGAGCTGAGCAAGATCGTGGAGGGCGGCGTCCCCTTCCCCATGCTCAGCGACGGCAGCGGCAAGGTGGGTCAGGCCTTTGGGGTGTATGACCCGGCCGGTGGGGTGGACGTGCGGGGCCGCTTCCTCATCGACCCCGACGGCGTGGTACAGGCCATGGAGGTGATCACTCCCTCCGTGGGCCGCAACGTAGCTGAAACCCTGCGCCAGATCAAGGCCTTCCAGCTGGTGCGCGAGAGTGGCGACACCAAGGTGACCCCCAGCGGCTGGAAACCCGGCAAGACGGTGCTGGAGCCCGGCGAGGAGCTGGTGGGCAAGGTGTGGCAGGCCTGGAAGCT
>JAHLLJ010000067.1 GCA_020444205.1 Deltaproteobacteria bacterium | reverse complement strand
CCTTCATGAGCGCCATCCAGCTCAAGAACTTCGGGGCCAACATCTACGTGGCCGATCTGGTGGCCCTGGCCATGGTGCGCGAGCTGGGGCCCATCATGACCGCCGTGTTGGTGGCCGGCCGCTCGGGCAGCGCCTTTGCCGCGGAGATAGGCACCATGATCGTGCGTGAGGAGGTGGAGGCCCTGGAGGTGATGGGCTTCGACCCACCCACCTTCCTGGCCCTGCCGCGCATCGTGGCCATGATCCTGATGATGCCCCTGCTCATCTTGTTTTCCGATCTTCTGGCCATCACCGGCGGCCTGGTCATCGGAGTCACCTACCTGGACCTGACGGTCTACGGCTACGTGCAGCAGACCATGGGAGCCCTGGCGGTCAGCGATATCCTGCTGGGCGCCTTCAAGGGAGTGATCTTCGCCTTTTTGATCGGCGGCATTGGCTGCCAGCGGGGCTTCACCGCCCGGGGCGGGGCCGAGGCCGTGGGCCGGGTGACCACCTCGGCGGTGGTGGCCGGCATTTTTCTGATAGTGGTGTCCGACAGCGTCTTCGCCGTCGTGCAATACTATTTTTTATAGGAGCGCTTGCGTGGAACCGGTGGTCAGCCAAAACCAACCCGCCATGGAGCAAGCCCCGGCATCGCCCGAGGTCAAGCCCATTGTGGTCAAGGGAATTACCTTGGGCTATGGCCGCGAGCCAATCCTAAAGGACGTTAGCCTGGAGGTGGAGCCCGGCGAGATCGTGGTTATCGCCGGAGGCAGTGGCTGCGGTAAATCCACCCTGCTCAAGGGCCTGACCGGGCTGCTCGCACCCATCCAGGGCCAAGTATGGCTGGAAGGCCTGGAGGTGAGCAGCGCCGACGAAAAGGTGCTCAGCCAGGTGCGCCGCAAGATAGGGGTGGCCTTCCAGGGAGGGGCTCTGTTCGGCTCCATGACCCTGGCTGAAAACGTGGATCTGCCCCTGGCCGACACCGCCCGCTTGAGCAAGGCCGCCCGCCAGGTGCTGGTGCGCCTGAAGCTGGCGGTGGTGGACCTGGACGGCTATGAGGATTACCTGCCCTCGGAGATATCCGGCGGCATGCAAAAAAGGGCGGGCCTGGCCAGAGCCATGGCCCTGGACCCGACCATCCTGTTTTTCGACGAGCCCAGCGCCGGTCTGGACCCCATAACCAGCGCCGAGCTCGACCAGACCATACTGAAGCTAAACAACGCCCTGGGCACCACCATGGTGGTGGTAACCCATGAGCTCGATTCCATCTACACAATTGCCCACCGGGTGATTATGCTGGATAAGAGCGAGAAGGGAATTATCGCGGTGGGATCGCCCGAGGAGTTGCGAGACAAATCCAGCGACCCGAGGGTTACAAACTTTTTCCACCGCAAACCCCGGAACTGAGAGGAACCATGTCCACCCACGCTTCCAACTTTAAGGTGGGTTTGTTCGTTATCCTGGGCCTTGCCTTGGGGATAGGCGCCATCGCCTGGCTGGGTGCCTCCCAGTACCTCAAGGGGGCTGAAAAATACGTCACCTTTTTCAACGAATCGGTGCAGGGGCTGCAAAACGACAGCACCGTGCGCTACCGGGGCGTGGAGGTGGGCCGGGTCAAGGCCATCCGGGTGGCCCCGGACACCCGCCTTATCGAAGTATTGATGGAGATCCAGTTCGAAGGTGATCTGTCCAAGGAACTGGTGGCTCAGCTTTCCACCGCGGGCATCACCGGCATCACCTTCATTGAGCTGGACCGCAAAAAGCCCGGAGAGAAGGACCTTTCGCCCAAAATCGATTTCGTGGCCGAATACCCCATCATCCCATCGCGGCCTTCGGAGCTGCAGCGCATTGTAACCACCCTGGACAGCGTGATGCAGCAGGTGCAGACCATCAACTTCAAGCAGATGGGCCAGCGCCTGGACAAAGCCCTGAGAGGCGTGGAGAACCTATTCACCGATGAGCGCCTGCAACAGACCATGCAAAACGTGACCAACGCCTCATCCAAGATCGACGCCTTGGTGGCGCGGGTCAACCGCGTGCTCAGCGAAAGATCCCTCAAGGGCCTGGTAGGCAATACCCGCAATGTGCTCACCGAGGCCCAGCAGGCGGTGGCTTCGGCCAAGCGGGTGGTTGATCAGCTTTCCGCGGACATCAAGCAGATGGACCTGGGCAACACCGGCAAGCGGGCCGGGCGGCTCTTCGAAGGCCTGGAGCAACGCAGCTACCAACTGGCCCTGGAGGCACAACTGACCATGCAAAACCTGCGCGACTCTTCGCAAAGCCTCAAGGAACTGTTGTACGACCTCCAGCGTGACCCCAGTAGCCTGATCTACCCGAGGGAGCAGCCCACATCGCCGCGACAGGAAGGGAGTCAGCAATGAACCGCCAGGGTAGTTTCATCGTCAACCCGGCGCTAATCGCCGCCGTGCTGATCCTGAGCGGCATGGCCCTGCTCAGCGCCTGCGGCGGCTCTCCGCCGGTGTACGTACAGCAATACATTTTCGGCTATCCCGCACCGGCCAAGGACAAGGCTAAACCCGTAACCGCGGCGGTCAAGGTGCAGCGCTTCACCGCCTTACCCCAGTTCTCCAGTCAGCGGATGTTCTACCGGCCCGGTACCTACAAGATGAATTTCTACAACAACCGCCGGTGGCAGGGATACCCCTCGGATATGGCGGCAGGGCTCCTGGCCAGGGACATGGGCGAATCGGGGCGCTTCGCCGCGGTTTTCGGACCTTCCTCGACCCAGATGCCCCGCTTCATGCTCGAAGGCGCGCTGGTCAAATGCTGGGAAGACGACATGGCCGGCGGGCCCACGGCTGAGCTGGAATTGGACATTACTTTGCTGGACATACAACAGTCGGAACCGGTAAAAAGGGTGTTGTTCCAGAAGAGATACCGGTCTTCCCGGGGCATGTCGGCCAAGACGGCCGATAGCCTGGCCCAGGCCATGAGCCAGGCCATGGCCGAGATATCGCCCCAGGTGGGCGAGGACGTGTATCAGGCGGTGGCTAAACGCCTGGCAGAGGGTGAGCCGCCTTTGGAAAAGCCCGTCAAGTGATACTTCGCCGCCGCTTGGGCGTTGACTTAGGGGGGCGATTCAGCTAGCTTGGCCCAAGCCTGGCAAAAAGCAAGAGGACACGGAGGTTCAGATGGCCCATATCAATAATATCCTGTACCCGGTGGACTTCACCGAGCATCACGCCAAAGTTCTGCCCATGGTCAAGGAGATGGTTCAAAAGCTCGGAGCCGCCCTACACACTTTGCACGTGGTGGAAGACCTAGGTCACTACGCCAACTTCTTCGTGCCTCACCCCTCCTTGGACAAGATGGAAAGCGATCTCAAGTCCGGCGCTCAGCGCAAGATGGAGGAGTTCGTCCAAAAGCACTTCGCCGACATACCCGGTGTGACCGCTGAAGTTGTAAACGGCGATCCGGCCAGCGAGGTGATCAAGTACGCCGTGGACAACGACATCGACTTGATCATTACCGCCACCCACGGCCGCAAGGGCCTGGAGCACGCCATTTTCGGCAGCGTGGCCGAGAACGTGGTGCGCAACTCTCCGGTGCCGGTTATGACGGTCAACCCCTACAAGCTCAAATAAAAAACCGCCCAACCGCGGCGGAGTAAATTGGCCCCTGCCTTTGGGCGGGGGCTTAGTTTTGTCCGGAATCCGTTGTTTCTGCGGGCAGGTCGCTCGATAGAGAAAAACAGAAGCAGGCCCCCTGGGGCTGGGCGGTTTCCAGCCAGGCTTGGCCTCCGTGCCTGCGGGCGATCTCGCGCACAATGGCCAGCCCCAAGCCGGTGCCCTCGGTGCCTTGGGAGGTGTCGGCCCGTTTGAACAAAGTGAAGCACTTCTCGGCCAACTCCGGGGGCACACCCACCCCGTCGTCGCTTACCTTGAAAACGTGGGCAGGACCGTCCTGATCATAAATCACCCGGATGCGGCTCAACTGGGGCCCGCCGTATTTGAGGGCGTTGTCCACCAGGTTGGTGATGGCCCGGGACAGGGCGTTTTGGTCGGCTGAGAGCACCACGTCCTCTGGGGGCAGCTCCAGGACCACCCCGCTTTTCTCCAAGCGCTCGGCCATCTCGCCGGCCACCGAGGACAACACCTCCCCCAGGCTGACCTGTTCCAACTTGAGCGGGGCCTGCTTGGCCCGGATGTAGGCGTTCACCTCCTGGGCCAAGTCCTCGATGCGCTGGGCCGCCTTTTCTATCTGGCTGATGATGGCCAGGCCCTTGTCGTCCAGGTTGTGCCCGGCTCGTTGGGCCAGCATGCGGGCCAGGCCGTGCACCCCGGTGGCCGGGCTTTTCATATCATGACAGGCGGTGTAGGCGAAAAACTGAACCGCCTCTTTTTGCTCGGCCAAAAGCCGCGCTTGCTCGCTAAGCTCCTGGGCTTGCATTACGCTTTCGGCGGTGGTGGCCACCAGGTTGCCCATGACCATCACCAAATCGATGGTGGCCATCTCCAGGGGGATGAGCTCCTCGGCGGCCAGGTTCATCACCCCGATAACCTGGTCGCGGGTGATCAGCGGTAGACAGATGACCACCTTGAAGCCCTTGGAGGCCAATAGAGCCACCCGCTCGGCGTCGTCCAGGTCTTCCACCAGCATGGCCAAAAAACTGCGGGTGCGCGCGGCCTTGCTGGTGAAACCCACTCCGGCGGGCACTGTTTCCAGACCTTCGGGGCTCACTCCCCGGTGCACCACCAGGCGGTAACAGTCTTCCTCGGGCTCAGACAGATACAACCGCCCCGCCGACACCCCAAGCTGCTCCATGACCAGCTCCAGGGCCCCGCCCAAAAGGTCTTCCAGCTTGGTGCGGGTGCTCAGGTAGTTGCTGAGCTGCAAAAGCACCGACAGGGCCCGGTTACGCTCCTGTAGCTGGGCTTGGTCCAGGGGGACGGTTATCAGGCGCTGGTTTCGCAGCACGCTCTGGTCTCCTGGGTGCCATTAAAAAGGCCCCGGGGCAGACCCCGGGGCAAAACAGTCGCCTCGGGCGCTAAGTGCCTAGGCGTAGTACTCGAAGTTCTTTACGAATTGGCCGATCTGCACTCCCAGGTACACGCATTGGGTGCCCTCGATGCAGGCCTGGGCGTCCTTCTGGTCCAGCAGGGTGTGCATGAGGTGATCGCCTTTGGAGAGCTTTACCACCCAGTAGTCCTTGTCTGGCTTGAACTCCAGGTCCAGGTCCAGTTTGTGCTCGGTGATCTCCGGATACATTTCCTTGAGTTTGGCTGCCAGATCGTCTTTGTTCATAGGGTTCCTCCCAAGCTAGGGCCAGGATTGATTTTTTACCGTGTTCACCATGCTAAAAGTATCCCGCCGGGGTGTCAATGACTAAGCACGGCCTCTTGAGGCTATAATAAGGGTTACACTATGTAATGGCCGGAGGGGGAGCATGGCCGCTACCATGAAAAATTGCCTGGGCGCGATACTTGTCCTCTTGTTGCTGTGCGCCGGGTGCGGGGGATATTATGCCCCCTTGGGCGAGCACCCGGCCCGCCTGGAACTGATCGCGCAGGGGCATGTCGACCAGAAGGCCATCAACAAGGCGGTGTTCGAGCAGGTTGGGTCCTTGCAGGATCAGCCCACCTTGTGGCACTGGCTGGGCTTGCCCACCTGGCAGGTGCAGGCCTATATGCTGGGCGACGCCGGGGCCATCTGGCCGCTGAAGCCCCTGGGCGGCCTGGCCAAGCCTCAGGTGGGCATGGAGGCCCGGGGCGTGGCCTCTTTCGCGGTGCCTTCGGGAGCCAACCGCTTTCGCCTCACCTTCAGTTGCGTGGTCACCCACTATTGGGACGAGGGCGGCACCTGGCAGGAGCCGGTGTACGTGTATTTGCGCCAAAAGGAGATAACCCTGAACCCGGCGCCAGGGCAGGTTCTAAAAATTTCGCCCTTTGACTCAGAGAAAGGCAAGTGAGGGTAGTCCTGGGCCTGCTCTTGCTGGGAATTAGTTTGCTGGGTTGTGATGGCTTCATAGAGCGGCAGGTGTTTTTTCCCGAGCAGGGTTTTTATGCCCAGCCCGGCGATTTCGGCCTGAGCGCCCAGGACGTGTGGCTTTCCACCAGCGACGGGGTCCGCCTGCACGGCTGGTACCTACCCGCGCCGGGTGCCAGCAACCTGGTGCTGTTTTGCCACGGCAACGCGGGCAACATCTCCCACCGCCTGGAAAATCTGGCCCTCATGCATCAGGCGGGCATGGCGGTATTTATCTTCGATTACCGGGGATACGGCCATAGCCAGGGCAAGCCCAGCGAACAGGGCATGTATCTGGACGCCGAGGCGGCCTGGCAGTGGGCTCAAGCCCAGGCGGCCAAGCAGGGCGGGCAGGTGGTGATCTTCGGTCGCTCCCTGGGCGGGGTGGCTGCGGTGTATTTGGCCTCACGGCAGCAACCGGCCGGGCTCATCCTGGAGTCTACCTTCACCAACCTGGGAGCCATGGCCAAGACCTTTTTCCCGGTGCCCGGCCTGGGGGGCTGGCTCAAGGGGCGCTTCAACAGCCTGGGCCGGGCTCCCCGGGTTTCCTGCCCGGTGCTCATGCTGCACGGCGACGCCGACGATATAGTGCCCTATCGCCTGGGCCGGGAGCTATACCAGGCTCTACCCCAACCCAAGCAGTTTGTGACCTTGGAAGGGGCGGGCCACAACGATACTTACATTGTTGGCGGGGCGGCTTATTTCTCGCGGCTCGAAGAGTTTGTGAATAATCCTCAAGGGTCTTAACCGGCACAGCCAGCCGACGGCAGACAAGGCGTCTGGCGAGCATGGGCCGCAGGCGTAGCATGCCTACGTCGAGGCCCGAGCGCAGCCAGCAACGCAGTATGCCGGTGGCTGGCGCAGCCGGACGGCCAACCACCAAGCAATGTGCCGGCTATGGAGTCTCTTTGACTAGAGGCAACACAGCCTTGAACTCCTCGGTCCCCGCCTCGCCCAACAGCTCGTACATGAACATCTCGGTGGAGCTGATAACCGCCCCGGCCTGCTCCAGACGACGCAAGGCCACCTCCCGGTTGGGCTGGTAGCGCGAGGCCACCGCGTCGGAGATGACGTGCACCTCGTGGCCCACCAGGGCGCTAAGCGCGGTCTGGGCCACGCAGATGTGGCTCTCGATGCCCGCGAAAATAAGGGCCGGTTTGCCCTGCTGCCACAGCTGCTCCTGGAAGGGGCCGCAGGCAAAGCAATCAAAGCTTATTTTCTCCACCGGGGTGGTGGAGTGGGGCAGCACCGAGGCTATCTCCTCAATGGTGGGCCCCAGGTTCTTTTGCTCGCTGAGAATCACCGGCATGTTGACGATGCGCGCGAAGCGGGCCAGGCGCGATACGTTGGCGACTAGCCGCTCCTTGTCGGCCATGACCGGCACCAGCTTCTGCTGCATGTCGATGATCACCAGCAGGCACTGCTCCCGGGTGAGCAGGGTGGGTGCTTTCCTCAAATCGTGTTCCATGAGTCTTTATCCTTATGAAAAGCGGTTTAGCTTTATCCTTCTGTCGTCCGCATCGGAGCTTGGCGCAGCCGGACTTAGTGCCTAGGGATATATCCCCCGCAGCCTGGTGGCCTGGGCCACCCTACCCACCCCCAAAATCATGGCCGCGGTGCGCAGGCTTACCTTTTTCTCTTGGGCGATGGCCAGCACCTCGTCCATGGCCTTGATCATGATCTCTTCCAGTCGCAGGCCTATCTGTTCCTCGCTCCACAAAAGGTTTTGCAGGTTCTGCACCCACTCAAAGTAACTTACCGTCACCCCCCCGGCGTTGGCCAGGATATCGGGCACCACCAGCGCGCCCTTGTCCTCCAGGATGGCGTCCGCCTCGGGCGTGGTGGGGCCGTTGGCGCCCTCCACCACTATGCGGGCCTTGACCTTGTCCGCGTTGTCCTGGGTGAGCACCCCCTCCAAGGCGCAGGGAGCCAGAACGTCCACATCCAGCCCCAGCAGCTCCTGGTTGGTGATCTCCTCGGCGGCGACTTCGTGCCCCAGCAGGCAGGAGTACTGGTCTTTGCAGGCTAGGGCCTTGTCGCTGCTTACCCCGTCGGGGTTGTAGACACCGCTTTTGGAGTCGCTCATGGCCACCACCGTGGCCCCGGCTTTTTCAAAGTAGCGGGCCGCAATGCCGCCCACGTTGCCCGAGCCCTGGATGGCCACCTTCATGCCTCTGAGCTCCAGCCCCAGATGGCGCGCCGCCCGCTCGGCGGAGATTACCACCCCGCGTCCGGTGGCTTCAAAGCGCCCTAGGCTACCTCCCAACTCCAGGGGCTTGCCGGTGACCACTCCCGGGGTGGACTGGCCCTTGAGCATGGAATAAGTGTCCATGATCCAGGCCATTTCCTGGGGACCGGTGTACACGTCCGGGGCCGGGATGTCGCGATCCGGCCCGATGATGGAGGCGATGCCATAGGTGAAGCGCCGGGTGAGCTTTTCCACCTCGGTCCGGGACATCTTCTTGGGGTCGCACTGCACCCCGCCCTTGGCCCCGCCGTAGGGGATGTTGACCACCGCGGCCTTCCAGGTCATCCACATGGCCAGGGCGCGCACCTCGTTCAGGTCGGTGGCCGGGTGGTAGCGCAGGCCTCCTTTAAAGGGGCCGCGTACATCATTGTGTTGCACCCGGTAACCGGCGAACATCTTCAGCGACCCGTCGTCCATTTTCACCGGGAAATGCACGGTCACTTCGCGTTCGGTGAAGCGCATGCGCTCCAGCAGTCCCGGTTCGATGTCGATGTGAGCGGCGGCATCGTCCAGTTGGCGGCAGGCCATGGCGTAGGCATCTAGGCGTGTGGCTTCTGAGGAGCTCATGTTGATTCTCCCATGCATGAAAGGTTGTTTAGCCCGCATATTTCACGAGGGCCGTGTGTCCGGCTTCGCCAGCCACCGGCATACGGTGTTGCTGGCTTTGCTCGGGCCTCGACGTAGCTTTTGCTACGCCTACGGCCCTCACTTGTCCCAGCGAGCCGCTGGTGGCAAAACGCGTCGAACGCATTGTTGCCTTCACCATCCTTGGTGGCTCCCGGTGTAACCTCTTTGGGAGCCCAAGCCTTGGGCCGTCTAGTCTGCCGGAGGCTGGCTGTGCTGGGCCAGGGTACAAACTGTACCTTGGCAACGCAGGTGCCTTATTCATAATGGCCCGATGAATGCGAGTTCGTTGTTTCATGCCACCCAACCCTCATGAAATATGCAGGCTAGACCCAAAATAGCACATTGGAGCCAAGCTTGAATTGCCCTTAACAGCCCGAACGGCTTAAGCTGGTCATAAGGCTTTTTTACGGGAGGTTGTTTGATGCGCCGCGCGCAAGCCACCGCAAATCATGGACAGTCCTGGGGAGGACTGGTGTTTATGATGGCCCTGGCCGTCTTGCTCTTCGGGCTCACCTTTGGGTGGAGTTGGGGCAACTTCTGGCTTAAGATCACCATTAGCGCCGTTACCTTGACCGTGATTTCTTTTTTCCTGCGGCCTCCAGCCCCGGGAGAGCTGCGCTTCAAGGTCTCGGACGTGCTCTGGGGCCTGGGCATAGCCGTGGCCCTGTGGCTGCTGTTCTGGCTGGGCAAGACCATCTCCACCCAGCTATTTTCCTTTGCCGGTGAGCAAATAGGGGGCATCTACCACAAAAGCCAAGGCACTCCCCTGTGGCTCATTGCCCTGATCCTGTTCTTTCTCACCGGGCCCAGCGAGGAGCTGTTCTGGCGGCGCTATCTGCAATCCAGCCTGATGGAGCGCCTGGGCGCGGGGTGGGGTTGGCTGGTGGCCACCGCCCTGTACGCCGGGGTGCACCTGGCCTCCGCCAACTTCATGCTCATCGGCGCCGCGGCGGTGGCTGGCGCCTACTGGGGACTGCTGTACTGGAAGCTGGGGCGCATCCCGCCGATCATCATCTCGCACTCCATTTGGAGCTCGGTGATCTTCGCCATCGTGCCAATCCCCTAACCCAGCCCCCGCCGCAGCCAAGCCTGCAAGCGCTTGGATGACAGGATCACCGCGGGCATGAAGATCACGTCTCCGGCCAAAGCGGCGGCCACCGCCGCCGAGGCCAGCACCGCAAAGTAGCGCATGGGCAGATAGGGCGAGGGCAAAAGCACCAAAAAGGCGAAGAAGAGCACCGCCGAGGTGGAGATCAAGGCCCGGCCGCAGGTCCGGTAGGCCTGGGCCAGGTATTGCTTCATTTCCAGCCCCGGCCCCTCCTGGGCCATCTCCCGCCTAAGCTGGCTCAGGTAGTGAATGGTGTCGTCCACCGATAGGCCCAGGGAGATCACCGCCACCAGGATGGTCAGGCTGTCCAGGTAGATGCCCGCCCAGCCCATCACCCCGAAGATCACCGCCAGGGGCAGCAGGTTGGGGATAAGCGATAACACCCCCAGCAAAAACGAGCGAAACTGCAAGGCCAGCAGTATGGTCATCAGGCCGAAGGCGATGAGCAGGCTCTTGACCTGGGCACGCACGAACATGCCCGCCTGGTCGGTGGCCAGGGCCAGGTGGCCGGTGACCGTCACCCGCCCCAGACCGGCGGAGTGGGCCTGGGCCACGGCCTTCACCTTGGCGATGGAGCGCTCCAGGGAGGCCTCGGCTTCGGGCATGAAGCGCACCTGGATGCGCAGCATGTCCCTCGGCTGGTTGATGAAGCGGCTGAGCCAGGGCTTGGCCTCGGGGTTGGCCAGGGCCAGGTCCAGGACCAGGGGCACCTGGCTGGGTTGCACCGGGCCGCCCAACACCGCCACCCCCAGGGCCTGGGCCGTGTCCAAGGCAGAGGTGGCCTGCTCCACCTCCTTCAGCTCCACCAGGGCCTTTTCCAGGGCCTCCACCCGCTGCCAGATCTCCGGCTGCCTCCAGGCGCCCTCCTTCAGGTGCACCACCAGGTTCACCCGCTCCAAAGGGGCCAAGTGCTTGCGCACAAAAGCCTGGGCCTGGGCCTCGGGAGTGGAGGCGGCGAACATATGCAAAAGCGGGGGCTCGCTTTTGATCAAGGGGGCTCCGGCCAGACATACCAGCATGATCCCCAGGCCGATCCAGGCCCACAGGTGGGGGCGCCCGCGGCCCAACCTTCCCAGAAAACCCTCCACCCGGCTCATAAGCCCTCCGCCCACCTGCTGGGCCTTGGGCCCCGGCTTGGGCAAAAGGCAGGAGATGGCGGGCAACAGGCCCATGGCCAACAAATAGGCAAGCATAACCCCCAGGGACATAACCAGGCCCAGTTGGCGCACCGGGGGCAGGTCGCTGAACATCAAGGAGGCGAACCCCGCCGCGGTGGTCAGGGCGCAGATCATCGAGGGCCGGGCCACCAGGGTGAGGGTGCGCTCCATGGCCGCCCGCCGTCCGCCCAGGGCGGCCACCGCCCGGTTGAAGTGCGAGGAAAGGTGGATCACCACCGGCACGGTGAGGATAAACACC
Organism: Deltaproteobacteria bacterium; assembly: GCA_020444205.1. Lineage (GTDB taxonomy): Bacteria > Desulfobacterota > Desulfarculia > Desulfarculales > Desulfarculaceae > Desulfoferula. Next base: position 6,602 of record JAHLLJ010000067.1, on the reverse strand, counting down.
AGGCCGAAGCTCACGCTGGTGGCCGCGTCCAGGCGCACGTCCAGCAGGGCCATGAGCCCCATCACCCAAATAATGGCCAAGCCGCACACCATCACTATGAGCATGGTGACCCTGAGGCTGCGGAAGATAAAAAGCTGCACCAGAACCCCCACCAGGGCTCCCAGCAGCCCGAAAACTAGGGCCATGCGCTGGTTGTAGCGGGCAAAGGCCTCTCTTAGCACCGGGGCCCCGGCCAGATGAAACTCGCCGCCCAGGCGCCGGGCCGCCGCCCGGGTTGCGGCCAGGATTTTCTTGCTGCGCTCGCCCACCACCGCCCCGCTGGCCACTCTAATGATCACCCCGGTAACCATGGCGTCGCGCGAGAGCAGAAGGTCCAGCACCGGCCAGCGGGAGCGCATTTGGTCCAGGCGCTTTATGTCCAGGACCGCCTTGCCGCCCTTGGCCTCCACCAAGGGCCAGGCCCCCACCTGGCCGTTGCGCAGGCCCGGGAGCTTGAGGTTAGCCAGGTTGGTGACCCCCACCACCCCGGGCAGGCCTGCCAGCTCTTTGGTGATTTCGGCCAAGGCCTGGAGCACCTCGGGCGAGTTCACCGGCCCGGGCGGGCGGGCGGCCAGGAGTATCAGCCCGTCATCGCCAAAGGTTTTGACGAAACGCCGATAGTCAGAATAAGACTTGTGTCCGTTGTCGTGGAAAAAGTTCAGGGAGCGCTCGATGCTCAGGCCCGGGGCCAACAAAGCCATGCCCAGGGTGAGCAAGAGCGCCACCGCGGCGATCCAGCCACGGCGGGCCACTAAAAAAGCGGCAATGCGGCTGGGGCTATGGGAGGCTGTAGGCAGGGGCATGATGCGGCGTCAAGCTCCAGTGGGGGCAGGCTGGAGAAAATATCTACCAGAATAGTATGAGACCCGTTGCGGGTGAGATTCAAATTAATTTGGCCTGGATCGGGCAAAGCCCACTATTTTAATATGGTTATAAAGGATGGTGTTTGCGCTCCATTCGGCGACCTCAGGCAAGGAGAATATTGTGGTCAAGATATTGCCGCTGGTCCTGGTTGCGGCCCTGCTGTTAGCCGCCCAGCCGGCCCATTCCGCCGAACCGGGCGCGGCGGTGGATTACAGCCCCTACGCCGAGCTACTGCGCGAGCATGTGCGAGGCGGCTTGGTGGACTATGCGGGCATTCAAAGGCAGCGGGCTAAGCTGGAGCGTTTTCTGGAGAACCTGGCCCAGGTGGACCCAGGGAGCCTTAGCCGCGACCAGAAGCTAGCCTATTACATAAACGCCTACAACGCCTGGACTATTTGGCTGATCCTGACAAAGTACCCGGACCTGGAGTCCATCAAGGACCTGGGGGGCCTGTTCTCCAGCCCTTGGGATAAGGAAATCGTCCGGCTCAACGGCAAGGTATTCACCCTGGATCAGATAGAACACGAGGTCCTGCGCCCGACCTTCAAAGACCCGCGCATCCACTTCGCGGTGAACTGCGCCTCCAAGGGCTGCCCGCCACTGCTCAATCGCCCCTACACCGGGGCCGAGGTGCAAGGCCAGCTCCAGGCGCAGGCCACGGCCTTTATCAACGACCCGGCCCGCACCCGTCTGCAGGGCAATACCCTGTATGTAACCAAGATCATGGATTGGTTCAGCGAGGACTTTGACGACGACCCGGTGGGCTTTGTAAAGAAATACGCCCAAGATGATTTCAAGCGCCGTCTGGAGGGCCTGGGCGGCCAGGTGGAAGTGGAATATCTGGATTACGACTGGTCCCTGAACAACCGCTAAGGGCCACGGCTAAAATACCTGGAGCTACCCCTCTCCCTGTCCCGAATCAAGCAAATCAAAGCCGTATGAGTTGTCTATGACGCAGCGCCAGTCTCCGGCCGCGTCCTTTTTAAAGACATAAGTGGCCTTGCGTTCGACGGTGGGATGATCCTGGGCCGAGACCAGGGTCTTGGCCAGCACCAGGGCGGTGTCGTCCGTGGCCAGGACCTCCATGCCCGCCTCCTTGACCTCCAGGCTGTGGCCGAAGTGCTGGGCTATGGCCTCAAAGGCCTTTTGGATCTGCGCTTTGCCCACGGCGTTCCTGCCCGGCTGGACCACCAAAACAGCGTCCTCGGCATATATCTCCATCAAGGTGGCGAAGTCTTCTTGGTTGATGGCCGCGTCCGCCTGGGCGATCAGCGTTTCCACGGGATGCTTGGGCATTTGGTTTCCTCTCCACTATAGCCTGCCGCCAGGTTTTCAGGAGACTGATGCTCCCATCCCGGGTCAAGAGGATCGAAATCTATGTTTTCAGATTAAACAAACGTCCGGGCGCAGGGTTTTAACCTCGGGACAGGCTCTCTAGTCGATGCCGGGCAGGGTAATGGTGCCGCAGTTACCCGCGTTGGCGCAGGAGCGGTTCTCCACGGTGGGACTGCTGGAGGCGGGGGCGTTCTTGGAGCCGTGCACCACCGAGGCGCAGGTGCTCATCACCCGGCTGAGTTCTCCGCTGCCGCACTCGGGGCATTTGATCTCCACCACCTCGCCGGAGGTCATGGCCAGGTGCTCGAACACGCTCTGGCAGGATTCGCAACGAAACTCAAATATGGGCATGGTCCACCTCTCCGGGGCCTGAATTCATCATGGGAACCACTAGTCTATACCGGCCGCCCGAGCCTGGCAAGGCGCGGTGGCCATGCTATGATGAGCTTGCACCCCCAACAAGGAGATACGCCTCATGCCCTGGAGCCTGGCCACCTTCAACGTCAACGGAGTGCGGGCCCGTTTGCCCCTGTTGCTGGATTGGCTGAAAAAAGCCTCGCCGGACGTGGCCTGTTTGCAAGAGACCAAGGTCATGGATGAGGATTTTCCCTCCGCCGCCTTTGAGGAGTTGGGCTTTCACGCCTACTTTCACGGACAGAAGTCTTTCAACGGGGTGGCCATCCTAAGCAAGTCCGAGGCGGCCGAGGTGGTCCCGGGCCTGGAGCCCGGTGACGGCGGCCAGGCCAGGGTCTTGGCGGTGCGCCTGGACACCGGCTGGGTGGTGAATCTCTACGTGCCCCAGGGGCGCGAGGTGGGCCACGAGGCCTGGCATTACAAGCTGGAGTTTTTGGACCAGGTGGCTAAGATGCTGCCCCAGCGCTTTGACCCCAAGGAGCCTCTGGTGGTAACCGGGGACATGAACGTGGCCCCCACCGATCTGGATGTATTCGACCCCAAGCGCATGGCCGGCAAGGTGTCCTGCCACCCGGACGAGCGGGCCGCCCTGGAGCGCATCAAGGACTGGGGGCTGACCGATTTGTTCAGGCAGCATCACCCCGAGGACAAGCAGTTCACCTTTTGGGACTACCGCCTGCCCCAGTCCTTCAAGCGCGACCTGGGCTGGCGCATCGATCTGATCCTGGGAACCAAGCCCCTGAGCAAGGCCTGCACCGAGTGCCTGGTGGACACCGAGCCTAGGGGCCTGGCCAAGCCCAGCGACCACACCCCGGTGGTGGCCAAATTTGCCTAGAGGATCACGGCAATCCTTGCCCCCATACCCGCGCCGATGTTATGGTGAGTTGTCAATATAAGCAAGCGACCAGGGAGGATGCGGCCATGAACTGGCAGTTTTATTTGATCGTGGGGGGCTCGATTGCCTTGGCCCTGCTCATCACTTGGCTGGGCCGGTGCCAAGACAAAAAAGACCAGGCCGCCTCTTCCGAAGGATAACCGCCCCAAGCGGCCCGTCCATTGTCGGGCTTGACACCTTCCCGGCCCTTAAAATAAGTTTAATTTGGCAACTTCGCCGGTATTTGCCGGGGGATGCGGTGCGTCTGAATAAATGTCTCTTTATGTACGGCCTGGTCCTGCTGAGCGTTCTGCTGGCCCTGCCGTCCCTGTGCCCGGACGCGGCCCTGGCCGCCGATAAAGCCGAGCCGGTCAAAGTGGGAGTGGTGTTCCCGCTCAGCGGCCCGGAAGCGGCCTATGGCGACTGCGGCCTCAAGGGCCTCAAGCTGGCCGCCAAGCACCGGCCCACCGTGCTGGGCCGCCCGGTGGATCTGATTCTGGCGGACAACAAAAGCAACAAGGTTGCTTCTTGCCGCGAAACCTCCCGCTTGATCCGCGAGGAAAAGGTGCGGGCCATAATCGGTTGCCTGACCTCGGGCAACACCCTGGCCGCCGCGCCGGTGGCCGAGAATAACCAGGTGCCTCTGGTGGCTCCCTGGGCCACCAACTCCAAAGTCACCAAGGGGCGCAAGTACGTCTTTAGGGTGTGCTTCGTGGATCCCTTTCAGGGTCAGGTGGCGGCCAAGTTCGCTTGGGAGAACTTGGGGGCCAAGACCGCGGCGGTGTTCACCGATCTCAAGCAGGACTATTGCGTGGGCATAAGCCTTTGCTTCAGGCAGGCCTTCAAGCAGCTCGGCGGCAAGGTGGTGCTCAAGGCCTTTTACAACAGCGGGGACCGGGACTTCACGCCCCAGCTAAAGGCGGTGATAGCGGCGAACCCGGAGGTCATCTACATGCCGGGACACTTCCGCGAGGACGCCCTCATGGCCCTCCAAGCCCGGGCCATGGGCATCAACCAGCCCATTCTGAGCGGCGATGCGGCCCAGACCGACGAGTTGCTCTACCTGGGCAAGGACGCGGTGGAGGGGCTGTGCCTGACCACCCACTTCCATCCCCAGGGAGTGGAAACCCCGGCGGGAAAACGTTTCGTGGCCGCCTTTAACAAGACCTACCGCTACGACCCGGAGTCAATAAGCGCGCTTAGCTACGATGCCTACAACGTCCTGTTGGATGCCATCACCAAGGCCGGATCCACCAATTCAAAGGCCATCGCGGAGGCCTTGGACAAGACCAAGGACTTCCCCGGCGCCACCGGCAGGCTCACCCTTTTACGGCACGATGCCATCAAGCCGGTGGTCATCCTTCAAGTCGAGGGCGGGAAGTTTAAGTATCTGACCACAGTCAGGCCCTGATTCGGCGGCTTCGCCACACAGCGTGCCGCTGCAATCAGGGCGAGTCGAGTAGCTCATTTCTACCGCTCACCACAGTCGCGTCCGTTACAACGCTTTGACATCCCAGGCCTTGGGACGCCTTGCTCTCGATTACCTGGCTGTGCCCGAGGCTGCATTGTATTAAATGTCTCCGCCCTTGGCTGAAGGCGGATCGGCCTAGGCGATCAGGTCCTCCTGCCAGGTGTAATTAAACTGACAGAGATCATCCCCTTGGCCGATAAAGGTGGGACGCTCCAGGTGCAGCTTGGGCGAGTAGCCGCGGGCAAAGGCGAAGTCCCGGCAACACGACAGCACCGGTAAAAGCTCCTCGGGCAGGCCCATCTTGCGGTAGAGCTTCAGATAGCCGCAGCCGGTCACGGTCAGGCTCATGTTGTCCTCGCCCAGTTCATAGCCTTCGGTCTCCAAAGAGCCGGGCACGGCCATGAGCCGATCCCAGATGGTGGAGAAATGCTCCAGGCTGGGCCCGGTCTTGGACTCGGCGGCAAAGGCCTTGCCCGCTTGCTCGGCGGTCTGCTCCACCATCTGGGTCATTACCGCCAGGGCCTCCTCCTGGCCCAAGCGTTTGCGTAAAACCCCATAGACCTGGGCCAGCACCGTGGCTTCGATCTCCCGGCGCACCAAAAGGGGAACTTGGTTGACGTTCACGGCGCTCCTCCCGGCATCTGATGTCCAGACCGCCTGACTTGTACCGCAGGCCTCGCCCGGATGTTTGCTAAAGGTTGGGTGGCAATGAATACCGCATTATCGCATATGCGCATTTCATGAAAAAGCCTAAGCAGCATGGGCATACCGCCACGAAGTATCCGGGCTAAAAAGGTGATCCGCCGCCCGGCCGGGGCCGGACGGCGGATCAGGTGCAAGGGTATGGGAAAAGGAGCAGGCTAAGATTTGCTTAGGAAACCTTGAACACCACCGCGGCGGCGGTGTCGCCGGCGGCGCAGCCCGCGAACAGGCCGTAGCCTCCGCCCTTCATCACTAACTCCTCAAGCAGCTCCGCCATGCAGCGGGCTCCGGTGGGGCCCTGGGGATGTCCGAAGATCATGGAAGAGCCGTAGTTGTTGAATATCTCGTCGGGGATGTTCATCAAGCGGCCCATGACGATGTCATTGATGGTGAAGGGGTTGTGGGTCTTCACCGCGGCCAGGTCCTTGACCTCCAGCCCGGCGTTTTTTAGCGCCATCTGGGCCGAGGGAGTCACCGCCGCGGCCATGCGGGCCTTGGCCGCCCGGGCGTAGCCGTAGGAGAGGATCTGGATGGTCACGCTCTTGTCGGCGCTGAGTTCCTTGGCCTTTTCCTGGGTAGTGACGATGAGCCCGGCGTTGCCGTCGGCCGGGTGGGTCTGGGCCCCGAAAGTCAACGCACCATCGGGCAGGATGGGCTTGAGCCCGGCCAGGCCCTCGGCGGTGGTGGGCATGATGCCCTCGTCGGCTTCCACGGTGAGGGTCTTCTTCTTGCTGATCTTCACGTCCACCGGGATCATGTAGCCCTTTTGGAAGGCCCGGTCGTCGGCCATGGCCATCTGGTACTGCTCAAAGCGCCTGAGCGCCATGGCGTCGGACTCTTCCTTGGTCACCCCGCCGTTGTCCTTGCCCACCAGCTCGGCGGTCATGAACATGGCCTCGCCGC
>JAHLLJ010000066.1 GCA_020444205.1 Deltaproteobacteria bacterium | reverse complement strand
GTCCAGCACCGATACCCCAGCCGGTTGCGCTCCTCATCGATGTCATCCGGAGAGCATTTGCAGGTCTTGCCCTGGCGAAACTCCGGGTTGCGGGTGCGTTCGTCCTCGCAAAGGCCCTCTGAGCAGTAATTCAGATTCCAGGCCTGAAAAGAGAATATACATGGCCTTGCTGCCCGGTGGCCACCTGCAGCCCGCTTATGAGCGGCAAGATCCAGGTGGGGATGCTCAAGCCCATCACACTAGGGAGCAACCGCGTTGGCCGCGCTGAGACCATACAGAGCCGCCAGCTTGAAGAAATCACGCCTGCCGATCATGCCTGACTTGTGCATGCCAGCCAATTCCCGTAGCCACCCATGATTTCTGGAATCGGCCATGAACCACCTTTCTCCCGACAATCCCGGTGTGATTTTATTGCCGTTTCGGGCAGAAAAGCGGCGCGAAAATCGCCCAATATGTGGCGAAACAATATTCAGACCAGCATTTATCAAGGTCAATGAAATCATCTCTGCACATCGTCACGGCAAGCTAGAGGCTACGCATTGCGCAAAATACCCTTTGCAGGTGGGATTCTGCATACTGTCTAGACGTCAAAAGCCAGGTGTGCTCCCGGGCGTAAACGCAGCCAAAACTTGACACTTTTCTGTACAAATGTTATGTGTACGAATCTTTCGTGATCTAAAGATCTGTGTGGACAGGGGTGAGCGGGTAGGGTCAACCGCTTATAGGCAAATTTGCGAATTAACGGATCGCTTACATCAAAATGCCTATAGAAGAAAACATCCTGCGTTCCATTCGGCGCATTATTCGCGCAACGGACCTGCACAGCCGCCGCCTGGCCAGCGAACATCAGCTGACCACTCCCCAACTGCTTTGCCTACGTCTTTTGGCCCAAGAAAGGACCCTAACCCCCGGAACCGTAGCCAAGGAGATGTACCTGAGCCAGGCCACCGTTACCGGGATTCTGGACCGCTTGGAGAAGCGCGGTTTGGTGGAGCGCAGGCGCGACCAGACGGATCGCAGAAAGGTGAGCCTTCATCTTACCGATGAAGGCAGGAAGGCGGTCGAGCAGGCGCCCCTGCCCTTGCAGGAACGCTTCGCTTCCCGCCTTGAGGCCTTGTCCGATAAAGAACGGGACGAGATCGACCGGGTGTTGGCCAAGGTAGTCGACCTGATGGAGGCTCATGAAATGGACGCCGCCCCCTTGATCGCCCCTGGAGATTTGGGCGCGCCGGCGAAAGCGGCCCGCGAGGTCATTGATGAAAAATCGAGCTAGGGTTCCTGATAAACTATAGTTAGGCAATCTTGCTAGAATGACACTTGATAATCCTACACACTCCCACTGTCCTCAATGCCGCCCCGGTGGCAAAGTCTTCAGCGGCTGCTACTCCTGGCGCTTCACCTGGCTCGTGTGCACCTACCTGATCATCGACTGATAATCATGCTCTGTTCACCAGCGCGTCCCTAGGAGGTCGCCCCGGCTAATCTTTGTTGGGCAAAACGGCTGTGCAATAACGCCACAATATGCTGCCAACAAACCAAATCAGCCCTACCCGGAAGGCCGGTGACCAAGGACGGCAAACCAAATCGAGTATTCACAGCCTGTTACACAAGGCGACGTGGATAAACCCATATAAGCAGAGGAACCATGTCGGAAAAAATCAAAGTCGAAGGACTTTACAAGATCTTCGGCCCCAACCCGCAGGAGGGCTTACGCCTTTGCCGGGAAGGCCTGAGCAAAGAGGAGATCTTGGAAAAGACCGGACTCACCGTGGGTGTGCAGGACGCTAGTTTCACTATAAACGAAGGTGAAATTTTCGTGATCATGGGCTTGTCCGGCTCAGGCAAGTCCACCATCGTGCGCATGTTCAACCGGCTCATTAATCCCACGGCGGGCAAGGTGATCGTAGACGGCGAAGACGTGGCGGCCATGAGCCAAGACGAACTGGTGCGGTTCCGTTTGCACAACATGAGCATGGTCTTTCAGTCTTTCGCCCTGATGCCCCACATGACAGTACTGGAGAACGCCGCCTTCGGCCTGGAGCTGGCCGGCGTGGAAAAGAAAAAGCGGCATGAGCGGGCCAAGCAGGCCCTGGAGCAGGTGGGTTTGGCAGGCTGGGAAGACACCTACCCCAGCCAGCTAAGCGGCGGCATGCAACAGAGGGTGGGTCTGGCTCGCGGCCTGGCCGTGGACCCGGCCATCCTGCTCATGGACGAGGCTTTCAGCGCTCTGGACCCCTTGATTCGCACCGAGATGCAGGACGAGCTGCTGCAGCTTCAGGAGAAGGACCGGCGCACCATCATCTTCATCAGCCACGACTTGGACGAAGCTTTCCGCATTGGAGACCGGATCGCCATCATGGAAGGCGGCCATGTGGTCCAGGTAGGCACCCCTGAAGAGATTTTGCAACAGCCCGCCGACGAATACGTCAGGGCCTTCTTCCGGGGGGTGGACCCCACCAACGTGATCTCGGTGGGCGACATCGTCCGCGACTCCTATCCCACCATCATCATCACCAAGCAGGGCAGCTTGCGCACTTGTCACGAATACCTGAGTCAGCAAGAGCGCGACTTTGGCTATGTGCTCAACGCGGAACGCAAGTATCTGGGAACCGTATCCACTGAATCCCTGGCCCGGGCTATAGAGGCAGGCAGCCCGGACAGCCCGCTCGACCAGGCCTTTTTAAAAGAGGCCGAGGCAGTGCGCGAGGACACCACCATGCAGGACGTACTGCCGGTTTTGGCCTCCCACGAATGGCCGGTGCCGGTGGTGGATGAGAACAACAAGTACAAGGGCGTGGTCACCAAATACCGGTTCCTGAAAACCTTGCATCGTTCAGAGCAATCGGCAGCCTGATACCTGGAGACGACAATATGTTCCAAGAAGCAGTAATACCGCTGGACGTCTGGGTCTCTCAGTTCGTTGAATGGCTGGTAAACAACTATCGTGGATTTTTCCAGACCATCAAATGGCCGGTGGAGCAAACCCTGATCGGATTTGATCAAGGCCTCAACGCCCTTCCGCCGTGGGTGGTGATCTTGGCCCTGGCTTTTGTGGCCTGGCGTTTTTCAGGTCTGTGGCTGGCTCTGTTCACCGCGGCGGTCATGGTGTTTATCGGCCTTTTGGGGCTTTGGGAGCAGACCATGACTACCCTGGCCATGGTCGTATCCTCGGTCTTGTTCTGCGCCGTGGTCGGATTGCCTCTGGGCATTTTAGCTGCCCGCAGTGACCGCTTCGACACTTACCTGAGGCCGGTGCTCGATGCCATGCAGACCACCCCGGCTTTTGTTTACCTGGTGCCTATCGTGATGCTGTTCTCCGTGGGCAACGTGGCCGGGGTGTTGGCTACCATCATCTTCGCCCTTCCGCCGATCATCCGCTTGACCAACCTGGGTATCCGCCAGGTGCCCAAGGAGCTGGTCGAGGCGGCTCAGGCCTTTGGCGCCACCCGCGGGCAGGTGCTGCGCAAGGTGCAGATACCCATCGCCACCCCCACCATCCTGGCCGGGCTCAACCAGACCATCATGATGGCTCTTTCCATGGTGGTTATCGCCGCGCTCATCGGGGCCGGCGGCCTGGGCGCACCGGTCATCCTGGGGCTCAACACCCTGGACATCGGGCGGGCGGTCATCGGCGGCCTAAGCATCGTTTTCATGGCCATGGTCTTGGACCGCATTACCCAGTCCATGGCCAACAAAAAGCATCCCTAAGACAGTAAAAACCGTTAGCGACTCTTTATTACGATTCACCGGACAGGGTCACCCCGCCGGAGAGAGGCTTATTCAAGGAGGTTATATGCGAGTTGTAAAAATCGCGCTGTTGTTTATCTTGACTTGCTCACTGCTGGCGGCCATGCCCGCCATGGCCAACGACAAACCCGGCAAGGGCGTAACCCTTAAACCCGCCCGCGCCACCTGGAACACCGGATTCTTCCAAGAGGCCCTGGTGCGCCGAGGCCTTACCGAGCTTGGCTACGACGTTAAAAAGCCCAAGGACCTGACCAACCCCATCTTTTATAAATCCGTGGCCCTGGGCGACGTGGATTACTGGACCAATGGCTGGTTCCCCATGCATAACCCCCAGATGCCCAAGGACTGGCAAAAAACCATAGCCAAGGTCGGCTATGTTGTGAAGGCCGGCGGCCTGCAGGGTTACCTGGTTTCCAAAAAGGCCGCGGAAAAATTCAATATCAAGTCCCTGGACGACTTCAAACGCCCCGAGGTAATCAAAGCCTTTGACGCCGACGGCGACGGCAAGGCCGATTTGACCGCATGCCCTCCCGGCTGGGGCTGTGAAAAGATCATCAGGTGGCACCTGGACACTTATAAGCTGCGCAAGTACATCAAACCCATCAAGGCCTCCTACTCCGCCGGCATGGCCGCCGCAATGGGCCGCTACAAGAACGGCAAGCCCATCTTCTTCTACACCTGGACCCCCAACTGGACCGTGTACATGCTCAAGCCCGGCGAGGACGTGGTCTGGATCAACGTGCCCAAGATCGTGCCCAGCAAGGCCCAGGAGGTCGCGGTTGACCGCATGACCGCCAAGGGCGTCAAGGGCGCGGTCAGCGATCCCATCAAGCTGGGGTTCGTGGTTTCCGACATTCGCGTCGTGGCCAACAAAAAGTTCCTCAACGACAATCCGGCGGCCAAGAAGTTCCTAGAAGTGTTCACCCTGCCCCTGGGAGACATCAACGAGCAGAACACTCTTATGAACAAAGGCCAGAAGACGCAAAAAGACATCGAGCGTCACGCGGACGCCTGGATCGCCAAGAACAAGGACAAGTGGAACAAGTGGCTGGACGAGGCCCGCAAGGCGGCCAAGTAGCCACTCCAACTGGGGTAACCAAGGGTTGCCCCGGCATAAGCAACCTTTAGGACGCGGGGTTGGCTAGCTCCGTCTTGTGGCGTATCGGCTTATACCAGTTGCCGCAGACAGGGCCCCGCTAGGCAGAAACAGGGAACAGAGAGAAAAGGAGACTGTCTAACACAATGCACAAACTGACCTTGGCTTTGTGTTTGCTGCTGAGCATGGTAGTGGCCGCGGCCACGCCGGCATTGGCTTCGTCCGACCAAGGCGAAGACGTAAAGATGCTCATGCAGGAGATCAAAGCCCTTAAAGCCAAGCTGGCCGAGATGGACCAGCTGAAAAAGAAGGTAGACGAGCTAGAGAAAAAGCTCGCCACAAGCGACAAGAAGCAAAAAGACCTTGAGAAGATGACCGTGGCCACCAAAAAGGCGCTGGAGCCTGGTGCCAAGGAGCCCAAGATCAAGGTTGGCGGCGCGCTGCGCTTCAATTACCGCAACACCAGCTTTAACGATGCCCAGAAGAGCAAAGGCGGCGACGGCACCTTTGACATCTTCCGCCTGGACGTTGACGGCAAGTACAACGACTTGATCATCAGCGCCCAATATCGCTGGTACTCCTACATGAACGTCATTCACCACGGTTGGGTTGGCTATGACTTCAACGATCACAGCCAGGGGCAGTTGGGTATCACCCAGGTGCCTTTCGGTCTGCTGCCTTATGCCAGCCACAACTGGTGGTTCGGCGTGCCCTACTACCTGGGCCTGGCCGACGACTACGACATGGGTGGCAAGTGGAAGTACACCCCGGGTCCCTGGGACCTGCAGCTGGCCTTCTTTAAGAACGGCGAGTGGGGCAACGCGGGCAAGCTGGAGCGCTACTCCTTTGACGTGGTCACCTCCGGCGACCAGCAGAACGAGGAAACCAATACGGTCAACGCGCGTTTGGCCTACACCTTCAAGCCCGCGGCCAAGACCTCCATCGAGGTCGGCGTCAGCGGTATGTTCGGCCAGTTGTACAACAACACCTCCGACAGCAGCGGCACCCGCTGGGCCGTGGGCCCGCACGTCAACGCCAAATTCGGCCAGTTCGGCGTGCAGCTGGAGGCGGTGCGTTACCAGTACAACCCGGACAACCCCGACGGCGTCAGCGACGACACCGTGCTCTTGGGCGCCTTTGCCAGCTCCTATCCGGTGGCCAGCGAGGCCACGGTGCTGGTGGGCAACCTGAGCTACGACGTCCCGGTCAAGTGGGGTCCCATCACCGGCCTGCAGTTCTACAACGACTTCAGCATGAGCATGAAGGAGAAGAGCGGCTGGGAAGACTCCTACATCAACACCCTGGGCTGTCTGATCAGCTCCGGCCCGATCTACACCTATGTGGACCTGGTCATGGGCAAGAACATGGTGTGGCTGGGTGGTCCCAGCAACGCCTTGGCCGAGGGTGATCCCAATGCCGAATGGACCGCGCTGTTCAACATCAATGTTGGCTACTACTTCTAGACAGCGCCAAGTTCGATACCAAAAGCCGGGGCCTACGGGCCCCGGCTTTTTTGGGCCAATCCGGCCCATCACATTAAAACCCATTGATCTCCGCGGTCAACCCTGGCGCGAAGCGCTCTGGTCTGTTAATACCCCTTGCTATGAAGCACGAACCTGAAAAATCAACTGTCATGGCCTCACCGGAGTATCTGGTCGATTTGGACAAGGTCGACTATGCCGCGGGCGACAAGCTGCTGCTGCGCCAAATATCCTGGCGCCTACAACCAGGCAGCCATTGGGCGGTGCTGGGCTCCAACGGGGCCGGCAAAAGCACCTTCCTGCGCCTGGTGCGCGGCGAACTATGGCCCCTGCCCTCCTCCCGTTCGCGCCGCCGCTATTTTGTGGACGGCCGGATCACCACCAGCCCCCTGCTCTTCAGGGAGCGTACCAGCCTGGTTTCCAGTGAGATGCTCAACCAATACCACCGCCGGGATTGGAATCTCACCAGCCGGGAGGTGGTGGTCAGCGGGCTCACCGGGGGGCACCTGCTTTACCATGAGCCCAGCGACGAGCAGTGGCAAAGGGCCGATGAACTGCTGGCCAAGCTGCGGCTCAAGCATTTGGCAAAACGTGGGTTGTTGTCTCTGTCCCTGGGACAGGCCAAGCAGGTGCTCATCGCCCGGGCCCTGGTCAGCCGCCCCAGCCTGTTGCTTTTGGACGAGCCCTGCGAGGGGCTGGACGCCGCCTCCCGCCGCAGGCTTTTGGATATGTTGGGACGGGTGGCCTCAGGCAGCACCCAGTTGGTTTATGCCACTCACCGGGGAGCCGAGTTGGTGCCGGGCACCAGCCACGCGCTGGTTCTTGATAAGGGCGCCATCCGCCTGCAGGGTCCGCTGCAAAAGGTTATGGACAGCGGCGGCCTGGTCTTGGCGCCCTCTCCCCAAGCCGCCTTGCCCGCCCCCGCGCCTCCCGCCACCCAAGGAGCTTATCTGGCCCGGGTGCGGGCCACCCAAGTCAACGTGGAGCATAAAGCGGTGCTGCATGATTTGGATTGGGAGGTGCTCCCTGGGCAGAACTGGCTGGTCCTGGGACCCAACGGCGCGGGCAAAACCACTCTGCTTCGTGTGCTGAATGGCGAGCTGCGCCCCGAATACGGCGGCACGCTGGCTTGGTTCGGTGAGGACAAGCCCCGCAACCTTGAGATGCTTCGCCAAAAGATTGGCCTGGTTTCCGCTGGATTGCAGGCCAAACACTTCCACCACCAAAGCGGCCTGGACACCGTCGCCTCGGGGTTGCTGGGTAGCGTGGGCCTGCGAGGCTGTTTAGACCAGGAACAACGCCACCAGGCCAAAGCCTGGCTGGAACGCCTGGGCCTCATGGACTTGGCCCAGCGGGACATCACTACCCTATCTTATGGGCAACTACGCAAGCTGCTGGTTGCCAGAGCCATGATCACCGGTCCCAAGCTGCTGCTTTTGGATGAGCCTCTCGCCGGCCTGGACTCCCCGGCCCGGGCCGAGGTCAACGCCATCCTGGCCCGCCTAGCCGCCGAGGGCACCACTCTGGTCGGAGTGACCCACTATCCCGAAGAGATGATGGCCTATATGAGCCACGTGGCCGTGCTGGAGTCGGGACGCATGGTATTCCAGGGAACAGTGAACGAGTACCTGCAAGAGCAGGCATAAGTGCGTCCTTGACAAGCAGTGCCAGGCCAAACAACATAGGGTTACGGAGCCTATTGCCGCCTCTTGTGCAAGGAGAGACCCTATGAGCCTTCCCAAGCCCTATACTGATTTTAAAGAGCACTTCCCCGAGTTGGCCCAGGCTTTTGAAAATATGGGAGTGCTGTGCAAACAGGCCGGTCCCCTGGACGCCCGTTCGGCTCGTTTGGTAAAGGTGGGCGTGGCCGTGGCAACCGGCAGCCGGGGAGGCATAAAAAGCCAGGCCCGCAAGGCCTTGGGAGAAGGCTTCACGGTTGACGAATTAAGGCACGCCGCAGTGCTGGCCTTGCCCAGCATAGGCTTTGCCGCCATCATCGCGGCCATTGGCTGGATCAACGAAGTGGCCGGCGAAACCGCCTGATAAAAGGTATCTCCCGGTAAAATAATCCCAGGCCGCGCCTAAAAAGCCGCTTAAACTCGGGGCGTAAAGCGGTCCTGCGTTAGATTTCGTCCAAATGCCCGGATAATACTGGCGTTGTGCGCCTGACCTGGTAAAATCGTAAACGTTTTTTGGCCCGTCGTCTAACGGCAGGACATCAGCCTTTGGAGCTGATTATTCAGGTTCGAATCCTGGCGGGCCAGCCAAGAATATTTGGGGACCGGCCCTATGGGCTGGTCCCTTTTTTTGTCCCTGGTGCTTGCCATCGCAAGCAGGTGTTCACCAGGTTTTCCTCTAAAACCGGGCTGCGGCCAAGACGCGGGTGCACTTGGCTGACCCAGGTGTCACCCAAAGGGTTATGTAGATTTGTGGTGGCAAGGACATTAGGCGCTCTCTTAGGCGCAACCTCTGGGAACACACATTATCCATTTTGGGAATAAACCCGTCTCACTACCTAAATTTCATGAAACGATTTTATGCTTTTCCTGAAGTTGATTTTCAATTAGGCAAGCAGCCGGACACGGCCCCAACTACTCGGTGGCCGGACGCCCGGTTGCGCCCAGGTATATAGCGGTGACGGCAAGCAAAGCCCCGCCAAGCTCCACCAGGGTGGTGGGCCGGCCGAAGAACAGCACATCCCAAAGAAACGACAGAGTTGGCTGCAACAGCAGCACTAGACCAGCACGAGAGGCCGCCACCTGCTTGAGACCCAAGGAGATGAGCACCCAGCCCACGGCATGGCAGGCAAGCCCGTAGACGCCAAGCCAGGCCCAATCCCAGG
This sequence comes from Deltaproteobacteria bacterium, assembly GCA_020444205.1. Taxonomy (GTDB): domain Bacteria; phylum Desulfobacterota; class Desulfarculia; order Desulfarculales; family Desulfarculaceae; genus Desulfoferula. The sequence goes on along the minus strand of JAHLLJ010000066.1, from coordinate 9,313 downwards.
CTGAATTTACGACAAGAGACTCGCCGGAGCGCCAGGTCTCAGCCAAAAGAAGCCCGGCACAGACCAGAGACATTAGGGCCACATTGGCCATGGGGTCCAGGCCGCCCACCCGGCGCATGGACCAGCGCAGGCAAAGAAGGTATGAGCCATAGGCGCAGGCGGTCAACAACCCCAGCGCCACGCCATAATGATACCCGTCTCCCAGGCTTTCCCATTTAACCCCCACCAGCAGCCACAGGCCGAATACGGCCAAGGGTATGGCCGCGGCCAGGCGCCAACCGGGCCTTTCCCCCAGGACCAGCACCCCTACTCCAGCCACCACGAATACCTGGAAATTGGCCAGAATGGTGCTCAGCCCCGGCCCCAGCAAGGGGATGGCCCGGTGCCACAGGGCCAAGTCCAAGGCAAAGAGCAGGCCGGCCAGGCTGGCCAAGCCCAGGGCGGGCCATCCGGCCCACAAGCTCTTGCCCCGCAGGCGGGCCCACAAGGCCAGGGCCAGGCCACCGATGAGCATGCGGTAAAAAGCACTGGTGGCGGGGCCCACCGCAACCAGACGCACCATGACCGCGGAAAAGCTGATGAGGAAGGCTCCGGCCATAAGGCATAAAAGAGCACCCGCCGATGGAGAGAACCGGCTCAAATTTCGGTTCCTCCACAGGCGTGTGTTGCTTTGTATGTTGGGATAGAGCCTATTTACTATCCTCGCCGGGTTTGGTGCCGCCTGCTCCATTGGGGGCGGAAACTTGGGCCGGCTGGGGCTTTTTCTTTTTCAGGCCTATACGCTCAAAGAGCACGAACAACCCGGGCACAAAGACCACACCCAGCAGGGTGGCCGCCAACATGCCGCCGAACACCGCGGTGCCCAAGGCGATACGCGCCCCGGCCCCGGCCCCGGTGGCCACCACCAGGGGCAGCACGCCCAGGATAAAGGAGAAGGCGGTCATCAAAATCGGCCGGAAACGCAGCTTGGAGGCCTCCATGGCCGCGTCCACGATTTCTTTACCCTCGCTATGAAGATCACGGGCGAACTCCACGATAAGAATGGCGTTTTTAGTGGCCAAACCCACCAGGAGCACAAGGCCTATTTGAGTATAAACGTTGTTGTCCAACTCGCGGATCTGGATGGCGGCAAAGGCGCCCAACAAAGCCAGGGGCACCGCCAAAATAACCGGCACCGGCAGCTTCCAGCTTTCATACTGGGCCGCGAGCACCAGGAACACGAAAATGACCGCCACCACGAACACCACCGACCCGGTTCCGCCGGCCACCACCTCTTGATAGGTTATGCCGCTCCAGGCGTAGCCCATGGTCGAGGGCAGCTTTTGCTCGGACATGTTCTTGAGAATATCGATGGCCTGACCGGAGCTGTAACCCGGCGCGGCGTTGCCGCGGATGGTTGCCGCTGGGAAAAGGTTGAACCGGGGTAAAACCTGAGGTCCCACGGTGCTCTGGATGGTGGCCAGGGTGCCCATGGGCACCATAGACCCAGAGTCGTTGCGCACCTGCAGGTTGGTGATGTCACGGGCCTGGGCACGGAATCGGGCCTCGGCCTGCATGTTTACCTGGAAAGTGCGTCCGAATTTGTTGAAGTCGTTGACGTAACTGGAGCCCAGATAGGCCTGTAGGGTGTCAAAAACCGTGGACAACGGAATCCCCAAGCTCTTTACCTTTGTACGATCCACGTTGACGAACAGCTGAGGCACATCGGCCCGGAAGGAAGTGTACATTCCGGTGAGCCCGCCTTGGGAGTTGCCGTCTCGGATGATTTCATAGGCCATAGTCTGCAGGGCCTGGGTGCCGGTCGCCCCCCGGTCCTGCAACTGGTACTCAAAACCGCCTGCCAAGCCCAGGCCGGGCAAGGCTGGGGTGGGGAAGGCCATGATTGTGGCCGCTTGTATCTGCGACATGAGGTAGTTGACGCGCATGAGCATCGCCGGCTGGGTCTCGGCCGGTTTACCGGCCCGGTCGTCCCAACTCTTGTAAACCATGATCGCCGCACCGGTGTTGGAGTTGGCGGTGCTGTCCAGCAGAGACAGTCCGGTGAAGGATACGTTGTAGGCGACTCCAGGAGTTGAGGCAATGATCTTGTTGACCTTGTCCACCACCTCCTGGGTTCGCTGCAAGCTGGCCCCGTCGGGCAACTGGATGGTGCCCACCGCGTAGCCCTGGTCCTCCACGGGCACGAAGCCGGTGGCGGTATGGCTCATGGTGTAGAAAGCCACCCCAGCCAGGATTACGTACACGATCATGGATATGCCCAGCTTGTGCACCACCAACCCCACAACCCCTTCGTAGCGGTTGGTGGACCAACTCAGAAAAGAGTTGAAGCCGCGCCAGAACCAGTTGCGGTGCTCCGGAGTGGGCCTGAGCAACAGGGCGCACAGGGCGGGGCTCAGGGTTAGGGCGTTGATTGAACTGAAGAAGGTGGCCGTGGCAATGGTCAGGGCGAACTGCTTGTATAGGATACCGGTCATGCCGCCCATAAAGGCGGTGGGAATGAACACCGCCAACAGGACCAAGGTGGTGGCGATCACCGCGCCGGAAATCTCCTCCATGGACTTAATAGCCGCTTCCTTGGTGCCAAGTCCGTGTTCGTCGATATTTCGGGCGCAGTTCTCCACCACCACAATGGCGTCGTCCACCACAATGCCGATGGCTAACACCAATCCGAACAAGGTCAGAGTGTTGATGGAAAAGCCCAAGATACCCATCACCGCGAAGGTGCCGATGAGCGACACCGGTATGGTGATGGCTGGAATCAAGGTGGCCCTGATGTCCTGCAGGAACACGAACACCGTCAAAATAACCAGGATGGCCGCGATGACCAGGGTCTCCACGATTTCCTGGATGGAGGCGCGCACCACGTCCGAGGCGTCGTAGGTGACCACCGCCTCGACGCCTTGCGGGAAGTTTTTGCCCAACTCGTTGAGCACTTGGCGGCATTTGTCGGAAATCTGTAGCAGGTTGGCGCCCGGCAGCTGGTAGACCATGATGGTGGCCGTGGGCTGCTGGTTCATCTGACTGCTGATGGTGTAGGTCTGAGCGCCCAGTTCCACCCGGGCAACATCCTTGACTCGCACGATACGGCCGTCGGAGCCGGTCTTGAGGATGATCTGCTCAAACTCGGAAACGTCCTTCAGCCGCCCCAACACGTTGACCGTAAGCTGGAAGTTCTGGCCTTTGGGGGCGGGCCGCTGGCCGACCACGCCGGCGGCGACCTGCACGTTTTGCTCTTGGATGGCCGAGGCTACGTCATCGGTGGTCAGGCTGTAGGTCTTTAGCTTTTGGGGGTCCAACCACAGGCGCATGCTGTAATCGCCCGCGCCGTAGACCTGGACATCGCCCACTCCATAGACACGCGCCAGCGAGTCCTTGATGTTAATGGTCGCGTAGTTGGCCAGGAAAATATCGCCATAAAGGCCCTTGGTGTCCATCAAGTTGATTAACATGGCAAAGTTGGTGGACTTCTTCTTGGTGGTCACACCCAGGCGCCTGACATCTTCAGGCAGCTTGGGAGTGGCGATGCCCACGCGGTTTTGCACCAGCACCTGGGCCATGTCCTGATCGGTGCCGGTCTCAAAGGTGACGGTCAGGGTGTAGGAGCCGTCCGAGGCGCTGTTGGAGGACATGTAGATCATGCCTTCCACGCCGTTGACCTGCTCTTCGATGGGCTGAGCCACGGTGGCGGCCACAACCGTGGCGCTGGCTCCGGGGTAGTTGGCGGTCACGGTGACCGTGGGAGGCTCGATGTTGGGATACTGGGAAACCGGCAGCCCCATCAAGGTAAGCGTGCCGCCCAGTACGATGACGATCGACACCACCGCCGCGAAGATGGGCCTGTTGATAAAGAAGCGTGAGAACATTTAAACCCGCCTACTTTTCGCCCTTGGCGGGCTTTTCCTTGGCCGGGGCCGCGGCTTGGTCCTTGCCTTTTTGCCGGGCCATGGCCTTTTCACGGGCAGCTGCCTGCGTCTGCTTGACCTGTTCAGTGGTCATGGGAGTGCATTTGACCCCCGGACGCACCCTTTGCAAGCCGTTGATAATCACGCGGTCGTCCTTGTTTATACCTTTGAGGATGACCAACTTGCCGTCCTTTTGCACGGGCCCGATATCCACCGGCCGGTATTGCACCACGTCCTTTTCGTCCACCACCAGCAGGTAAGTACCCCGCTGATCGCGCCCCAGGGCGCGCTCGGAGATGAGGATGGCGTCTTTGATGATGCCCACCGGCACCTGCACCCTAATGAACAAGCCGGGCAACAGGACGCCGTCGGAGTTGGGGAACACCCCCCGCACCTGGATGGTTCCGGTGCTGGGGTCCACCTTGTTGTCGATCCAGTCCAGGTATCCCTTGTGGGGGTAGTCATCTTCCGTAGTGTTGCCCAGGTTGACCAAGGGATAGCCCTTGTCGTTGAGAGGCACTTCCTTGTCGCGCTGATTGTCGCGATATTCCATGATGTCGGCTTCGGCCACGGTGAAGTAGGCGTAGATGGGGTCGTCCATGACAATGGAGGTCAGCTTGGTGGTTTGGCCGGCGCCCACCAAGTTGCCCACATCCACCAGGTTGCGCGAAACCCGTCCGCTGATAGGGGCGTGAATATGGGTGTAGCCATAATCGATGCGCGCCCGCTCCACCTGGGCCTTGGCCGCCTGTACCTGGGCCTGGGCCTCGGCTTCCTGAGCCTTGGCCTGGATAACGTCGACCTCGCTCACCGCCCGGTCTTTAAAGGCGTTTTCCTTGCGCACCAGGGTGGCTTGGGCCAGCTGCAGCTGGGCCTTGGCCACGGCCAGGTTGGCCAGGGCGATATCCACCTTGGCCTTGTAGGGCTCCGGCTCGATGACAAACAGCCGTTGCCCTTTTTTCACCCGGCTGCCCACTTCGAAGTCCACGCTCCTGAGCTGACCCTCCACCCTGGCGTTGATATCCACGGAGAACTGGGCCTGGGTATTGCCGGTGAAGACCTGATAATCGGTGACCGTGCGGGTTACCGGTTTGGCCACCGTTACCGTGGGAGGAGGCGGGGCGGCGAATTTATTCTCGCCGCGGTCGCAACCTGCAGCCGCAAGAGTAAGCCCGGCCAATATGGCCAAGGCGGTAAAAGCCTGCTTGCTTATCCCCTTGATCATGGCAATTTCCCTTGAAGGTGCGTGCCGCCCACCGTTAGAGGCCGGCTGCCTCCAGTGCGTTGTTGGGTGGGGTTTCGCGTTTGGCCGCGGGGTCCCAGCCGCCACCCAGGGCCTGATAGATATTCACCAGATTGATAGCCGCTTGACCGCGCGAGGCAGCCAAGGCGTTATCAAAGTCAAACAGGGTGCGTTGCGCGTCCAACACCCTTTGAAAATCCTGCAAGCCCTCTTTATATAGACGAATTGCCAGCTTCAAAGAGCGCCGCGAAGCCAACACCGTGGCCCTGAGGTATTGCTGACGCAGCTTCTCCTGCTGGAAAGCCACCATGGCGTCCTCCGCCTCTTTAAGGGCGGAAAGCACGGTGTTTTCATAGGTTAAAAGCGCCTGCTCGGCCTGGGCATCCTGCACCTTGATCTGGGCTCGGATGCTGCCGCCGGCGAACAGATTCCAGGACATGCTGGGCCCAATGGAGAAGAAGGTGCTGCCGCCGGCGAATAGGTCCCCACCGTTGCGGGCCGCGGTACCCAGAGAGCCCAGCAAACTGAAACGGGGGTAGAGGTCGGCGGTGGCCACGCCGATGCGGGCGGTGGCCGCGGCAAGCTGTCGCTCGGCCCGCCTGATGTCCGGCCGCTGGCGCAACAGATCAGCCGGAACACCCACTGCCACTTTTCTGGGGGGCGTGGGAAGCTTGCCGTTGCGCATCAGCTCTGGGTTCAGGGAGCTGGGGGGCAGGCCCAGCAACAGGGCCAGGGCGTTCAATGACTGCGACAAGTCGCTTCTTAGGGGGGGCAGCTCCGACTGTGAGGATCCCAGCACCGTTTGGGCCTGGGAAACGTCGAGGTCCGTGGCCAAGCCCCATTTGAAGCGCGACTGGGTGAGCTTGAGCACACCCTTTTGCGACTCGATGTTTTCCTGGGTGGCGGCTATGCGCGCCTGCAAGGTGCGCACGGTCAGATAGGTCTGAGCCACCTGGGCGTAAAGGGCCACCATCACGTCGGTCTTGTCTTCTTGGCTGGCCTGGAAGTCGGCCTTGGCCGCCTCGACCTGGCGGCTAATCCGGCCGAAAAGGTCAATCTCCCAGGAGGCTTCCACCCCCAGGGAGATGTTGGTGCCGTTGAGGCCCGTGCCGGTCAGGTCGTTTTGGCTGTACTGTTGCTTCAGGGCCGAGGCCGGAGCGTCTACCGCCGGCAGCTCATAACCCAGCACCACCCCCAACTGGGCCCGAGCTTCCTTGATGCGCGAAACCGCGGCCTTAAGGTCCAGGTTGCCGGTGTCGGCCCGTTTGATCAGCTCGGTGAGTTGGGGATCGTTGAAAACGGTCCACCACGTGGTGAGCTCTGTCTGGCGCTTGACCAGGGCGGGATCATCAGCCTCTTTCCACGCGCCGGGGACTTGGGTCTTGGGCTGCTGGTAGTCCGGGCCCACTTTGATGCAGCCTGGAAGCAGCACCAAGGCGGCGACGAGCAGGCCGACAACGACGAATCCAGAGGTTTTGCCTAGGCTCCGCAAGCAAGGATGCATTCTTTTTCGTCCTCCAAGAGTCATGCCCATCTTGTTGGATAGCCTGGCGATTGTCAACATACTTAACAAGATCCCAACCTAATAAAGCCGTTACCTGTCTTTCTTTTTTGCGCCCATGGTCTGAAGGCTCACCAAGCGGGCCACCAAGACCACCATGTAAAACTGTCCCACCACCGATTCGGTGATGGCCAACTGTCCTGCGATGGCGCTCAAGGGGGTCACGTCTCCGTAGCCGGTGGTGGTAATAGTTACAAAGCTAAAATAGAAAAGCTCGGGCATTTGAGTCCCGTGTGCATAAAGGCCCGCCACTTTGGTTGCTTCGTTGGTGATATTAAATGACCCGGGCCAAGCCGCTTCCACCGCTTGAAAGGCAAAGCCCCACATCAGGCCCATAAGTAAATAGCCGTTTAGGGCTCCGCTGATGGTGTCGAAAGAAACCTCCTTGAGTGTGAGCACCTCTCTTAGTATAGAGGCAATTACTATTCCTAAAAAACCCACATAGCTGATGCAGCTTAAAATCAATATTTTATTATCGTGCCAATGATAATCGCCAAACAAGAAAACCAGCCCTGCCATCAGCATTAACAGAGCTATAATAAATGTGCGTTTGCGATTGATCACCGTATAGGCGGCGGCCACCAGCACCAAAAGGATGAACAAATCCAAGATGGCCCTGGTGCGAGGCAAAATCTGCTCGATCAGAGGCACCATCAACAAGTAAAGCATCAAGGTGGTAAACAGCCACAGGTGCCGGGATTTGAACCAGAGAAACTTGCGGTGGTACTTGGGAATCACCACCGGCCCTGATGGGTCGTTTTTCATGCCAGCGCCTCCTCCCAATGGCTCAGTTGCTCAAAAGGCAGTAACTGGCTAAAAGCGCGGTTGGTGGTGATGATGCCCTCTTCCTCCACCGCGGCCATGGGGTTTAGCCCTCCCCGCACCACCATGCCCACCCGCCCGGTGGCCAAGGGGACCTCCAGCAGGGGTTGGCCAGGTCTGCCGATCAAGATGACGCCACCCAACCCGGCCCGCTCCAGGCGCCCGGCCAGGCGGCGAGCCTTTTCCGCGGCAGGGGCGGGAATCTCGCGAAAGCTGGCCCCGATAACCCCCTCGCCGGTAGCCACCGCCTGGCTCACTGAGGTCATCCTGCCTTTGATGAATATCTCCAGGGGATCAAGGGTGGTGCCGTCGTAGTTGATGATCTGGGTGAAACGCAGAGGCTTGTGATCGCTGACCTGCAACAGGCCGCCGAAGCGGTTGGTCATGGGCACGCCCTCGTCGAGCATCACTCCGTTGATGGCTATGGAGCACACCGTGGCCACCACCACCTCGCCGGGGCCCGGGGTATAGGAGCCCACTTTTTGGCCGGGCCGGCCGATGAGCACGCGGTCGCCCAGGGAGTAGCCCGCAGTAAACACCCGGCGCATCACCGCTTTGGCCCGGGGTAGGTCCTCGGCCCTTAGCACCGACAGGTTCACCACCACCTTACCCTTGCCCTGACGCAGCTTGAAGTCCATGCCGAAGATGAGGGCTTCGGCCCGGGCAGCCACGAAACCGACCTTGTCCACCACATAGGCGGTTTCCAACTCGCGGCGCCCCAGAGGGGTCAATTGGCGACCCCGGCGGCCCACCTGCTGGGTAAGGCCCTCTTCGTCGGTGATACTCAGGTAGTAGCGAATGGTGCGCTGACTCATGTCCTTGCCCGCCAAGGCCAGGGCATGAGCGATGCGGGTGCCGCCCAGGGGTTTATCCGACTCGGACAGCACCCTGAGCACATCCAAGATTTTTCGCCTGCTGCGTTCGTCCACTCAGCGTATTCCTTCCGTTTGGTATGATTTTCCTTGTCCGGCAATAATATAAACGCTAACCGCCTCAAACCCTCAAGTCAAGAGCATATGCGGCAAAATTGCCGACTACGACCGGCAACCCAGGCTTATTACCTGGCATATTGCCCTTTTGTGGGCTCAATTCAAGAGGTTAACTCATTAAATCAATAACAAGCGCCTCTTGCAACCGCGCTGGGAACCCAGGTATTGACAATAAAGGAATCCTCTGTCATAAAGGCAAAGGTTGCCGTGTTTGCCAGGGGTTGTTTTAGCCCTCCGGCCGCCCCACGGGGCGGGTGCATTTTACAATTAGCGACACCCGGCGATAACCGCTTCCCCAGCAAGGAGGCGGTACGGGATTTGTCGCGGTTCACCAAACCGGTGGCCGCAACGTCATTTTGAGCGGCCGGCCCCGGCTTAGCCGCCGGGCGGGGACCCGGGAGATTTTTTAAACCATGGCCAACAATTCGACCGCAGATTTCCAGCCGCAGATCACCCTACTCTACTGTCGTCAGAGCCTGGCCGCCGAGGTCAAGCCGGTCCAGGGCAACCGGGCCGGTGAGGGCTTCAGTGTGCGTTTCGTGCTCCTGCCCTGTAGCAGTAAGGTGCAGCTTCCCCATCTGATGCGCCTTCTGGAAAAGGGCAGCGATGGGTTGCAGATAGCGGCTTGCCCTGAAAAAGCCTGCCAACACTTGGTGGGCAGCAACCGCGCCGAGAAACGTATCGTGCGCGGCCAGGAGCTATTGGAGCAAGTAGGCATGGGAGCCGACCGCCTTGGGCTGGACCGGGGCGCGGGCCTTAGCCTTGATGATTTAATGGAGATGGCCGGCCAGAGGGC
>JAHLLJ010000065.1 GCA_020444205.1 Deltaproteobacteria bacterium | reverse complement strand
AGTTGGCCTCGGCCCTGGCCGCCAGCCGCCACCAGACCGTGGCCCTGGCCCCGGAAGCGGGCAGCCAGCGCTTGCGCCGGATAATCAACAAACACCTTAATGAGGACGACCTGAGCCGGGCGGTGGAGACCCTGATCAGCGCCGGGGTCCCCAACCTGCGCCTGTACTTCATGGTGGGCCTGCCCGGCGAGAGCGAGGCGGATCTTGACGAGCTTATCGAGCTGGTGCGCTCCCTACGCCAGCAGGTGGTTAGCTTTTCCCGGGCCAAGGGCCATTTGGGCAGGGTGACCGTGAGCCTCAACGCCTTTGTGCCTAAGCCCTTCACCCCCTTCCAGTGGGAGCCCATGGCCCCCCTGGAGCTCATCAAGGCTCGGGTGAAAAAGGTGCAAAAGGCCCTGGCCGGGGCGGCCAACCTCAAGGTTATCAGCGACGTGCCCAAGTACGCCCGCTTGCAGGCGGTGCTGGCCCGGGGCGACCGCCGCCTCACCCCCCTGCTGGAGCTGCTGGCCCAAGGCGTCGCCCCAGAGCGGGCTTACCCCGAGGCCGGGGTGGACCCGGAGTTTTACGCCAACCGCCGCCGACAGCGAGACGAGCTTTTGCCTTGGGACTTTATTGACCACGGCATCAGCCGCGACTATCTTTGGAAAGAGGCCGAGCGGGCCCAGGCCGGAAAGCAAAGCCCGGTATGCCAACCCGACACCTGCCGCCGCTGCGGCGTTTGTTCCTGAGGAATAATGGATAACAACGACCCCCAAAGCCCTATTCACGGGCCCACCGCTCTTTTGAAGCTGGCCCAGGACGACCCCCGCCGGGCCGAGGCCCTGTGGCACGGCCTGAGCCGCTCAGAGCGCCTGCGCACCGTGCTGGCCGCCCGGGGCATTGAGCGCGAGCGCCTGATCATCCTGGCCGCGGACAGCCGCGAGCTCACCCAGGCCATGGCCACGGACGAGTTTGCCTCCACGGTGCTGGAAGTAGGGCCCGAGGACGCCGGGGCGCTCATAGAGCTGAGCAGCGATGAGCAGCTCACCTATCTGCTGGACCTTACCGGCTGGTGGCGGGAAAACTTCGCCCCGGAGCGCTACCAGATATGGCTGCCCATGATCCTGGAGGCGGGAGCCAAGCGTTTGCAGCGCTGGCTGGCTAACACCGACCTGGAGGTGCTGGCCCTGCTGCTGCGCCATTGGGTGCGCATCGTCAAATTCCTGCCCAGCCAGGAGCAACAGGAGCCGCCCGACGACCTTCCCGAGTTCACCATAGACGGGGTGTACTTCTTCGAGTTCATCAACCCCAAGATCAAGGGCTTTGTGGGCCAGGTGCTGGTGCTCTTAAAGAGCGAGCTGCCTGACATGTATTTCAAGGCCCTGGAAGCCGCCCTGTGGGAGCAGACCGCCGAGCTGCAGGAGTATGCCAACCGCTGGCGTTCCGGCCGCCTGGCCGACCACGGCTTCCCCACCCGCCTGGAGGCCCTGGAGCTGTGGGCCTCCCCCGCGCCGGGCGAAATCCGTTGGGAGGACTTGCCGCCCAAAGGGGCTTCTTTGCCGTCGGCGTCGGCCCGTTCGGACCGCATGGCTTCCTTGCTGCCGGAGCGGGAGTTCTTGCCCTCCCTGGCCGGGCAGATGGGCGGCGAGGCCGGGGACATGCTCCGGGCCGAGATGGCCTACATTGCCTCTTGCGGAGTGGCCGCCCTGGAGGCGGACCCCGCCCATCCCGAGGAAGTGGAGCGGGCGGCCCGGGAGAGCCTGGGCCTGGTCAACCTGGGCCTGGGGGTGCTCTCGCAAGGGGACCCGGCCAAGGCACGCGACATCGCCACCCGCCTGAGCCTGGCTGCCCTGGCCCGCCACGGCGCGGAGGCCATCCGCAAGCTGAACCGCCGGGCCTGGGTCTTGGCCAAGGAGGGTTGGCTGAGCAAGATGCCCACCGGCCTGCACATCCTGGAGCCGCCCCTGGACCGCTGGCTGGCCGGGCTGCTTTATGCCCGTCCCCGCTGCTACGACCCCACCTTGGGCAAGAACCGTGAGTACCGGGCCTTCATCAGCCTGGCCGACCTGGAGGCCGCGGACAGCGCCCTAAGTCAGGCAGGCTTCTGGGGAACCCTGCTTTTGGATCTGTTGGCCCTGGACCCCGAGGAGATACGCGGGCTCTACGAGGCCGCGATGCTGCCCGAGGACGTCACCGAGATCAAGCTGAGCCACATCCTGGGCACCTGGCTGGCCCGGCGGGAGATGGGCCTTCAGGGCCTAGCCCCCATTGCGGTTTCGCGCCTGCCCGAGGCGGTGACCGCCTTGCAAAAGGCCCTAAAGGGCGGTCTGGAAGAGGAGCTGGCTGAGTCCTTGCGCGCCCTGCCCGATCCGGCCCAGGCCTCCCTGGCCGGGCGCTCCCTGCGCGGGGTTTTGCATCGGCTCAGCCAGGAGCTATCCGGCCTGAACCCCCAGGGTGAGTTGGACCCGCGCTTCATTGCTGGATTGGTGATCGAGGCGTGAGGGACGAAGCCACCCAGATCAGCCAGGTACGGCGCATCTTCAATCAGGTGGTGCCGGTATACGACCTCTTAAACCATGTCCTCAGCGCGGGGCAAGATCTGCACTGGCGCTATTTCACCGCCCGGGCCATGCGCCTGAGCCCGGGGGCAAGGGTGCTGGACGTGGCCACCGGCACCGGCGACTTGGCCTTGGCCGTGGCCGCCCTGCCCCAAAGGCCCCTGGTGGTGGGCCTGGACCTGGTTCCGGCCATGCTGGGCCCGGCAATGCGCAAGGTAGCCCGCCGGGGGGCCCGGGTGCGCCTCATGGCCGGGGACGGCACGGCCCTGCCTTTTGCCGATGCCACCTTCCAGGCGGTGAGCATCGCCTTTGGCATCCGCAACATTCCCCGCCGGGTGGACGCCCTGGCCGAGATGCGCCGGGTGCTCCAGCCAGGGGGGCGGGTCTATGTTTTGGAATTCACCACCCCTCAACGGCCCTTGGTGCGCCGCCTGTACCAGCGCTACCTCATGCACCTGTTGCCCAAGATCGGCGGGCTGATCTCCGGCGACGAGTTCGGCTACCGCTACCTGGCCGAGACCATTATGGAGTTCCCCACTCCGGCGGCCTTCCGCGAGGAGATGGCCCAGGCCGGGCTGGTGCGGCCGCGCAGCCATGCCCTGACCAAAGGCGTGGCCTGGCTGCACGTGGCCGAGCGGCCTCTGTAAAGGATTGCCGTACTAGATGGGTCGGGGGACTACGCTGACCTTCTTGTCCAGCACCTTGCCGTAGAGGCGCACCGCCTCTTCCAGATACTCGGCAAAAGGCACCCGGTGCTTGGCGGCTTTGGATCGCGCCCGCTCCAAGGTGGCGGCATCAATGACCAGGGAGGCGGCCAGCCGCAGGGGTTCGTCTGATTTGGCGACGTTGTTTTTGGCCATGGCTTTTTCCTGCTCCCCAACAATGCTACATTGAGCGCCTAGGGCCAGGCGAGGCCCATTGAGGGGAGTATAACATGGAGTTGATTTTCCTGGGCACTGGCGGGGCCTGGGGCTTGCCAGAGCACCGCTGCCCTTGCGCCACCTGCCGTCATCTGCGCAAGATCGGCGAAAGCCGCACCCGCACCAGTTTGTGGCTGCAAGGCCCGGCCCGCCTGCTCATCGACCCCGGGCCAGACCTCAGGGCTCAGCTCATGCGCGAAGACCTGCCCCGGCCCGACGCGGTGCTCATCTCCCACGAGCACGGCGACCACTACCTGGGCCTGGACGAGTTGCTCTGCTTCCGCCGGGCAGTGCCGCCCGAGGACTGGCAGCCCATCCCGGTGTATGCCACGGCCCAGGCCTGGGAGCAGATCGAGCCCCGCTTCGGCTACCTGCTGGGCAGCCTGCTGGAAAAGCGCCTGGCCGTAGCGGGGGAGGAACTGAGCGGCGAGCCCTTTGGACCGGAGCTGGCCGCCCGGCCGGTGAAAACCTTTCACGGCAACATGGCCAAGGGCGCGGTGGGCTACGTTCTCACCCTGGCCACGGAGCAGGGGCCGTTGCGTTTGGGCTACACCAGCGACCTGGTGCGGGCAGAGGGCCCTCAAGGCTTCGCGGGCCTGGATCTGTTGGTGTGTCAGAGCCACTTTGTGCACGAACCCGAGGTGAACCGGGCCAATCACCTGAGCCTGCAAAAGGCCCTGCCCCTACTGGCTGATTGGCAGCCAAGGCGGGTGTACTTGGTCCATCTCTCCTGCCAGGACTTCATACCCGGCGACGAGCCGGCCAACGCCATGCTCAAGAAATACGTCCCCGGCGATCCCCTCAAGGACCCAAGCGGCGCGCCCTATCCCGTGCCCAACGACCAGGCCTCTTGGCAGGCCTTGGCCCAGCGGGTGTTCCGCGACCATGGCCTGGGCATGCCGGTGCAGGTGGCCTATGACGGGCTCAGGGTGCCCCTGCCGTGAGCCGCGCCCTAAAGTATGACCTGTGCACCGTGGCCCTGCTGGGACTGCTGTTGGCCGCATCCCTGGCCTGGGCCGGCTCGCTGACCGTGGAGGTGGCGCGCATCAACGACGGCGACACCATCACCGTGCATCTCAGGGGTAAGCCCGAGTTGGTGCGCCTGATCGGGGTGGACGCGCCGGAGACCGCGCACAGCAAGTCCCTGGCCCGCAAGGCCAAGAACGCCGGGCGCAGCGCCACCGAGGAGGCCAAGGCTGGCGCGGCCAGCCGGGAGGCCATGCGGAAGCTGGTGGCCGTGGGGGACAAGGTGCGCCTGGTGGACGGGCGGCCCCAAACCCGCAAGCGCGACCGTTACCGCCGTTTGCTGGCCTTTGTGTACTTGAGCGACGGGCGGTTGCTGAACCAAGAGATGATCGCCCAAGGATGGGCCCATGCCTATCGCTCGTTCAACTATCGCCACAAGAGCGATTTTTTAAAGGCGGAAAACGGGGCCCGGCTGGCACGGCGCGGCCTGTGGGCCAAAGGCCAGGCCTACGACTTGGAACGCAGGACCAGAGTCTCCCCGTTCAGGCTCAACTCCAGGCCATAGTTGGCCGCCACCTCCCGGGCCGGGCGACCCAGAATCAGGCGTAGCGCCTGGGGGCTGTAACCATAACGCTGGCTGATGGCTCCCCGCAACACATGGTCCAGCTCCAGCATGGCCAGGGCCAGGGCCTGATCTTTACCCTGAGCCGCCTCGGCCAGGGCCTGGTGCTCTTGGGCGGCGGGCAGCTTGAGGTCATACTCCCTGGCCAGGGCCAGGGCGGTGGGATCGCCGGCCAGAAGCTCCTCCCGGTCCAGGCGGGGGCGGTCCTCCAACTGCCCGGCGTGACGGCCGGACCAGCACTCCAGCCAGCGGCATTGCAGGGGGCGGTGCTCATAGATGCCGCAGCCTGCCTCCCCCAGCCAGGCGCAGGCCCCATCCTGCTCGCGCAGCTTTATCAGCTCCTGCTCCAGGGTTTGCAGCCCACCCAGGCGGGCGGAGTGCGCTCTCTCCCCGGCCCGCAGGGTCACCAGGCTCTCCCAACCCAGGCCGGCGGCCTTTAGGCGGGACAGGTCCTCGGCATAAAGAGTGGGGCTGGAGGTGCGGCAGCAGGTGGCGCAGCCAATACAGCGGGCCGCCCGGGCCAACTCGCTAAGGCGGGCGGCCAGGCGTTCGGCCGGGGCGGCCTGGGCAATGAGCCCGGCCAACTCCTGGTCTTGGGATACGGCGCGGGAGGCGGCGGACTGATCCACGCCCCGGACCTCGGCCAAGAGAGCGGCACAGGCCTGGGCCAGGGCCCCGGGGCCATGGCCCCGGGCTTGCTCCAAACGCTGGATCAGGGAATCAGACATTGACCCCCAGAGCACGCTCCATCAGGGCCCGCGAGCGGGCAAAGCACTGCTCCACCTCGTCTTCGCTCAGCCCGGCGAACAGGCCCACCCGGCGGGCGAATACATGGTCGATGAGGTCGCGGGGGGCGTGGGCGTCAGTGTTGATCACCAGGCCCGCTCCAGCGGCCCGCCCCAGGGAGGCCACCCGGCCATTTCCCAAGCTATGGCCGCCCCGGGCGCTGATCTCCAGAAGCACCCCATGCTCGGCGGCCAGGGCGCACTCCTCCGGGCTGATCATGCCCGGATGGGCCAAGATATCCACCCCGGCCTCGATGGCCGCCAGGTTGGTGCCCGGCGCCACCGGCTCCACCGGGCTCTCGCCGTGCACCACCACGACCTGGGCGCCCATGGCCCGCGCCTTTTCCGCGTAGGGCCCGATCAACTCGGGGGGCAAGTGGGTAAGCTCCACTCCGGCCAGCACCCGCATGGAGTGGTGGCGGTCCAGCTCGGCGGCGGCGGTAAGCAGGCGGGGCAGGATAAGCTCCAGGTTGCTCATGTCCGCGTGGTCGGTGAAGGCCAGGCCTTCCAGGCCGATCACCTGGGCCCGCTGGGCCAGCTCGGCGGGCAGCAGCTCACCATCGCTGAACAGAGTGTGGGTATGCAGATCAATCATAAGATGCCTCTTTGGATGGCCGGGATCACATTTTGTATTTGCCGAAATCCTCTGGGTCCATGGACTCCAGCAGGTCCTTCCACTCCTTGTCGCCCTTGGCCTGGCCGGAGGCGGGAGAAGCGGCGGCGGCGGTGAGCACCTCCTCGGCCACCAAGATGGGGGCATCGGCTCTCAGGGCCAGGGCGATGGCGTCCGAGGGGCGCGAATCCACCTTGGTCACCTCCTGGTCGTCCTGCAGGTACAGCAGGGCGTAAAAGGTGTTGTCCTTAAGGGCGGTCACCTCCACTTTGAGGATTTTGCGGCCCATGTGAGTTATGAGGTTCAAGGCCAGGTCATGAGTCATGGGCCGGGAAAAGGAGACTTTTTCCAACTCACTGGCTATGGCCGTGGCCTCCAGCAAACCGATCCAGATGGGTAGGGTCCGCTCGCCGGTCAACTCCTGCAGGATCAGGATGGGGCTGTTGGTAGCCGGGTCAATGGTCAATCCCTGTACCTTCATGTGGATCATGCCGTATTTTCTCCAGTGGCCGGGATCAACTCGCCGGCCAGCGAGTTTTCCCTGCCTTGGGTAATGCGCACCATGACGAGGCTTCCGGTCAGCTCAGGCGGGCCGGGGAAGTTCACCACCCGGCCGGCGCGGCTGCGCCCGCTCATCAGGCCCTGCCCGTGCTTGGCCGGGCCCTCCACCAAGACCTCCTCCACCCGCCCTACCTGGGCCTGGTGCTCCTGAAGGCCGATGACCCTTTGCAGGGCCTGCAGCTCAACCAGGCGGCTGCCCTTGGTGTCCTCATCCAGCTTGTCCTCCAAGCGGCCCGCCCTGGTGAAGGGGCGGTCGGAGTACTTGAAGCTGTAGAGGAAATCGTAACGGACTTCGCGTAGCAGACTCAAGGACTGTTCGAAATCTTCCTGGCTTTCGCCGGGGAAGCCCACAATAATGTCGCTACCCAGGGCTACCGCGGGCACCTTCTCACGCAGGCGGCGCACCTGCTCCAAGTACTTTTCCCTGGTGTAGCCCCGGTTCATGGCTTTTAACATGCGGTTGCTGCCCGACTGGGCGGGCAGGTGCATCTGCTCCATCACCTTGTCCAGACCGGCCATGGCCTCGATGAGCCCCTGGCCCAGGTCCTTGGGGTGGCTGGTGGTAAAGCGGATGCGCCAAAGGTCCTTGACCTCGTTGACCCGCGCCAGAAGCCCGGCAAAGTCCAGGCCCGAGTCCGGATCGTGGTAGGAGTTCACGTTCTGGCCCAGCAGGGTGATTTCGCGCACCCCGGCCTCCACCAGGGCGTTCACCTCTTGCAGCACCTCCCCGGCCGGGCGGGAGCGCTCCCGGCCCCTCACATAGGGCACCACGCAGTAAGAGCAGAAGTTGTCGCAGCCGGTCATCACCGTGACCATGGCTCTGAGGCCGGGCGCGGTGGGTATGATGATCTGACTGGGCGCGGCCGAAGGCCCCAGCTTGGTCATCGCTTGGCGCTTGCCCCGCAAGGCGTCGCCGACCAGGCCGGGTAGGCTGGGCACCGCGTCCGGGCCAAAGACGAAGTCCAGGTGGGGCAGGCGCCTCAGCAGCTTGTCACCCTCCTGTTGGGCCACGCAGCCGCCCACCCCGATAATCAGCCAGGGCTTTTCCCGCTTGAGCCGCTTGAGCTCGCCCACGTAGGAGTAGACCTTTTCCTCAGCCAGGCGGCGCACCGAGCAGGTATTAAGGACGATCAGGTCGGCCGCGTCCGGCTCCTCTACCTGGGCATAACCCATGTCGGCCAACATGCCCGCCATGCGCAGGGAATCGTAGGCGTTCATCTGACAGCCGAAGGTGCGCAGGCATACCTTTTTGCTAGGTTCTATCATACTAATATCTTACGCTATTTTGTCTCGGATCGCTCCCCTGCCCCTGTGAAATAATCACAGGCGGTCCGGGCGATGTCCGCGATCAGCTTCTCGCAGGCGGCACGCTCCTCCCGGGAGTTCACCACCAACACCACGATGACCAGGTGCCTGCCGTCCGGCAGGGTGATGATGCCCAACTTGTTGAGCGCGGCCCTCACCCGTCCTAGGTTGCCGAGGTGCCGGTTTTGTGGGCCACCGGGGTTCCCGGAGGCAGGTTGCCCTTGATCCGTTTACCACCCGTGCGGGTGTCTGGCATCACCTTCCTGAGAAAAGCGGTGCTTGGCGGCGAAAGAGGTAAGCTGATCCCGCCAGAGGGAGTATTTTCATCATGCCCTTGCTTTTACGCACCGGAGACACCCCCCGGAGAAAAAAGCAATTATACCGCGTTGGTCCGCTGGCCGGGAGCGGCGGCTGATGGTCACCTGTATTATTTGGGGGCTAGGTCCCAACCCTTGATCTCGTGGAAATATGCTACAAACTATATTCAGGGTTTCCTCATGCGCAAGCAGGGGCTTACAGGCGATGAAGAGGTACGGTTTTGATACCCATCCGTGATGACAACCCTATCCAGGGCACGCCCTACATCACCCTGGGGCTTATCGCCCTAAACGTGCTGGTCTACCTCTACCAGTTGGTGCTGCCCGCCCAACAGGAATTGATCTTCGTGTACCGCTACGGAGTGGTGCCCGCCCTTATCACCGGCCAGGTGCCGGTGCCCGAGCCCCTCGCCGGGGTGCCCCAGCCGCTGACCCTGCTCACCGCGGTTTTTCTACACGGCGGCTTTTTTCACTTGGCGGGCAACATGCTCTATCTGTGGATTTTCGGCAACAACATCGAGGACCGCCTGGGGCCGGTTCGATTCGTGCTCTTTTATCTGCTTGGCGGGGTGCTGGCCTCGTTGGCCCACGTGCTGGTGGACCCTTCCTCTCAGTTGCCCATGATCGGGGCCTCGGGGGCCATCGCCGCGGTTCTGGGAGCCTACTTTTTGCTGTATCCCCGGGCCAACGTGGTGGTGTTGATCTGGTTCTTCTTTTTCGTGCAGCTTATCCGGGTGCCCGCGGTGATAGTGCTGGGGCTATGGTTCCTGTTCCAGGTGTTGGGCAGCGGCGGGCCGGGCGTGGCCTGGATGGCTCACATAGGCGGGTTCGTTGTGGGCCTGGTGCTCATACGCTTTTTCCTGCCGCCTACCGGCAGGCCGCCCAAGCGTGGTCCGCGCATCGTAAGCTAGTTGTGCTTCACGCCGCGCATCTGGATGCGGCTCACCTCTTCCAGAGGGATGCGGTAGTTGCCGTAGGTGGTCTTGCCGGTGGCCTTCAGGCTACCCTTGATGATGATGGCCACGTTTTTGCCGTCGTCCAGGGTCACCTCGGCCTTGTAATCGCCGTCCTTGTGCCTGATGAGCACTTCCTTGACCTTTTCCAAGGGCATGGCCATCTCACCCCGGCCCATCTCACCAGCCAAAAATACTACGCCCTCAATGGAGAAGTGGCTGAGATCCACCGTGGTTCCGCCCAGGTCGGTCAGGGTAACCAGATAATTTTCCTTGGGTTCGGGTATGCGGGTGGGCACATCGCTGCCGCCAATGCCCATGGCCATGATCAGCGGCAAGCAGAGCAGCAGGGTGCAGAGAACAAATATTCTGACGCTACGGGCCATGGGGAATCTCCTTATGCTATATCGGGCGAACGGTCAGCCCCGGAATTGGGCTGTACCCTTGACACGTCATCTTAAAAGATTTGGTAGCACGCCGCCACCCCCAGCGCCAAGTAAAAACACCCATCCTCAACTTGGCCCGGCCTCAATGGGGTGCTATTCTGAGACAGTTCTCTAATTTATAACATCCCGCGCGGGAGTCTCTAGGCCAGCATGTTCGAGGAAATGCGCCGCCGCTGGAGCGTGGTACCAACCTGGATCAAGGTGGTGCCGGTGGCCATGCTTTTGGCCGGTCTAAGCCTGGCGCACTGGCTTTTACTGCCGCTCAGGCCCGACCTCTCCGCTCTGGTCCAGCGCCTTTTCTTCTTGCCGTTGTTCATGGCCAGCCTGCTCTTCGGCCTCAAGGGCGGCCTCATCTGCGCCGCGTTGATCTGCCTGAACTATCTCGACTTTTTCTCATTACCCTCTTCGGGACGCGCTGCCGCCTTTTTGGTGGTGCTGGAAATCTTGCTCTACTTTTTCACCGGAGCCCTCACCGGCTTTTTGGTGGACAGGGAGCGCCGGGAAGCGCGGCGCCTCAAGGAAGCCGAGAACCTGGCCCTGTTGGGACAGGCCGCAGCGGCGGTGGCCCATGAGCTTAAGACGCCGCTAATCGCCATAGGCGGCTTTGCCCAGCGCATCCAAAGGGACCTGGAGCCGGACCACCCCTATCGCAACCAGCTCAAGATCATCGTGGACCAGGTAAGCCACATGGAGACCTTGCTGCGCCAGATGCTGGACTACACCCGGCCCTTGGATCTGCGCCTGGTACCGGTGGAGCTGGCCGCGTTGGTGCAGGAGGTGTTCACCCTAACCGAAAGCATGGCCAAACAGCGGGCGGTGCGCCTGGCCGAGGAGTTGGACGGCAAAGGCCTAATGGTGCCCGCCGACGCCGGGCGGCTGAAGCAGGTGCTCATAAACCTGGTACAAAACGCTGTGCAAGCCTCGCCCCGGGGCGGGGTGGTGGTGGTCAGGGCCGTGGTGGAGCGGGAGCACATCGCCGTGGAGGTGATGGACGAAGGGCCGGGCATAGCCCTTGAGGAGCAGGAAAAGATTTTCTTCCCCTTTTTCACCACCAAACGGGGAGGCACCGGCTTGGGCCTGGCCATCACCCGCAAGAACGTGTTGGCCCATAAGGGAAGGCTGGAGGTGCGCAGCACCCCGGGCAAGGGCAGCGTCTTCAGGGTGGTCCTGCCCCGGGCCGACGGATCCACTGTTTAAAAAGGCGCGAAACCCAAGGCGGCAGGCGAACCAGGGGCGCAGGCGTAGTAGACCTACGCCGAGGACCGGGTGCAGCCGACAACGCAGCATGGCGCCGCCTGGGGAAGCCCCGGCACAGCCAGGGAGCGCCAGGCAAGGCGGCAGGCGAACCAGGGGCGCAGGCGTAGTAGACCTACGCCGAGGACCGGGTGACGCCGACAACGCGGCATGGCGCCGCCTGGCGAAGCCGGGCGCCTGGTTAACCCCAGCGCAGCTTGGTCTTGAGAATTTCGAAATAGTCCCTAAACGGCGATTGGATCAGGTGCACGATGTGCTCGGAACGCTGGAAGCGGATCTCGTCGCCGGGCTCCAGCTCCAGGCCCACCTGGCCATCACAGGTCAGGGTGGTCTCCTGGGCACGATGGCCCAAAGTGACCGACAGGGTCATGTTTGGGGCCAAGAGCAGGGGACGGTTGGTCAGGGTGAAGGAGCAGATGGGAGCCACCACGATGCAGTTGAGGGCCGGGTGGCAGATGGGCCCTCCCGCTGAAAGGTTGTAGGCGGTGGAGCCGGTAGGGGTGGAGATTATCAGGCCGTCGGCCTGGAAAGTGGTGAGCGGGCGTGAGTCCACCTCCGCTTCCAGTTCCACGATTCGCGCCAGGGCGGCCTTGTTGATCACCAGGTCGTTGAGGGCGGTGAAACGGGCCAACTCCGCGCCCTGGCGGCTTACGATACTATCCAGCATCAGCCGGGGCGAGGCTTGGTAATGCCCATCCAGCACCTTTTCCATGGCCGGCAAAAGCTCATCCGGAGCCAGGGCGGTCAAAAAGCCCAGGCCGCCCAGGTTCACTCCCAGAATGGGCACCGCCTCCAGGCCGTTTGCCACCACTTGGCGCACCGCGCCCAGCATGGTGCCATCGCCGCCCAGCACCACCACCAGGGTGGTGTCCAGGGGCAGGGGTTTTTCCACTCCATTACCCGCCCTGGGCTCGCCGCCCTTGGCCTCCAGCAGATGGACCCCCGCTCCACGCTGGGTAAGCCATTGCTCCAGGCTGTGGGCCTGCTCCTGGGCAGCGGGGGTATTGGCCTTGTAAATTATAGTAACCTTGGGCATGTTGGAGGCTCCTTGGGGGCAAAACTAACAAAAAGCGCCCGCTATAACAACCAGTATGCCATCACGGGGAATTCAGATGGGGGATGATGCATATATCCAGGCGCTGAACCAAGCGGTCAAGCAAGAGATAGTACAGAACTATTTCCGGGAACGCCGCATAATCGAAGAAGAAATTCTGATGGTCACCGAGGCGGTGAGCGCCCTGCTTGGGGGCCTTTACGCCTGGGAAAAGCACCGGGCCCGCCTGGGCCGGGCCCTGGGCGACGCGGCCATACGGGAGGAATTTTTCAATGCCGCGGGCGTAGATCCGCCGCGGCCCGAGTCAGTGGCCTTGGCCGCCCCGGCGGTGGGGCTCCGGCCCATCCGGGGGCTCACCCGGGCGGCCCGCTACACCAGCCTGGTCAGGGGGCTGTACAAGGTCTTGGTGGACGAGGCGGCGGGCCTGGAGGACGAGCGTCAACGGGCCTTGAAGCTTTTAAAAGAGGTGAACCAGGACATCTTGGCTTTTGAGGCTAACCACGATTTGATGATGCTGGCTGGGTACTTGCGCTCCCTAAGCCCGCAAGAGCTGCAAAAGCGCAACATCCTAGGGGTGAACTTCACGGCTAAGGAAAAGATGGTTTCCGCCGAGGCTCTAAGCTTCAAGCCGCTCAAAGCCGGGGAAATGAGCCTGAATGATCCCCTTCCCAAACCCAAGCCGGTGTCACAGGTCATGGAGCAGGTGGGCGGTCTGCTCAAGCAGGCCTTGAAGCGTAATCCCCAGGCGGGCTCCGAGTTTTTCTAAGGCCTTGGGGCCTTGCAGCCCGGGGGGGCCATCTGCTATTGCTGGATAGCCAAACTTCGCGAGGAGGTTGATGGGTAAAAGCGGCGATAAGGTGAAAAGCCTGCCCCAGGCAATCAGCGAGTTGGTGCGCCCGGGCCACAGCGTGGCCCTGTCCGCCGGTCTGGAGGGCTTCATCCCCTACGCCTCGGCCCATGAGATCATCCGCCAGGGCATAGGCCCCCTAACCCTGGTGGCCCCCATATCCAACATAAGCATCGACCAGATGATCGGCGCCGGGCTGGTGGAACGGGTAATCGCGGCCTGGGTGGGCAACGTGAGCACCGGCATAGGCTACAACTTTCGCCGGGCGGTGGAACAGGGCCTGCCTCGCACCCTGGAGGTGCTGGACCACAGCAACTTTTCCATAACCCTGGCCCTGGAGGCCGGGGCCCGGGGCCTGCCCATGGCCGTGGGCCGCTCACCCATGGGCAGCGACATGGCCCGGGAAAACCCCCAGTTCAAAACCTTCACCTGTCCCCACTCCGGCCGCAAACTCCTGGCCATCCAGGCCCTCAACCCGGACGTGGCCCTGATCCACGTGCAGCGGGCCGACAGACAGGGCAACTGCCAGGTGTGGGGGGCAACGGGGTTCACCAAGCAGGCGGCCATGGCCAGCTCGCGGGTGCTGGTCACCTGCGAGGAGATCGTGGACAGCGAGGTGATTCGCCGCGATCCGGACCGCACCTTGGTGCCGGGCCTGCTGGTGGATGCGGTGTGCGAGGTGCCCTGGGGGGCCCACCCCGCCCCGGTGCAGGGCTATTACGACCTGGACAATCAATATTATCTGGACTACGCGGCCGCCACCCGCGACCCGGAGCAGGCCAAGGCCTGGCAGGCGGAGTGGGTCGATGGCCTGAGCGGACGTGAAGACTATGTGGCCAAGCTGGGCAGCGCCCGTTTGCAAGGGCTCATGGTCAGCCACAGCCGCCTCAGCGCGCCTTTGGAGTACGGCTGGTGAGCGGCTACACCCAAGGCGAGATCATGGTCACCGCCGCGGCCAGGCAGATCAACGACCATGACGTGGTGTTCGTGGGCATGCGCCTGCCCCTGTTGGCCTTCATGCTGGCCAAAAAGACCCACGCGCCCAACGCCCTGGGCCTGTTCGAAAACGGGGTGCTGCGCGACCGTCCGGCCACCGCGCCCATCATCACCATGGGCGACGCGCCCAACCAGTGCGAAGCGCTGTGCCTCCGTGGCCTGGACGAGGTGATGAGCCTGCTCTCGGGCGGTAGGGTTGATTTAGGCTTTATCGGCGGGGCCCAGGTGGACCAATGGGGCAATGTGAACACTCACCGGGCCTTGAAGCCGGATGGCGGCCAGGTCCGCCTGCCCGGCTCGGGCGGCGGGGCGGACATTGCCTGCCTGGCTCATCGTTTGCTTATCATAATGAACCACGAACGCCGCCGCCTGGTGCCCCAAGTGGACTACATCACCTCCCCCGGTTGGGGGCCCCATACTGGTTGGCGCGAAGAGCAGGGTTTGACTCGCGGCGGCCCGGCCGCCCTGATAACCTCCCTGGGGGTGTTCACTTTTCCTCAAGGCCGGGCCGAGCTGGCGGCCATGCACCCCGGGGCGAGCCTGGATCAGGTTGAGCAAGAAACCGGCTGGGAGCTGGCCTGCGCCCCCAACCTGGGGACCACCCCCGAACCTATGGCTGAAGAGTTGGAAATAATTAGGCGTTTCGATCCCAAGCGTTTCTGGACCGCCTGATTTTTGGGTTGACATTACGGGTCCGGTGGCCTATGGTCACAATGTAGCTACAAATTAGTTATTATGTAGCAACAACTTCTTGACGGCCATAAAGGCGGCAAGAACCCCAACCTGATAACTTCCGAGGGCCTCAGGAACATGAGCGAAACTGAAAATGCGTCCCGCCGGGAGCGTTCCGGACCCGAGGAAAACGCCTCCGATCCCCGCCATAAAGCCAAATTCGAGGTCTATGGCGAAGAGATGATTGAAAAAGAGGTTAAGCAAAGCGGTAACTCCGGCCGAGTCTACTTGCCCCCGGAGTGGGTTGGCAAAAACGTTAAAATCATTCGCATTGATTAAAGGCGAGGCTACAAAGTGCCCTTGAATCTGCGCCCAATGACCCAAGATGACCTCGATGAGGTCCAACGCATTCAGGCCCGCATCACCCGGCAGTCGGTCCCCCAGACGTGGATGGACATGCTGGCCAAGCATGTGGATAAGATTTACCGTCTGAGCTACGTAGCTGAAGAAGGCGGCAAGGTGCGGGGCTTCACTTTGGGTGAAATAAAAATCGGCGGCTTCGGCACCGAGCTATCCGGCTGGTTGGAGCTGGTAGGGGTGGACCCGGATTACATGGGCTCCGGCGTGGGCGCGGCCCTGGTGGAGGCATTGTTTGGCGCCCTGCGCGAGCGCGGCGTGCAGGAGATATTCACCGCGGTGCGCTGGGACTCCGGGGACATGCTGGCCTTTTTCAAGAAACTGGGCTTTGACCAAAGCTCCTTCATCAACCTTCGCCTCAAGACTTAAAGGCCCAAGCGGGCCGCCCGCCGGGTGGCCTCTCCAATCAATCGAGGAAACTTGGGGCATTTCCTGAACCGCCCCAAAGACAACCAACAGCCCGGCCCGGGCATGGGCCTACCCGCATCCGGCCGGGCAATCCGCATAATCAACCGATAATTCATCGCTCGCCGATCAGCGGCCCATGGGAGGCCTGCGCTGCCTTTGGAACTACTCAGGCTTAGAGGTGGCGAGTTGTCTATCTTATGCTAAATTAAACATATTTTTTTATGGCCTAGGATAGCTGGTAACATATTTAATTTATTATTTTTTAGTGAATCATCCTTCCGCGCCTCCCTGTTGTGGGGAAAATACCCTTTGACATCCATTCCGCGGGCTGTATAAATTCAAAAATATAGCTACTATCTAACTATTTAGCAGCTTTATTGTATTTACTTCGTAGCTATAAATAAGGACGACACCCCGGCGCCGCAACCAATGTGCCGCCAAACCGCCCGAAGCGAGAAGCGGTCATGGACCCTGCACACAAGCCCCCTAAGCACGCCCGCGCCAGCAAGCCGCGTGCCTCAGACAACTTGCACGAACCCAAGGGCAAAACCAAGTTCCAAGGCTACGCCGAGGAGATGCTGCAAAAAAAAGTGAGAAGAAGCGGAAAATCCGGGCGTGTGTATCTACCCCCGGAGTGGGTAGGCAAAAACGTGAAGATCATCCGCCTGGACTGAGCCCCGCCTGGCCTCTCCCTTCGCGCCGGGCTATAGTAATGGGCATGGAGGCGCGCATGACCCTTTCACCCCGGCGAGAGGCCCAGCTTTCAGACCAAGGCTGGCGCAGGCAGTTCATGGCCGATGAGCCGCGCCTGAGCGAAGCGGTGGCCGAATACCTTGCCCTGGGTTTTCAGGTGCACCTGGAACCAATAGATCCCACCGCCTGCGCCGGTGGCCCGGAGTGCGCGGCCTGCTTTGCAACCCCCGAAACAGCGGCTCGCTTCAAAATTATCTTCACGCGCCCCGCGGCAGAAGATACCAAAGGCTAGGGTCCGCCAAAGGGCCTGTTCTCCGGCGGTTGTTTCCTAACCCGAGCCGGGCTATGATTCCTCATGCACCACCGTAAGCTCATAATCCCGGCCGTGATCGTCTTGTGCCTGCTGCCTTGGCTGTCCGCCCCCGCCCTGGCCGGTGATGTTGCAGGGCCTCAATGGCAAATACTGGCCCCCCGCCTGGAGTTCGCGCTGTGGGAAAATTTGACCACCTCGCGCAGCGGCAGCTCGCGCATGGCCCTGCTCAGGGTGGACCCCAAGCTTTACGACTTCAAGGTGCTGGCCGCCTCCAAGGGGGAAGATGGTCAAACCGCTGGTGAGTGGCGGGAGCAAAGCAAAGCCCTGGCTGTTTTCAACGCTGGGCTCTACACCCCCGAAGGGCGCCACTTGGGCTATCTGCTGCAAAACGGCCATGAGCTGAGCCCCCTGGTCGCCCAACAAGACGGCCTGTTTCTGGCCGGGCCCCGGGAACCTGATCTGCCCCAGGCCCGCATCCTGGACATGCGCTACACACCCTTTGACCCCCGGCTGAACCCCTACCAGCAGGCGGCCCAGTCCCTGATGCTCCTGGACCGCTTTGGCATGACAAGGGTGCGCCGCTCGGCCAAGGTGGCCAACCGCACCGCTTTGGCCATAGACGATAAGGGGCGCATTTTGGTGGTGGTAACCGAAGGGGGCCACACCCTGTGGGAGATGGCCCAGGCGCTCAAGAACAGCGGCCTGGCCCTCAGGGAGGTGATGACCATGGACGGCGGAGCCGAGTCCCAGTTGGCCGTGGCGGTAGGCGATTTCACCTATGAACACTACGGCCGGGTCAGCCCGGCCCCGGACCTGCCTTGGGTACGCCAGGCCCTTCCCGCGGTGCTGGCCGTTTTCAAGAAAAAGTAGAAACCTTGCCAAAGGTGGGGGCCGCCGGGACCGGGGGTGCGGCCCCGGCGGCCGTGGGCATGGTGTCCCGGCCCGGGCATGCGCCGTCAGCGCGGCCACTGGGCCGGAGGTTGGGGTTGTCTACAGTCCGCCCGTCCTGAATATCCCTCCAAGACCGGACGGCCCTAAATCACGAGCCGCAGCAACCGAGGCTTCGTGATGAAATTCCGTCTCCCGCCGAGCGCGCGGCCGGCAACGCCGTATGCCGGGGGCTGGCCAAGCCGACGCGTGCTTGGTGAAGCACCAAACTAGTCGGCCTGGCGGCGCAGGAAGGCCGGCCAATCCAAGTCGCTGGTGTCACCGCCAACACTGCGTGCCTCCCGGGACCCGGGGGAGGATAAACCCCGGAGAGACGCGCTGCTGCGGCGATATCTACGTACGTTGTTCTCGTCTATCTCGCTGATGTCCATTTCGCGGCCCGATCCGCCGCCGCCAGCCACGGCCACCCGCCGGACCTCCTGGACCTCTTCGGTCTGGCCGATGCCGGTGGCGATGACCGTCACCCGCATGCCTTCACCCATGCTCTTGTCGATGACCGTACCCCAGATGATGTTGGCGTCCTCGTGGGCCGCCTCCTGGATAAAGGTGCTGGCCTCGCTCACCTCGTCGATGGTGATCTCGTCGCTGGCGGTGATGTTCACCAGTACGCCGCGGGCGCCGTCGATGGTGATGTCCTCGAGCAAGGGGTTGTTTATGGCCCGGGTGGCCGCCTGCAAGGCGCGGTCGTCGCCGCTGGCCTCGCCGGTGCCCATCAAGGCCACGCCCATCTCGCCCATCACCGTGCGCACGTCGGCGAAGTCCAGGTTGATCAGACCCGGGGTGATGATGAGATCGCTGATGCCCCTGACCGCATAGAGCAACACCTCGTCGGCCTTTTTGAGCATGTCCTCGAAGCGGGCGTTCTTGGGGGCCAAGGAGCGCAGGCGGGTGTTGGGGATCACGATCAAGGTGTCCACCACCTTTTTGAGCTCCTCCACCCCGT
>JAHLLJ010000064.1 GCA_020444205.1 Deltaproteobacteria bacterium | reverse complement strand
GCGGACTGCAAATCCGTTATTCACCGGTTCAAATCCGGTCGCCGCCTCCAAAAATTTCAAGGGGTTGGCCTACATGGCCAGCCCCTTTCTCATTGTCTTTTCAGGTCTCCTAGGCTAGGTGACCACAGGGGGGGCGTTCTGCCCGTGGCTCGTCGAGTAATCCAAGCGTCCAAGTGAAGCCTTGCCCTGTGTGGGCGGACATGGTTATAGTTAATTACACAGCAACCAGCCCGCAAGGGACGTGGTTGGTAAGGTTATGCGTTTGGCCTGCCGGGTGAGTGACAAGCGGACGGAACACCATGGATGCTCCCCAGCAATCCAGCGCTTTGCTCAAGGCTGTAAGCCAGGACATTACCTTGGGCGAGGGCGCCTCGTTTTTATCCCAAGACGGTGTAGATGCCTTATGCCTTCGCGATGGCGAGGGCAGGGCGGTGGGCGTGTTCGCTCACCAGGATTTGGCCAAGGCGGTGGCCGCCCAAGTCTTGACGCGGACGCCGGCCAAGGACTGGGCCCGTCCAGTCAGAGAAGATTGCGGCCTTGCTGAAGACAATGCCGCCACCGATGCCCCTGAGGTGAACCTCACCGCTCTACCCATGGAGCGGTTGCTTTACGACATCCTCAATTCTCTTTACAACCCGGTGTTGGCTGTGGATGTCGAGGGCACGACCATCTTTTGCAATCCAGCCATGGCCGCGGTAGCTCACTCCACGGTCAAGGACCTGTTGGGTAAGCGGGCAGAGGATTTCGTGGCCAACACCCGCTTGCCGCGCATCATCCTAACCGGCCAAAGCGAACCGGTGCGCAAGATCACCATCGGCCAGCGCACCTATCTCACCAACCGCACCCCCATCAAAGACGGGGAACAGGTGATAGGCGCCCTGGCCGTGTTGCAGGACATCTCCGAACTGGCGGCCATCGCCGACCAGTTGGAGCGCACCAAGGAACTCACCAGCGAACTAGACGCCATTATTGAATCCTCTTTTGACGGCATCTACGTCACCGATGGTGAGGGCCGCACCATACGGGTCAACAAGGCTTATGAGCGCATCACCGGGCTGCAGCGGGGGGAGTTGCTCAATCGCAAAATGCAGGAGTTGGTGGAGGAGGGCTTTTACAACCAGTCGGTGACCCTGCGGGTGCTGGAGACCCAACGGGCCGAATCGCTCATGCAGAGCATACGCACCGGCAAGACGGTGATGGTTACCGGCACCCCCATTTTTGATAAGCCAGGCAAGGTGTCCTTGGTGGTCACCAGCGTGCGCGACGTCACCGAGCTTTACAACCTGCAAGGCAAGCTGGAGCGCGAAGAAAAACTGCGCACCAAGTATGAGAGCGAGCTGGAGCGCTTGCGCCGCAACGCCGAGGACGATAACCAAGTGGTGGTGCAGTCTGGCAAGATGCGAGAGGTCTACGAGCTGGCCTTGCGCTTGGCCAATGTGGACACCACCGTGCTGGTGCAGGGCGAATCCGGGGTGGGCAAGGAGGTGTTCGCCGACATCATTCACCGCAACTCCCAGCGTCGAGAAGGCCCCTTGGTCAAGATAAGCTGCGCAGCCATTCCCGAGCAGCTTTTGGAATCAGAGCTTTTCGGCTATCAGGCCGCGGCCTTCACCGGGGCCAGCAAACAAGGCAAGCTGGGCATTTTCGAGGCTGCCAAAGGCGGCACCATCTTCCTGGACGAGATCGGCGAGCTGCCTCTGGGCTTGCAGGCCAAGCTGCTCAGGGTCTTGCAAGCCAAGGAAGTGATCCGGGTGGGCAGCAGCGTGGCCGTGCCGGTGGATGTGCGCATCGTCGCGGCCACCAACCGCGATTTGCAGGACATGGTACGCCGGGGCCAGTATCGCCAGGACCTGTTCTTCCGCCTCAACGTGGTGCCCGTGGTCATCCCCCCTTTGCGTCATCGCAAGGACGGCATACCCAAGCTGTTCTATCATTTCCTGAACCAGTTCAACCGGCGCTATGAGTTCGGCAAACAGGTAGACCCCAAGGTATTGCAAGCCCTTTATGACTACGATTGGCCGGGAAACGTGCGCGAGTTGATGAACACCATAGAGCGCATGGTGGTCACCACCCAGGGGGAGGTAATAGCCTGGGCGGACATGCCCGACTACCTGAAGAAGGCGGCCAAGGAGCCCAGCCAAGACCCAGAGGTGCTTGACGGGTCATTAAAGGCCACCTTGGAGGCGATTGAAAAGCAAATCCTGGCCCGCGCCCTGCGCATCCACAAAAGTACCTACAAGGCCGCCCAGGCCCTGGGAGTGAACCAGTCAACTGTTGTCCGCAAAATGAAGCGCCTGGGGATCCGCCTCAAAAAGTAGTCTGATCGCAAAAGGCCCTGTAATGCGAAAACGCATTAATGCAATTACGCATTACTTTGCGTGCTAACTTTAATAATATATATAGGTTATCCGACAAAAATGCCCTTCCCAACGCAAGAACGCATTGCTTAGCAACATTGTGAACTATGGTCTCGGTTACATTCTAAAGGGTAGTTCGCGGGCGATTTTCACAAATTTGCATTCACCCCAAAAGCCCAATTTCACATTAATAATCCTGCATGGTGCCTATGTATTTGCCCTCAAGTCCCAGGTGTTTTTCTCTTTTGGCATTCTTGTTGCTTTTTTAACGCCCAAGGTCCTGCCATGGTGGATGGCTCGGGGCCGAAGCAAACTAACCTTTCGGTGACTGGACTACATTGCTTAGTTTCCGAATATCTCATGCGGCAACACGGAGGGTTGACAGATGCCAATGATGACAGGCCAACAGTACGAAGACAGCCTGCGTAAGCTCAATTTGAAAGTGTACATGTTCGGCGAGAAAGTGGAAAACGTCGTCGACAACCCTATCATCCGCCCCTCGATGGAAGCAGTAAAGCTAACCTACGACCTGGCCCACGATCCACAGTATGAAGACCTGATGACCGCCACTTCCCACCTCAGCGGCGAGAAGGTCAACCGGTTCACCCACATCCACCAAAGCACCGATGACTTGGTCAAGAAGACCAAGATGGGCCGCCTGCTGGGCTCCTTGACCGGCTGTTGCTTCCAACGCTGTGTGGGTATGGACGCCGTCAACGCCCTGTCCATTGTTACTTATGACATCGATCAAAAATTCGGCACCCAATACAACAAGAGATTTTTGAGCTACCTGCAATATGTTCAGGAAAACGACCTTACCTGCGATGGGGCCATGACCGACCCCAAGGGCGACCGCTCCCTGTCCCCCAGCCAGCAGCCCGACCCTGACGCCTTTATGCATGTAGTGGAAGAACGCGATGACGGCATCGTGGTGCGCGGAGCCAAGGCCCACCAGACCGGCGCGGTCAACTCCCATGAGATCATCATCATGCCCACCATCAGCATGCGCGAGGAGGACAAGGACTGGGCCATTTCCTTTGCTCTGCCTGCCGACGCCGAGGGCATCACCTACATAATGGGCCGCCAGAGCTGCGACACCCGCAAGATGGAAGAGGGCACCATGGACCGGGGCAACGGCATTTACGGCGGCCACGAATCCCTGGTGGTTTTCGACAATGTGTTCGTGCCTTGGGACCGGGTGTTCATGTTCAAGGAGTGGGAGTTTGCCGGACGCCTGGTGGAGCATTTTGCTTCCTACCACCGGCAGAGCTATGCCTGCAAGGCGGGCGTGGGCGATGTATTGATCGGCGCGGCCCAGACCGCGGCCCAGTACAACGGCGTGGCCAGGGCCTCGCACGTCAAGGACAAGCTCATCGAGATGAACCATCTCAACGAGACCTTGTTCTGCGGTTCGGTGGCCTGCGCGGCCCAGGGCGGCAAGGAGCCCAGCGGCACCTACTTGGTAGACACCCTGCTGGCCAACGTGTGCAAGCAAAACGTGACCCGATTCCCCTATGAAATCTCTCGTCTGGCCCAGGACATCGCCGGCGGCCTGATGGTGACCATGCCCTCGGAGCAAGATCTGCGCTCGCCCGAGGTGGGCAAGTGGGTGGCCAAGTACTTCAAGGCCAATCCCGAGGTTTCCACGGAAAACCGCATGCGCATCCTGCGCCTTATCGAGAACCTGACCCTGGGCACCGCCGCGGTGGGCTACCTAACCGAGTCCATGCACGGCGCGGGTTCTCCCCAGGCCCAGCGCATCATGATAGCCCGCCAAGTGAACATGGCCCAAAAGCAAAAGGTGGCCAAGAAGCTGGCCGGCATCGAGGAGGAACAGGCATAGTGCTCCTGGGTCTGAAGTTTTGCGGTGGCTGCTCGCCCGACTACGACCGGGGCGAGCAGGTCCACCGCCTGGCCCAAGAGTTGGACGGAGTGGTTGAACTGGTTTCCCACGAGGATGCAAGAGCGGAGCGGGTGCTGGTGGTCATGGGATGCAAAAACGCCTGCGCCGATACCCGATCGCTTGAAGGCCGCGAGTTGCTTTTGGTTCACGCAGAGGCCGAGTTCGACCAAGCAATCAAGAGACTGTTTGCAATCGCCAAAGGAGCCTACTAATGGATTGGCAAGAAGTGTATAGGGAGAAACTGGTCGAAGCCGACGAAGCGGTGAGCCGCATCTCCTCTGGTGACCGGGTGGTGGTGGGTCATGCCTGCGGCTCACCGGAGACCCTGCTCCAAGCGATGGTGGACAACAAGGAACGTTACCACAACGTAGAACTGGTCCACATGGTCTCCATGGGCAAGGCCGACTATTGCGAGATGGAAAACAGCCCCCACTTTTTTCACAACTCGCTTTTCGTGGGCGGTAGCACCCGCCAAGCGGTGAGCGGCGGCTGGGGAGTTTTCACTCCCTGCCATTTCAGTCAGATACCGAACCTGTTCACCCAGGGCATCCTGCCGGTGGACGTGACCCTGTGCATGCTTTCCCCGCCTGATGAGCATGGTTTCTGCTCCTTCGGGGTGTCGGTGGACTACACCAAGCCCGCGGCGGAAAGCTCGCGCCTGGTAATCGCCGAGATCAGCCACCACATGCCCCGCACCCTGGGAGACTCCTTTATCCACATCAATGACATCGACTGCATCGTGGCCACCGACGCGGAGCTGATCTCCTTGCCCGCGGCAAAGATAACCCCCACTGACGAGGCCATCGGGGGCAACTGCGCCGACCTGATCCGCGACGGCGACTGCCTGCAACTGGGCATCGGGGCGGTGCCGGACTCCATCTTGGGCTTTTTAAAGGACAAGAAGGATCTGGGCATTCACACCGAGATGTTCTCCGACGGAGTGGTTGATCTAGTGTATGCGGGCAACGTCACCTGCACCCGCAAGAACCTGCACAAGAATAAGATGGTAGCCACTTTCTTCATGGGAACCGAAAAGCTCTATAAGTTCCTAAACAACAACCCCATGGTATCCATGTTCCCGGTGGATTACACCAACGACCCCCGGGTGGTGGCCCAAAACGACAACATGGTTTCGGTGAACTCCGCCCTGCAGGTGGACTTCACCGGCCAGGTTGTTTCCGACACCATAGGCTTCCGCCAATACAGCGGTCCGGGCGGCCAGGCGGACTTCGTGCGCGGCGCCAGCTGGTCCCGGGGAGGCCGCTCCATTCTGGCCTTCCACTCCACCGCGGCCAAGGGCACCATCTCGCGTATCGTGCCCGCTATAGAACAAGGTGCCAGTGTAACTACCCTACGCACCGATGTGCATTACATCGTCACCGAGTACGGCGTCGCCGACCTCAGGGGCAAGTCGGTTTCCGAGCGGGCCAAAAGCCTCATTGCCATTGCCCACCCGGACTTCCGATCCGATCTGCGGCGCGAGTTTGAAAACATTTATCTCAAAGATAATCCGCTGCTCAGGCCCATGTCCGAGGAGCGGCGCAAAGCATTCTGGCCTCACGAAATGGATGGAGCGTATTTGCAACAATTGCTTGGATGAAATGGCGAGCCCCGGCCGGTGAGATTCCGGCCGGGGTTATTAATCCCAAACAACAAGTACCACCAACACAGGGAGGATAGGGGATGATCCGCCGGGAACGGGAATACGGCAAAATTCAGCCGGGAGTAAAGATCGGCCCTTTGTACTTTCGCCTGCCATTCATTCACTACAGGTTCGAGTTCCCGGATTACTTCCAGGGACTGTTGATGTGCACGGTTTGTTTATCCATTATTCCGGTGCTCACCGCCAAGCTGGGAATGTCCTTTGAGGTATCCCTGGCCATCGTAATATTAAACGGCACCCTCTACCTGGTGCATGTCATGTTCGGAGATCCGGTGGTGCCCGGCTGGGTCACCCCGGCAATTCCCTTGCTCATCGTCTACGTGAGCACCTTCGCTCCAGGCGTCGAGCGCATGCAGGCCTTAATCTCCTTTGAGCTGACCTTCGGTGTGTTCACCATGCTCATCGGGATTACAGGCCTGGCCAAAAGAATCATCAACCTGGTGCCCAACGCGGTGCAATCGGCCATTCTGCTGGGCGCGGGCATCGCGGCGGCAATGCTGGTGTTCAAGCCTGGCGAGGGGCTCAAGAGCTTCGACAGCTTTCCCTGGACCGTGGTCATCTGCGTGGGCCTGGCCTTTTATCTTCTGTTTTCCGAGCACTTCAAGCGCATACGGCGCAAGAACAAGTTCCTGCGCTATCTGGCCAGCCTGGGCATGATGCCAGCTTTGTTCTTGGCCATATTCGTCGGGCCCCTCACCGGAGAGCTGCCTTGGCCCACCTTTGACGGGTCCATCTTCACCAAGCCCGACTTCGTGGAGCTATACAAGAGCTTCACGATGATGGGCGCCATACCCATCCCGCCTGCCCACATGTTCCTTTCAAGCCTGCCCATGGTGATCAGCGCCTACATCGTGGTGTTCGGCGATGTGATCCAGTCCCAGGCCCTTTTGGAGGACGCTCAGAAGTATCGCCCCGACGAGGACGTGGACTACAACCCCAACCGTTCGCACATCATCTTCGGCGGCCGCAACATCATCATGAGCGTCCTGGGACCGGACATCTCCATGTGCGGTCCTTTGTGGGCGGCCATGCAGGTCGTGGTTTGCGAGCGCTACAAGCACGGCCCAGCGGCCATGGAATCAATTAACGGCGGCGCCGGCTCCTTTAGATTCGGCACCTGGACGGGCTATTTCATAGCTCCCATCGTGGAGTCGGTGCGGCCGATCCTTGGCGTGGGCTTGGCTTCCACCATGCTGATCCAGAGCTATGTCAGCGTTAGGGTGGGCATCTTGAAGTCCCGCTCCTTTAACGATTTGGGCATCGCCGGCGTGGCCGGGGCCATAGTGGCCACCCGTGGCGCCGCCTGGGGCCTGGGAGCGGCCATCGCCCTGACCCTTTTGGTGTACTTGGGCAGCAAGCTGGAAAACGTGTACATGCGCGAGGAGCCGGTTTTCCCTTGCAACTCGCCTGAAAAGATAGCCAAAGAGATCGAGGAAGCACAAAAGGAAGCCCAATAAGCTTCACGGCCACGGCCGGTGAACTCCGGCCGAGTCCGGTGAGACAACCCTTGTCCCGCACGAAAGTTGCCGCCGCCCCTAAAACTCCCTCACGGGGGCGGCGGCAACGACTAAAACAGGAAGGGTGTACATGGCTTACATTTTCGGCTATCCCCAGAGCAAACCCTTACGCAAGGACATAATCTCCTTGGCCATACTCATGGCCGGGCCCTTGGTCGCGTCCATATTGGTCTATGACGCGGTAAACGGCCGCCTATGGGGCTTGCTATCTTCGGCCGCCGTGGGCGCGGGCCTGGCCGGGATCATGATTCTTTCCTATGTCAAGCTCTATCCCCACTCCTTACAGCGGGTGTTCAAGCCCCAGTTATTCGCCAAAAACATACGGCAGGACCGGACCGTGGTTGATGAGTTGGCCCGCCTTGAGGATGACTGGTTCCTGTTCAACGACATCGTTCTGGAGCTTTTTAATGTTGAGCATCTGCTCATCGGCGCCGGCGGGGTGTTTGTGCTGGCCAAGGTGCGTCATTTCGGCAGACTGGCGCAGCGCGACGGCATTCTCGTGGCCGGTGAGGAGCCCTTGGAGGTGCTGACCACCAAGACTTGGCGCTCTTGTCATCTTATTAGCATCCTGCTCAGGAAATGGTTCAAAGTTGAGCACTTGCCCCAGCCCATTCTGCTGGCTGAGCGGGAACAAATAGGTGATTGCCGTGAGTTCGACGGCATCCAGATCATGGTGCTGGAGGATGTTGCCCACCGGTTGGCTCAATGTCCCCAAACTTTGGATAACAACACGGCCATGGCCTTGG
Organism: Deltaproteobacteria bacterium; assembly: GCA_020444205.1. Taxonomy (GTDB): domain Bacteria; phylum Desulfobacterota; class Desulfarculia; order Desulfarculales; family Desulfarculaceae; genus Desulfoferula. Next base: position 10,501 of record JAHLLJ010000064.1, on the reverse strand, counting down.
CCAAGTTTGTAAAGGAGCGTTATGCACCAAACAGGTAGATCGCCTATAAGCGGGCTTCCCATGGAAGTGCTCATTTGTCTGGCCCTGACCCCCATGGCCTGGTTGCTGTATTTGGTGAGCGAGATAATGCGCAGCGGCACCATATCCCTGGTGCAGCTGGGCATGGCCGGGCTGTGCTCCATGGTGCTGTTCGGCTTGCGCGGTTGGGGCCGCTGGCTCTGCGTGGTCTACGACGCACTGATGATCGCAGCCCTGGCCTACCAGGCTAGCCAAGGCCAAGGCGCGGCCCTGCCCGTAGTCCAAGGCGCGGCGTTCGCGTTGGCTGGTGGGTCCCTGTTCTGGCCGGCCACCAGACGGGCCTTTGGCCAGGCAGCGTCCCAATCAGAGGCAGGGGCCATCCAGGGGACGCCGCACAGTAGCTAGGCTGCCTCTCTAATAGCGAGCCCGCCCCCCAAAAAGGTTTGGGCCCTAAAAAATAGGGCTGTGGCCTGGTTTGTGTTAAGTTCTAGCCATAAACACCCAAGGGGGAGGGAAGCATGAGTATTATCGCCTGCTGCGGCCTGGATTGTAGCCAGTGTCCGGCCCATCTAGCCTGGCAAAACGACGATCAGGCCCTACGCCAAAAGACCGCCGCCGAATGGTCTCAGATGTTCAAGGCCGAGATCACCCCGGAGCAGATCAACTGCACCGGCTGTCAGTCATCCCGCGAGCCGCTGTTTGGCCATTGTCACCAATGCGACATTCGCGCCTGCGCCCAGGAACGCGGCCATGAAACCTGTGCGCCATGCGAGGAGTTCGCCTGCTCCCGCCTGGATTTTGTGCATCAGGCCGTGCCTCAGGCCAGGCAAAACCTGGAAGAATTGCGTTAGCCGGGCTGAGGGGCCATACTTGCCCCATGAACTTTCCACGAGACCCACAACAAGTGCAGGGTGACATCCTGGTGATAGGAGGAGGGCGCTTTGGCAAGTTAGCCCTGGAGCGCCTGCCGGGCCGAGTGGCCACGGTGGTGGAGCCACAGCCTGATAAGGGCTTAGAGGCCCTGGCGCGCGGTCAGGGCGTGGAATTGATCCAGGCCCAGGGCTTGGATTTCTTGGCTCCGGTTTTATCCGGGGAGCAACTGCCCAGTTGGGTGGTGCCTGCCTTGCCCCGCCATCTCCTGCATGACTGGCTTTTAAATGAGTTGGCTCCCCAAGGGGCATGCTCCGTTGAAGTGCCTGAGACGATATTGCCGCCAATAGCCAGCGTGTTCAAAGGCGATGAAGGCCAGGTTTTCCTGAGCCTGGCCGATTTCCTGTGCCCGGACGACTGCCCCGAGCCGACCAAGCTGTGCACGGTAACCGGAAAGCCGCGCGGTGAGCCCCTTTATGAGCGCCTGATGGCCATGGATCCGCCGGGATGGCAGGTGGCGGTGCTGCGCAGCCACCAACTGGCTCCCGGTGTAGGGGGATGTCTGCCCTCGGAAATGTTGCAAATCAAAGAGCAGATCAAGAACCAGGGCGGGGCTTGGTTGGTGGCTACTTCTTGCCGCTGCCATGGTGTGGTCAGCGGCCTCAGCCTGCCGGAGAATACCCAACATGCATGATTTTCAATACCAAGCAGTGCTCTTTGACATGGATGGGGTGGTGCTGGACTCCATGCAACAGCACTCTGATGCCTGGCTGCGGGTTATGCAAGCCGCCGGACTCAGGGTGGAGCGGGAGTTCGTGCTGGCCCATGAGGGCTGCTTGCAGACCGACGTCCTTGAAAAGCTGCTCAACGAGCAGGGCGTGGTTTTGCCGTCTGGGCAGGGAGCGGCCGAGTTCATGCTGCGCCTGCTGGATGAGCAGCGCCATTTGTATCTGAACGAGTTCGCTCACCAGGTGGTGCCCTTTCCCGGCGCGGCCGGATTGCTGGCCGCCCTGGCTGGACGGGGCGTGCCCACCGCCTTGGTCACCAGTTCTCGCCGCGACCAGGTTGAAAGTTGCCTGCCGGGTGAGTTGCTGCGTGGTTTCGCCTACATTGTCGCTTCCGACGACGTTGAAAAACACAAACCCCATCCAGAGCCGTATCTCAAGGCCTCCCAGGCCCTGGGTGTGGCTGCTCCGGATTGCCTGGTAGTGGAGAACTCCCCGGCCGGAATCTCCGCTGCCCGAGCTGCGGGCGCGGTGTGCTACGCCGTGTCCACCACCCTGGGCCGGGAGCATCTGAGCCAGGCCCACGCCATTTTTGACGGCCTGGATGACCTGGCCCATTTCTTGGGATTCAATGGGGCAGGGGAGTGATGCGCCTCCTGCTGGCCCAGGTGTCCTTGCTATCGGAAACCCTCAGTAAACAGATAAGCCCTTGGCAGCTGCCTTTGTTGGCGGCGCAAAACGGGTTTGACGGGGTGGAGTGGTTGGACCGTTTGCTGCCTTCCTTGGAGCCACGGGCCTTGCGCCGTTTGGGGGAGCTATGCCGCCAGGCTGGAGTTGAGTCCAATGCCTTGAGCCTGAGCATCCCTTGCGATGCTGGGCCTTCCCGCTTGGCTGCTGACACCAGGCGATGTCTTGATTTGCTGGAGGCCTGCCCATCAATGGAGGTTGGCGTGGTGCGGGTGGCCTTGGCCCGTAGCGGAGTCAATCTGGGCCATCTGTTGGCGATTTTAAGCTCATTGCGTACCAATACGGCTAAGCGCCGTGATCCTTTGGGCTGGGCCGGACGTTTGACTTACCTGGCAATGGCCAGGGCGGGACTGGCCCGCGATCAGGGTCATGATAAGGCTCCGCCGCCTACGCCGCGAGCCGAGTTGGATAGGGCGGCCCGGGTTCTGACACCCTTGGCCCAAAAGGCGGCAGAGATGAGCCTGACCCTGGGGGTGGAGAACCATTGGGGGATCAGCGGCCGCCCGGATGATCTTTTGTATACAATAGGGCGCTCACACGAATATGGCCTTGGGGTGTGCCTGGACCTGGACAATTTTTACCGGGATCAAGACCCGGTTGCCGGAGTGACTGCCTTGGCTCCCCAGGCGGTTCATGTGCACTACAAGGCTCATGGCGGTAGCGCGCGCAATGAGGCTGATAAGCTAAATTACCAGGTGCGCCTGGAGGCTCTCAGGGCCGTGGGCTATGCAGGGATGTTTAGCGTGGAATACGAAGGCCCGCCGCCCGGGATGTCCGGTTCGCGGCGGGCCGCCGAGGTTCTGCGAAAGCTGTGGGAGCCGGAATCTAGTTCCAAAGAATAGTTTCGTTACCTGAGGGGAATTTTTCCACCCGGGGCAATTCCACCCACCGTATTCGGATTCCCTGGGGTGTGTTTACTATGACCCGCTGCCAGGACTTGCCGCTCTTGGTGTCCACCATGAGCATCCCGCCATAGGGCTTGGGGGCCTGGAATATCTGATAGCGGGGGGGCGGGCTGTACAGACTCAAAGCATCGCCTTGCGGGGTCACGCCCGGGGGGGCGGCCATTGCCGGAACAGCGCAGGCCAACAGGGCTAAAAGCAGCAAACAAGCGAACATCGCTCTCATGGCCACACCTCCTTGGTTAGGATAAATTTTAGCTCCCCATGAGGTCGCCTGGCAAGTCATAACGAAATAAACAATAAAAACAAATACAAAGAATATAACCTTCATATTTAAAATCCGCAATATAGTATAACTATATGAAACTACATTGCTCGTAACTGCGGTTAAATTGAATCTCCCTTAGCTATGGGCTTTCCTCGTATTTGAAATGTCGCATAAGATATATTATGTAAACTTTGAAGTAGGAAAAATGCGTAGCCGCAGAATCCGGCAAATTTGCAGCCCGATTACGCCGCTCCACCCAAGTGCGAATGTGACCTCACGGGGGGCGATTAGAACGCGCAATTTATTTGAAATTTGAGGCGGTAACCATCTTGACGCGTGACTGCCCTGCTGCATAGAATGAAACCCCTTTTATTTGGTTGGTCGGCAAAATCCGGGACCTGATGTCGCGGATTTTGCCGGTCTGATGAAAACAGTGCTCACGGGCACCCGCCCACCGCGTCGCCCTACCGGCCCGGTGAGCAGGTGAACCTTTGGAATAATAGATTGTTGTCTAAGGTTCCCCCTCATCCGGGTGTCCGCCTCAGCCCATTCCCTATTTAACCGTCTAGTGCGACGATAAGTTAGAAGGAGTCCCCCATGCTAGAGCTCAACAAAGGCGTTGATATTCTTACAAACATCGGTGGAGTCAAACCCGAGGACGTGGACCGGGTGCTGCGCGAAGCCATGGACGACACCGAGTTCGCCAAAATCGAAAAGATCAAAAACCCTCAGGCCCGCTTGAAGATCGCCAACACCATCGCCCTGGGAAAACCGGACAAGGTTTTTGTGAACACCGGCAACGATCAGGATAAACAGCGGATCCGCGAGATGTGCCTCACTCTGGGTGAAGAGCGCTCCCTGGCCATCCCCGGCCACACCCTGCACTACGACTTGGCCGAGGAACAGGCCCGCATCGTTGACCGCACCTTTTACATTGCCAATCCAGAGGATACCGTAAGCTCCTTGGCCAATCGCATTGAGCGCGACGACGCCTATGCCTATGTCAAGGAATACATGGTCGGCATGATGAGTGGCATGACCCTGGTCATCGGCTTCTACTCCCGCGGCCCGGTGGGCGCGGTGGCCGCCATCCCGGCCATCGAGGCCACCACCTCCTTGTACGTGTGCCACTCGGCCGAGCTGCTGTATCGCAACTGCTTTGATCAGTTCGACGAGGAGGTGGAGCGCGTGGGCCACTTCTTCACCAACGTGCACTGCCAAGGCCCCAATACTCCGGAGGATCTGCCCAACGCGCGGGTGTTCATGGACCGCTCTTGGCAGACCACCTACAGCACCTTCTGCACCTACGCAGGCAATACCCTGCTGCTCAAGAAGGGCAACCACCGCTTTGCCGTGGACCGGGCCACCTACTATCGCCGTGGCAAGGAGCTTTCCGAGCATATGTTCATCACCGGCCTGGAAGGCCCCGGCGGCCGTGTCACCTACTTCGCGGGCGCGGCTCCCTCGGGCTGCGGCAAGACCACCACGGCCATGGTGGGCGAAAAGTTCATCAGCGACGACCTGGCCCAGATCTGGATCGCCGAGGACGGCACCATCCGCTCCATCAACCCCGAGACCGGCATCTTCGGCATCATCGAGGACGTCAACTGGACCGACGACCCCATGATTCTGGACCTGCTGCGCAACGAGAAGGCCGAGATCATCTTCTCCAACATTTTGGTGAAGGACGACAAACCCTACTGGGTGGGTAGCGGTGAAGAAACCCCCAAAGAGGGCTTCAACTTCCAAGGCGAGTGGACCGAAGGCAAAACCGACGCCAACGGCAAGGCCATTCCCCTGTCCCACGCCAACGCCCGCTTCACCCTGCGCGCCGAGGTCCTGTCCAACTGCGGCGACAAGCTGCACGATCCCTCGGGCGTGATCACCAAGGTCTTCACCTACAACGGCCGCGACGCGGACACCATGCCTCCGGTGCGCGTGGCCCGCGATGCCGACGAGGGCGTGGTCATCGGCGCCTCCATCGTGAGCAAGGCCACGGCCACCGAGGTGGGCGCCACCGGCGTGAAGCGTCAGCCCTGGGCCAACCAGCCCTTCATCCCCGGCGCCTTGGGCGACAACATGGTGGCCCAGTTCGATTTCTTCAATAACGACGCCATCGCCCCCCAGCACCGGCCCATCATGGCCGGCCTCAACTACTTCCTGACCCACGAGGCCCGCGGCGGCGAAGGCGGCGGCCTGTTGGGCGAAAAGCGCGACGTCAAGGTGTGGCTGGGCTGGTTGGACCGCCTGATCCACAACGAGGTGGCTTCCATCCCCTCCCCCGTGGGCCTGCTGCCCGAGTACGAGGACCTCAAGAACATGTTCGCCGAGCTGCTGGATAAGGAATACCCCAAGGAGCTCTACGACAAGCAGTTCGCCCTGTACGCGGACAAGATCCTGGCCCGCGTGGACCTGCAGTACGATGCCTTCAAGAAAGAGGAGAACATCCCGGATCGCCTCTTTGAGATCTACGACGACCAGCGCAAGCAGGTGGAGGAGCTCAAGGCCAAGTTTGGCTCGATCATCAGCATCGAGCAGCTCAAGGAGTTCAACGCCGCCTAGCAGCGTTTCGCCCTATTCCGTTTGAAACTAAAGGCCCCGGCCGTGAACGGCCGGGGCCTTTTTATACTCACTTTTCCGCTGTTGCTACAAAAGGCCAATGGATCGAACCTAGTAGGGTCCCAAGGCGGTTATGGGAATGTTGGGCATTGATGGCCGAGAAATAATGCGCAAGGGTTTTCGTGATGATATCCTGACCCCCACTTTTCAAGAAAAGACTGGCTAGGGTTTGCTGTGATAAATGGGGGAGTGTGGAAAATGAAAGAAAATAGACCTTTAATGCAATATTTTAGAGCCAATATGAAAAACAGTAAAACAATCGCTATTTGTCTGATAACTGCAATCGTATATCTGTTTTTGTCGGCCTGCTCTATAAACGACTTGGCCGTGAAAAACAAAAAACTAATCGCCGAATCTGTTGATGGCAGTCGTATTGCCTATGGGGTCAACGGGCAAGGGGAAACCACCCTTATATTCGTTCACGGGTGGCTATGTGATCACAAAATATGGCAACCTCAGATTGATTATTTCTCCAGTAATTATAATGTGGTTTGGTTAGACTTGGCAGGTCACGGAGATTCTGTAACCGACCGTAAAAAATTTACGATGTCGGCGTTTGCCAAAGATGTCAAATCAGTATCTGATGAGGTTGGTGGAGAAAAAATAATTCTTGTCGGCCACTCTATGGGAGGCCCCATAGTGATTGAAACCGCCAAATTGCTTGGGGATAAAGTTGTTGGAATCGTTGCTGTTGAAGCTTTTTATACTCCACTAGCATCTGTTCCAGAAGAAGCCAAAATGGCCTTTCTTGAAAAATTGAAAAAGGATTACCCTGCTGCCTTAAAGGAAACCGTGGGTTCAATGTTTGCGCAAAGTGCAAACCCAGATTTGGTTAATTCAACTTATGAATATATGCTTGCCGGTGATCATAACATGGGGACCAGCTCTTTATATGAGTGCATCAAATGGAATGCACGAAAAGAGCCACTTGAGCTGAGAAAATTTTCAGGGAAACTCTATAATATAAATGGTGCACCGAAAGGTACCGAAAAACCTTTGCATAAGAGTGTTGTTTTAATTTCTGGTGCAGGTCATTTCGTTTCTCAAGTAAGACCAAAGGAATTTAATGCGGCATTGGAAATGATTATTGCAAATTACAATCTTCATTAAAAATACGCGCAAACCGACGCTATACTCGGCCGATAGGTGAATGCCTTATTTGGAGCCAGTGCAGGTAATGGTGGAAACCGCCTGAAGATTTGCCTATTATCTTTTAAGCGTAATCATAAGGAGGTTTTTTTTGAGCCAACCCGGCCCCAATAACTGTATCACCGACGTAAGCGGCCTTAAGGTCGGCTCCTACACTGATCTTGATGCCCTTTGCGGCTGCACCCTGGTGCTATGCCCCAAGGGGGCCACCGCCGGGGTGGACGTGCGCGGCGCGGCCCCCGGCACCCGCGAGACCGACCTGCTGGACCCGGTGAACCTGGTTAATGAGGTGCACGCAGTGAGCCTCAGCGGGGGCTCGGTGTACGGCCTGGCCTGCGCCGATGGCGCGGTGCGCTGGCTAAGCAAGCAAGGCGTCGGCTTCCCCCTGGACGATGCGGGCCACGTGGCTCCCATCGTGCCCGGCGCGGTGCTGTTCGACCTGGGCCGGGGGGTTGAGTTCGTGCCTCCGGTGGGGCCGGACTGGGGCCGAGCCGCATGTGAGGCAGCCAGTTCCGAGCCTATCGCCTTGGGATGCCTGGGCGCGGGCACCGGCGCGGTGGCCGGGGGCATGAAAGGCGGCCTGGGCTCGGCCAGCGAGGTGCTGGAAACCGGGGTCACCGTGGGGGCGGTGGTTGCGGTCAACTCTCTGGGCTCGCTGCTCAACCCGGCCACCGGCATGCTCTGGGAGCTGGGCCAGGAGGTGAACCATGAGTTCGGACCCGAGGCGGCCATCGCCAGGGTACTGCCGCCATGGCCTCCCCAGGCTGAGCCGGCCAAAAATACCACCATCGGGGTAGTGGCCACTGACACCACCTTGAACAAGGCTCAGTGCAAGAAGGTGGCCCAAATGGCCCAGGATGGCCTGGCCCGGGCCATCCGCCCGACCCACACCATGTTTGACGGAGACACCATCTTTGCCCTGGCCACAGCCCAGCGCCCCCTGCCCTCGGAGCCCGGCTTTTTCGGACCGCCCGAGGCCACGGCCATCACCGAAATTGGCCGGGCCGCCGCCGACTGCCTGAGCCGAGCCATAATCCGGGCGGCCATGGCTGCCGAGAGCTTGGGCGGATGGCCCTGTTTCCGCGATCTGGCCTCCCGCTAGACCTACCTCACACACGATTGGACCACTTATGCAACGACTTGTTATCGCCACCCTGACTCTCTGCCTGGCCCTGTCCCTGGCCGCCTGCATGGGACCCAATAGCCAGGAGGCCCAGCAGCAGACCGACCGTCTGCTCATGTCCTCGGACTTTCAATTCATCCCCGCCAACACTCCCGAGCGCATGAAACATTTGGAGTCCATGCCCCAGAACCGCATCCTGCATGTAGTGCGCAACGGCAAGGACTACTACCTTTGGGCCGACGCGAAAAACGGGCAATGCCTATGGGTGGGGACCTGGAAGGATTACCAGCGTTTCAAGAAATTGGCATGGGACATGTACAACCAGGGCGGGCAAGCAAGATACAATTATGTGGACGGCTGGTCCAGCGGGCCGGTGGATTGGGAAATGTGGGGGCCCTGGTAGGCCGTTTAAAGAGCCCAATAACCTATTCCCTTGGTAGGTGTATTGAAAGGATGTAGAATAGTTATAACCAATCATTCTTCTTAATAGGAATTGGTTATGCAAATACTATTAATCCTTTCCAGCCAAGACCCGGAGATCAAATGGAATGCGGTCAGGTTGGGTAACTTCTTGCTCAACCAGAACGAGGAAGTCACTATTTTTCTCAATGGCGGAGCCTCGGACCTGTATAAAGGCGACAGCCCTACTTTCCCCATACACCAAGAGGCCAAGCTGTTCGCCCTCAGCGAAGGGGTGCTGGTAGCCTGAGGCAAGTGCATGGGCATCCACGGTGTGGATGAAGATCAGTACATGAAGCTGTCCAACATGAAGTTCCTCTACGAACAAGTTCAAAAAGCGGACAAAATTCTCAGCTATTGAACCAAGGGTTGGCCCCCCGCAAGGCCAGCGGGGTGCCAACTGGCTTTTTTAGCCCACCCAATTTCTTGACAATCCCTCAAGCTCCTGCTATCAAAAAACCTTTCCCGCTGGCTTGCCCACGTGGAATTAAACCGGCAGCAAAAAGCGTAGCGCATAAACAACATGCAATCCGCCAGATTAAATCAGCCTCGCCCTGTCTTTGACAGCCAGGACATCGCTCAGGGCATCCATGAGATCGCCCAGGGCCTGTTGGGCCGCCACGCCGACCCCAGTGGCTTGGGCCTGGTGGGCATACACACCGGTGGAGACCTACTTTTGCGCCGCATCGAAGCGGCTATGTCCAAGACCTCGGGCCAACAGCTCAACCTGGACAAAGGCCTGGTTGACATCGCCTTTTACCGCGATGACTGGACCCGCCTGCGCCAAGTGCCCAAGCTCAACGATACGGTAATCAACTTCCCGATCGAGGGCCGCCGTTTGGTTTTGATCGACGATGTGATCTTCACTGGACGCACGGTGCGCTCGGCCTTGGAGGCCATCTTCTCCCTGGGCCGCCCGGCCTCGGTGGACTTGGCCGTGCTGGTGGACCGGGGCCACCGCGAAATGCCCATCCAGCCTGAATTCAGCGGCCTTAGCCTAACCACCAAGCGTAGCGAATCGGTCAACGTGTTCCTTTTCCCTGAGCCGGAAAAGGACCACGTGCTTCTGGAGCCAGACAAGTACCGCGAATAATCAGGGACGCCCTTTTTCGTCCAGGTCTATTTAGACGGGAGTGACCATGCCTAGAATAATGACCTTGACCAATTTCGAGCCCCAAATCCTGATCGCCTATTATTCCCATGGTGGCAATACCCGCAAAATGGCCGAAGCCCTGGCCAAGGCTGTGGAAGAATCCGGCTGCGAGGTCATTCTGGAGAAGATCAACGATGATACCCTGAGCAAGCTGCCGGGCGCGGATGGTTTGCTCTTGGGATCGCCTTGTTACTTTGGGTCCATGGCCGCGCCGGTGAAAAAGCTCCTTGACGATTCCATCAAGTACTTTGGCAAGGGCATGTTGGTGGGCAAGGCGGCGGGCGTCTTTTGCGCCGGCGGCGGCATTGGCGGAGGCGGCGAGAGCACCCTGGTCAGCATGACCCTGGGCCTCATGATCCACGGCATGGTGATTCAGGGCATCAAGAGCGGCGGCCACTTCGGCCCCCTGGCCATAGGCGAGCCTGACGAGCGGGTCTTGGCCGAGTGCAGGGCCTATGGCGAGCAGTT
>JAHLLJ010000063.1 GCA_020444205.1 Deltaproteobacteria bacterium | reverse complement strand
TCATCGCCCGCATGGCCTACACCAACAACACCTTCAACGGGGCCATGCGCGGCTTCGGCTGCCCCCAAGTGGCCCTGGCCCACGAGGCCCAGATCGACGCCATTGCCGCCGAACTGGGCCTGGACCCCTTTGACCTGCGCAAGCAAAACGCCCTGCGCCAGGGGGACCACACCTGCACCGGCCAGCTTTTGCGGGCCGGGGTGGGGCTGTCCGAGTGCCTGGAGCGCATCGAGCCCATTTACCGCAAGTGGCAGAGCGAGCTTAAGCACACCGACGAGTATCGGGAAGGTGTGGGCGTGGGTGCCATGTTCTACGGCATAGGCAACACCGGCGCCTCCAACCCAAGCACCGCCCAGGTGGAGTGGATGCCCGGCGGCCGGGTGACCCTGTACACCGGCGCGGCGGACATCGGCCAGGGCAGCGACACGGTGCTCAAGCAGATCGCGGCCAGCCGCCTGGGGCTGCCCATCGAGAGTATCGATTTGTGCCGGGGCGACACCGACCGCACCACCAACGCGGGGGCCACCTCGGCCAGCCGCCAGACCTATATCAGCGGCAACGCGGTGATGGGCGCGGCTGCCAACCTGGAGATGCAGCTTTTACAAGGCGCCCGGGATATGCTAAAAGAGCGCCACTTGGAGGTGGAGCTCAGGGATGGGCTGCTCAAGACCGCCGACGGCCGGGAGATAGAGCCGGCCAAGGTGGTGCGCCACTTGGCCAAGTCCGGAGTGCGGGCCATGGGCGACGGGCGCTTTGACCCTAATTTCACCGCCCTTGACCCGGAAACCGGCCAAGGACGGCCCTATGCGGCGTATGCTTACGCGGCTCAGTGCGCCAGGGTGAGAGTGGACACCGCCAGCGCCATGGTAAAGGTGACTGATGTGGCCGCTGCCCATGACGTGGGCCGGGCGGTCAACCCCCGCGCGGTGCAGGGCCAGATTTGTGGCGGCGTAGTAATGGGTGTGGGCATGGCTTTGATGGAGGAGTATGTGCAGGGGCGCACCGACAACTTGCAGTCCTACCACATCCCCACCGCGGCCGATGCCCCCAACATCACCCCGCTCATAGTGGAAGAGCCCGAGCCCACTGGCCCATACGGGGCCAAAGGAGTTGGCGAGCCAGCCCTGATACCCACCGCTCCAGCCATCGCGGGCGCGGTAAGCCAGGCCTTGGGCCGCCCCATGCGCCACTTGCCCATATCCTTGGAGCGGGTCATGGAAGCGCTCACCGCTGCCGAAGGAGACACCAAGCGTGAGAATTGATCTGGAGCGTTGCAACGGCTGCGGACTGTGTGTCAAGGATTGCCCGGTGGCCGCCATCTCCTTGCAGGACAAGAAGGCGGTTATTGGCCAAACCTGTGTGGAGTGTCACACCTGCTTTAAGGTGTGTCCGCGCGGCGCGGTGCATGACGAGCTGGTGCCTGTTGCCGGGGCCAAGGAGTGCAACCACTGCCCGGTGGGCTGCCGCATTCCCGAGGGCCTTACCGGAGCTTGCGGCCGCTACACCAACCGCAATCGCCAGATGCTGCGCACCCGCCCCTTGCTCACTTATGCCGAGGTGGCACAGGAGTTGGGGCCCGAGCCGGAGATGCTCATCGAGCGCCCCAGCATAACCGCCATCGGCGCGGGCGGTACCTATCCGGACTACATGCCCGCCCCCTACATCGTCAGCCATGAGCGCGACGGGGTGGACGTGGTCACCGTGGTCACCGAGGTCCCGCTGTCCTACTCGGGTCTCAAGGTGAAGATCGACACTGACCTGGAGGTGGGCCGTGAGGGCGCGGCCATCAGCTTCGAGGGCCGCACCGTGGGCATGGTGGAGACCGAGGAGTACGGCTCCAAGATGCTGGCCATCGGCGGGGTAAACCGCCTTACCGGACGCCACGGCTTTGCCGCTGCCCGGGCGGTGGCGGCTATCGCCAACCGCGAGGCGGTGCAGCTCAAGGTCCGGGGCGGGGCCAAGCTGGAGATACAGGTAGGCAAACCGCCGGTCATCGAAGGCCAGATGGTGGAAAAGATGCGGGTGGGCTGCGGCTCAGCCTCGGCCGGGTTGTTTGCCACCTTTTTCCTGGACGCGGCTGACGAGGTGATCGTGCTGGACCAGCACATCACCAGCCTGTTCAGCCATCACGCGTCCGGGCGCTGTTTGGGTCTCTCTCCCAGTGGAGTGGAGCTTTGCTTTAAGCAGTCCACCCCAGGACGCTACTTCGGCACCCATGGCAAGGGTTGGGGTGGCACTGATCTAGCCGATCCTCTGGACATCGTTTCCCAGGTGGATATCAGCGTCACCGCGCCGGGCTCCACTTTGCTCATCACCGAGACCACTGGTCAGGACGCGGCCATGTACGTGCTGGGCTGGGACGGCAAATACCAGCCCACCGAACTCACTCCCAAGGCTCGGGAGGCGGTGTCTGCCCTGGCCGAGACCTGCCAGCGCTCCCGGGTGTCGGCGGTGTACGTGGGCGGAGCCGGAGGCTCGGCCCGGGCCGGAGCGGTTCGCTATCCCCTGCGCCTGACCCGCGCGGTGCACCAGGCCAAAGCAGTGCTTACCTGCGGCGGGTCCAAGGTGTTCGTGCTGCCCGGCGGCGGCATCACCTTTTACGCGGACGTGGAAAAGGTGCGCCCCGGGTCCTTTACCTGGGTGCCCACCCCGGCCACGGTGGCTCCCATTGAGTACACCATGCGCCTAAGCGACTACGAGGAAATGGGCGGCCACATGGAAGCGATTAAGCCCTTCCAAGCCGAGGAACCGGTGCCTTGGAACCGGTGCAAGTAATACGCTCCGACCTAGTCCTGGTGGACTGGGGGCCCATGACTCTGACCATATCCGCCTGGCAAGGCGGGCAAGCCCGCCCGGTGATGGCCGCCCAGGCCGCCCGGGCGGCTTTGCGTTGCCTCAAGATTCTGGCCGATTTTCAAGGATACATGCGCCGCCGCATGCGCGAGCTGCCCGCTGGACGACCCTTGCCGCCGGTGGTGGAGAGGGCTGCTCAGGCCTGCCGCGCCGTGGACAGTAGTCTGACCCCTCTAGCGGCGGTGGCCGGAGCAGTGGCCGACGAGGTGGCCGACTTCGCCCTTAACCTGGGCGCGGACCGGGTGGTGGTGAACAACGGCGGGGACATCGCGGTGCGCTTGCAGCCGGGTCAAAGCCTGCGGGTGGGGGTGAAGCCTCCTGACTCGGAGCAAGGCGAGGGTTCTCCTTTAATGGGCCGTCTGAACCTGCGAGGCGGTGACGGTATCGGCGGGGTGGCCAGTAGCGGCTGGCAGGGCCGCAGCTTTAGCGCGGGGGTGGCCGATCTGGTCACCGTATGGGCGGCCAGCGCGGCCCAGGCTGACGCGGCGGCTACCGCCCTGGGTAACGCGGCCCAGGCCCAGAGTGCTCAGTCGGCTCCAGCCCAAGATATAGAACCTGACTGCGGATTGGGTAAGCAACAGGTCACCACCCAGGTGGGGCCCCTGCCCAGGGAAGAGCGCCTGGCCGCCCTGCGCAGGGCACGGGACCTGTCCCGCCGCCTGCACGCCCGCGGCCTCATTATTGGCTGTCTGGTGCTGGTGCAAGGCGAGGCCTTGCTTTTGGATCGGGGGCAACGCATCGCCTTGGCCGGGCCGGCGGCTGCCGCTAAATTATTGGCCGCCTAATCCCCCTCACACAAAACTTCGCAGGCGCCTTGCAGCAGGCTGGTGAGCAGCACTCGCAAGGAGGGGTCTTGCCGATCCATAAGCTCTGCCACTTGCCGCGCTGCTTGCTCCGCGCCGGGCAGGTCTGCCTGGTTGAGCACCACCACTTTGCGGGTGCGGCCCGGGGCTTTCTTGAAAAGCCCCTTAGGATGCAGCGCCAAGGCGGTTAGATGAGTAGGCCCAACCGCCTGGCCAGGCTGGGCTCCGGTAATGGCGCAAAACTCGGAAGCGCCCAGAAGGTGGTCCTCGTCCACCGGCTGCCCCAGGGCTGACAAGCCCATAACCCCCACCAACACAGTGGTGGACAAGGGCAGCACCGGCTCATGGGTGCGGGGAGCCTTAAGGGGCAAACGCCGTGCTCCATCCGCTTCCACCAGGATGAGCGGGGCCAGGGCGCCCTCCCACAGCCAGTCTATGTTCTGATGTTGTAGACCCTTGAGTTTGGTGCGTCCCTGCACAACGGACGACTCAGAAGCCACGGTAAGGCAGGCGCCGGGAGTGAGGACCCGCCCGATGCGTTCGGGCAGCCAGTCTTCGTGGGGCTCTATAAGCACTTCGCCGCTGGGACGGAAAATGTGCGTGGTGGTAGTGGCCAGCACCGCCTTGCCCTGGGCCGCCTGCTCCGAGGCCAGGGCCTCCATAAGGCTGGTCTTTCCCCCCGCGCCCACGATGCTCACCAGGTCGCCACGCTCCAACTCCAGGGCCCCACTGTAGCGCTGGGTAAGCACCGCCTCGGCCCGTCCCAGTGCTTCGGAGGTGTCCACGTCCAGCCCGGCCAGGGGGAAGTCAGGGGCGATGAAGACGGCTTCGTCCCCGTATTTCTCAAGGACGCTGCGCCCTCCGGTATCGCCCTGCAGGCTTTTCAGGTCAGGCCAGTAACCACGGGCGAACAGGGCAGGGGGAGAAAAAGAGTTTGCCCCGGTCAAAGCAGCCAGGCCGCGCCTTTCCTCGGCCACCTTTACAAAACGATCGATAAGCTGAGAAGAGATCAAGGGCTGGTCAGCCAGCAGGAATAGGGCGTGGCTGTACTGTGATCCCAGGACTTCCAGCCCCAGGCGCAGGGACGAAGCCTGGCCTTCTTGGGCCTGTGGGTTGAGCACAACTTCCAGATTCGGGAACAGCCCGGTCAGCTCCTGAGCCGTTTCCGCTTGAGCCACCAACACCACCCGCCCCAGGCGAGAGGCCAGGGCCGACTCAATGGCCCAGGAGGCCAAGGGGCGCCCAGCCAAGGAAGTGGTCAATTTCTGCCCGCCAAAGCGGGTGGAAAATCCTGCGGCTAAGATAACGCCGGCGACTTCACTCTTGGGCAAAGCCATGTCCGCACCTTGATGTTTAGGGGGCAAGCACGGGATCAGTCGCCCCGGCCTCGGCAAATCCCTTGGCCCTGAGCAGGCAGGAGTCGCATTGCCCGCAGGGTTTACCGTCCGGGCCGGGGTCGTAACAGGAATGAGTGAGCCCATAGTCCACGCCCAGCTCGAGCCCGGCCTGGATTATCTGGGCCTTGGTCATGCGAATCAGCGGGGCATGCACCCTAATGCGCCGCCCCTGGGTAGTGGACATCTTGGTGGCTAGGTTGGCCATATTCTCAAAGGCCATGATGAACTCAGGGCGGCAGTCGGGGTAACCGGAGTAGTCCAGGGCATTGACCCCGATGAACAGGTCGGTACTGTCCAGGGTCTCGGCCCAGGCCAGGGCTAGAGACAAAAACACCGTATTGCGTGCGGGCACGTAGGTAACCGGTATTTCGCCGGACATGTCAGCTTCGGAGCGGCCCTTGGGCACCTCGATATCCGCTGTGAGGGCCGAACCGCCAAAGGCGCTGAGGTCCACGCCGATCTCCCGGTGTTGGGCCGCGCCCAGGGCCTGAGCCACCCGCCGGGCAGCCTGCATCTCCACCTCGTGCCTTTGGCCATAAAGTACGCTCAGGGCATAGCACTCAAAGCCCTGGGCACCCGCCATGGCCAGGCAGGTGGTGGAGTCCAGGCCGCCGGAAAGCAGCACCACGGCCCTGGGTTGGGTGTCGTCTTGGGTCATGAGCCTGTTGCTACATCAAGGCTTCCACCCGGTTTATGCCGGGCAGTTGCTCCTTCAAGGACTTTTCGATGATCTCCTTGAGGGTGACGTTGGCCGAGGCACAGCCCGAGCAGGCGCCCATCAGCCGCACCAGGACCACCCCCTGGTCGTTAACTCCCACCAGCTCCACGTTGCCGCCGTGCTTCTTGAGCTCCGCGCGGGCCACGCCCAGAGCTTGCTCCACCGACTCGCGGTTAACTTCGGCCATGCCTTAGCCTCCCTAGCAATTAGTCCTGGCTATTGAGTTGATCAATCACCTTTTGAGCCAGCTCGCGGTAAGGCTCGCCGGCCGGACCCTCCAGCACCGTCTTGGGCTGGCCCAGGTCGGCCATCTGGCGCAGGGCCGGGTCCAGAGGAATCTCGCCCAAATAGGGCACGCCCAGCTTCTTGCACAAGGGCTCCACCGAGCCATGCCCGAAGATTTCGTGGCGGCTGTCGCAGTCAGGGCAAATGAAGTAACTCATGTTCTCCACAATGCCCATGAGCGGGGCACCCACCTGGCGGAACATGTCCACGCCCTTGATGGCATCGGTCAGGGCCACGTCCTGGGGAGTGGTCACCACCACCGCGCCGGTGATGGGCACTTCCTGGGCCATGGTGATCTGCACGTCGCCGGTGCCGGGAGGGAGGTCCAGGATGAGCACGTCCAGAGGGGCCCAGGCCACGTCATGCAAAAGCTGGCGCACCGCCTTCATCACCAAGGGGCCGCGCCAGATCAGGGCGGTGTCGGCCTTGATAAGGAACCCTACGGACATGGCCTTGAGGCCGTGAGCCTCGACGGGCGCGATCTTGTCGCCCACCGCGTCGGGCTGCACCCCATTGACCCCCAGCATCATGGGCACTGAGGGGCCATATAGGTCCAGGTCCAGAATGCCCACCTTCAGGCCCTGGCTGGACAGGGCCATGGCCAGGTTAACCGCCACGGTGGACTTGCCCACGCCGCCTTTGCCCGAGGCCACCGGGACAACCCACTTGACGCCGTCAATGGGGTGGGGTCCCTTTTCCTCCTGCTTGGGCTGGGGCGGTTCGGGGGAGTGCACCTCTACCTCTTCCACGCCCGTGGCCTCGCGCACCATGGCCGCGATCTGGTTTTCCAGCTCCTCGCGCACCTCGGGCGGGGCGGAAACCGGACGCAGGTGAATAATCGCCTTGCCCTCGATCAATCGGGCTTCGTTGACCAACTGCATGGCCAAGATGTCCATGTCAAAGCCGGGATAACGCACCTTCTTGAGCGGCGCTTCCAATTCCTGGTCAATGGGGAACTCTTGGTTCTTATCGGACATGATCGCTCCAATCATATAGCGAGGTAATTTTGTTCAAAAGAATACCAGTAGCAGGGGAATCAGCCCAATACCTCCACGAATGCTTCCAGCCTGAGTCGGGTGCGGCCGTCCACCGGGGCAAACTGGTCGCCTTCCAGGGTCAGTAAAGGCAGGTTCAATTCCCGGCGCAGAACCAGATCCTGCATCTGCCGCCAGCAAAAGCTTTGGGTGTAGTGAATCAGCCCGTCCAAGTTCCGGCGCCGGGCCTCGCGCGCAATGTCCGCCACCCTGGCCCCAACCTCGTAAGGATAAGTGTAGCGGGCGTACTGCTCGGCTAGGCTTTGCACCGGGCCTTGCTCGCCGTCAATCATGGCGAACTGCCGGGGCACCTCGTTGAACACGACCGAAGCGCCCAACTCCTCCAGGGTCTCGTGCAGGCCGCTGATAATGGGCGGCACCCCCAACAGGCCCAGGCGCACCTTGGGCTTTCTGGAGGGGCGCTTGTCAGCCTGGGCCAGGAACTGTTCCAAGCGTTGGGCGAAATCATTGGGGTCGCCGTCAAAGTCGCTGGCGCTGACCAGCCATAAATGATTTTCTGCCCCGGTCACCTTGCCGTCCTGCCAGGTAAGGCGGTCCAGACGCTCCAGATTTTTCCGCAGGGGTATAAGCTCTTGGCGTATCGCCTCGGCGCGCTCCAGCCCGGCCCCCAACTCGCCGGCCAGGTTTTGTATGGCCAAGTTCAAAGTGTTGGGGTCGTCTTGCCCGGGATAATCAAAGGCAATAACCTGGCGTCCCTCGCGGCCCAGCAGTTCCATAAGGGCGTGGGTGTTGGAGCAGTCGCCTCGGGTAACCCCAACCAGGGCGGCAACCTCGGGGTGGCGCAGGCACCAGGCGTACATGCCCTTGATCCAGGCGCACAGGGTTCGGGGCAGGCCCCGGTCCTCGGCCTGCTGCACCAGCCCGCCGGGATCGCGGTGAGTGATGAAGCGGTTGTTGAGGTCCACCGGGGTCCAGCCTCCGGCCAGGGCCACCTCCACGGGTATGGTGGAGGTGATGCCCAGCAGGCGAGAAGCGGACAAGGCTAGGGCCTATTGACCCGGCTTGGAGGCGTCGCCGGACACCCGCACCCGGGCGTCCACGGCCATCACCCCGCCGGGACCGGCCAGTAGCGGGTTGATATCCAGCTCTTCAATGCCCGGCATGCGATCGGCAAGGATGGCCAGGCGCATCACCGCTTCCAGCAGGGCGGCTCGCTTTATTGGTGGCTGCCCCCTGAAACCTTTTAGCAAGGCCACGCCCCTGAGCTCGTCCATCATCTGGCCCGCTTCGGCATCGTCCACTGGAGCCAGGCGCAGGCTTACATCGCCCAAGGCCTCGGCAGCAATACCACCCAGTCCCAAGAGCACCACCGCGCCGAAACCGGGGTCGCGCTTGATGCCCAGGATGAGCTCCTGGCCGCCTTTCAAATGCTGCATGACCACCAGGCGGGTGGGCTTAAGCTCATCGGTCATCTTCTGGGCTGCCTGACGCACCGCTTCGCCATCTTCCAGGCCCAGCACCACACCACCGGCCTCGGTCTTGTGCAGGAGATTTTCTCCGCCCACCGCTTTTAGCACCACCGGATATCCCAGGGTGTCGGCCGCCTGCACCGCGTCTTCCGGGTCCAGGGCGGTGACAAAGGGGGCCACGGGAATGCGCGCCGAGTTGAGCAGATGCAGGGCCTCGGGAAGCTCCAACCAGCCGTCCGGGCCGGCAGAGGCCATGAGGCGCTGCACCGTGTCTTCCTTGAACCCCTCGGCACAGCCCAGACGATCGGGCACGGGTATGCCGCCGGCCTTTTCCGAGGCGGAAAGGGCCAGGATTCCCTCCTCGGCAAAGGTGAACAAAGGGATGGAGGAAATTCCGGCGGCGGAGATCATCTCTTCAGGGTCCACAAGCAGGGCCAGGGCCACCGGCTTGTTGGCCTCTTTGCTAAGCTCACCCACCTTGGCCACGAACTGGCGGGATACCTCCACCTCGGGCCCACGATAGCCGTGCAACATGAGCACCGCATCGAAATCATCCTGGGCCAGGGTGTTTTTCAAAATGTCCACGTACAGCTCGAACTGGAACAGGTCGCCCAGGTCCAGAGGGTTTTGCAGGTTGATCACCGAGGCCCTGGTAGCTTGCTGGATGGGGGCCAGGAACTCCTTGGAAAAGGCAGGCAGCTCCATGTCGTGGCGATAAGCCGCGTCCGCGGCCACCACCGCGTGGCCGCCGGAGCGCGAGATCACCGCCAAACGCCGGCCCTTGGGCTTGGGCAGGCTCAGGCCCTTGACGATCTGCATGCACTCATGCACCGTGTGGGCCCGGATGGCCCCGGCTTGCTTGAGGGCCGCATCCACCACCGCGTCGTCGTTGGCCAGAGCGGCGGTGTGGCTGCTGGCAATGGCGTGACTGGTCTCGCCGATGTTGGACTTGTGCACCACCACCGGTTTGGAGGTGGAGCGTATCAAGTCGTACAAGGCCCGCCCATCCACGATGGATTCCAGGTAGAGCAGGATGGCTTCGGTCTGGGGGTCTTGGATCAGGTAGGCCAGCAGGTCGCGCTCGTTAACGTTGAGCTTGTTGCCCATGCTGCAAAACTTGGCAATGCCCACCTTGTTTTCCGAGCAGCCGTGCAGATAGGTGAGGCCTATGCCGCCGCTCTGGGCCATGATGGACAACCCGCCGGGCACTATTTGGCGGTCCAGCAGGGGGAAGGGTACTGAGAGCTTGGAATCCGTGCTGATGACCCCGATACAGTTGGGGCCGATAAAGCGCATGCCGTATTTTTGACTGGCTTGAACGATCTGGGTTTCCAAGGAACGGCGGTCATCGGCCAGCTCCCGGAAGCCACCGGTTTCGATGACCAGGCGCTTGACGCCTTTTTGGCCGCAGTCTTCAACCAGGCCGGGCACCGTGGCCGCCGGAGTCAAGATCACCGCCAAATCCGGAGTTTCGGGAAGGTCGCTCACGCTGGGGTAGATGGTGCGGCCTTTATACTCGCCCCCCTTGGGCGAAACCAGAAAGATTTCCCCCGGAAAGCCAATGCCCTCCAGGTTGGCGAAAATATTGCGGCCCATGTTGCCGGGCCGGGGAGACACGCCAAGAATAGCCACAGAAGAGGGATAAAAGAACTGCTTCATGCCTACCTCACTGGAATGTGCAAGCGTGCGGCGCTTGAATATTGCTACAACCAGGAACTATCCGCCTAAATTCAGAGAATTTCAATAAAGCACTGGCGTGGCCGGGTGTCAATGCGAATGGCGGCTCAGCGGGCGGCGCGGCCTGCAGAGGTAAAGGGCGGAGGGGCCTTGAGGGATCGCAGGGCCAGGCCCAGGCTGGGCAGATCGTGCCCCACCACCTCCCGCCAAAAATCAGCCAGAAAGAGAAGGGCTTGGGGTGATTGCCCGGCGGGCAGGCCAAGGCGGGACAAGGAGCGCGCGTCCAGGGAGCGCGCCACGGACAGAAACTTGATCAGCCCCGGCGGCGCCTGGTGCTCCCGGTGGCCTGCCGGACAGGAAGGGCACACCAGACCACCGCCCAGGGT
The DNA here is from genome assembly GCA_020444205.1 of Deltaproteobacteria bacterium. Taxonomy (GTDB): domain Bacteria; phylum Desulfobacterota; class Desulfarculia; order Desulfarculales; family Desulfarculaceae; genus Desulfoferula. The sequence goes on along the minus strand of JAHLLJ010000063.1, from coordinate 8,222 downwards.
GAGCCGCATGCTCTTCATCTGCTCCAGGGGCCGGCCGCAGTGCAGGCAGGCCTCCAGGTTGAGGCCGTAGCCCAAGAGATCCAGCAAACGGACCAGAAATATGGCCAGGCCCGAGGCCAGCTCGACCGGGCTATTGCCCTGTTCCATGCGCGATAGGGTTGCCAGGGCCAGTTCCAAGACGCCGTCCTGGGGCGCTTGCACTGGAGTGGCCCGCAAAAGCAGCTCCAGCACCGGACCGGCGGCCAGCAAACGGCGGTAATCCTGGCGCAGGCCCACGTGAGAGGAAAGCACCCTGGCCGAAGCCAGGCGCCACAGGTCCGGGCTCTTGGTGGGCTCCAGGTTCATCTCCAAAAGGTGGGCGTCCAGAAGCACCCCAAAGAAGCGCTGCTTGGAACGCTTGCCGCCCTTGGCCAGGGCGGTGATGCGCCCCATGGAGGCAGTGAACACGTCCAGCATGAGGTCGCTTTCGCCCAAGGGGCGCAGACGCAACACCAGGCCGGGGAGAGCGGATAGGGACACTAATTCACTCCCCCCAGGAAATCGCGCACCAGGGAGGCCAACTCCGGAGCCATGCTGTACACCGGCAGGTGGCCGCTGGGCAGGGCCTCCCAGCGGGTTCCAGGGGGCATGTGGGCATAGAGACGCTGGATTTCAGCCGGGACCACCACCCGGTCGCGCTCACCTTGTACCAAGAGCACCGGGGCCTGGATGTCCCCCACGCGGCGCCACACCGGCTCCTGAAGGATGGACAGGGCCGAGCGGATCAGGGAGCGCTCCAGCAGGGGACGTTCCGGGCTTTGCCATTGGGCGCGCACCCTATGGGTAAGCTCGGCGCGGGAGGGGTGGCTGGGGTCCCCGTAACACATACGGATAAGCAGGTTGATCATATAAGGGCAGAAAAAGCGCAAATGTTCGTCCTCGGTGGCCAGTACGCTTTGCATGACGCGTTGCCAGCCCTTGAGTCCGTCCTGCCCTCCGGCCGGGCACACCGCCACCAGCGAGCGCACCATCTCCGGCCGCTCCAGGGCCAGGGTGAGGACAGCCTGACCGCCCATGGAGTGGCCCAGCCAATGGGCGCGCTTCACGCCCAGGTATTGCGCTGCCTGGGCCATTACCTGGGCGAAAAAGGCCGGGCCATAGGGCAGATCGGGCTTGTCGGAATAGCCGAAGCCGGGCAGGTCGGGGATGAGCAGGGTGTGTTCCCGGGCCAATTCCGGCGCGATGGCCAGGAAATCATGGCAACTTCCGCCCAGACCGTGCACCATGAAAAGAGGCGCTCCCATTCCGCCGGCCAACAGGTGCAGGTTCCCCCAGTCAAAGGGGAGATGGTAGCTTTTCAGGCCCGGGGGCAGGGCTTGTGAAGCAAGGCGGTTCATGGATTCGTCCTTTTTAGTTGCCGCGAGGGGGAGCGGCTAGTATTTTCTTAATTAGCCGGAATTGTTATGCGCAGCCAGCCTGAAGCTATTTTAACTCAAATCATGCCCATAGGCAGGTTGACAAGGTGAATTCCGCACCTGAAAGGCATTATGACTGCTAAATCCAAAGGCAAGAAAAAGGCTTCCTCCACCAAGGGCAAGGCCAAGGCTAAGAAGCCCTCGGCCAAGTCGGTAAAAAAGCAGGCTTCAGCTGCTAGGAAGAGTGAGCCTGCCCCCTCGCAGGAGCCGGAAATTCTAGACCCCGAGGAGGAGACAGAGACCACCGGGGTAGATGAACCGGTATCTGAAGGGGATATGGATTTCGACTCTTCCAGCGATGAGGATAACGCGGACGGCGATACCCAGGATTCCCCGGGTCTGGTGCCCCTGGGCAGCGGCCCACCGGCCACCACCAACGCCCTACAACGCTACCTCTGGGAGGCCCGCCAATATTCTTTGCTGACCAGGGAAGAGGAAAAAGAGATCACCCAGGCCTATTATGAGACCGGTGACCCGGCCTTGGCCGCCAAGCTGGTCACCAGCAACCTGCGCCTGGTGGTGAAGATAGCCATGGACCATCAGCGCTATTGGATGCGCAATCTGCTGGATTTGATCCAGGAGGGCAACATAGGCCTGTTGCAGGCGGTGCAAAAGTTCGACCCCTTCCGGGGCATCAAGTTCTCTTATTACGCCAGTTTTTGGATCAAGGCCTATATCCTCAAGTTCATCATGGATAACTGGCGCCTGGTTCGCCTGGGCACCACCCAGGCACAACGAAAGCTGTTTTACAATCTGCGCCGGGAACAGGAGAAACTGCAGTCCCAGGGCATCACTCCCGGGCCCAAGCTGCTGAGCACCCGTTTGGGGGTTTCGGAAAAGGATGTTATTGACATGTCCCAGCGTTTGGATAGCTGGGAGCTCAGCCTGGATGCGCCGGTGCGGGAGGACTCCGACGAAGCCCACCAGAACTTTTTAGCCGACGAGGAACAAAGCGACGCCGAGGACGAACTGGTCAATCAGGAGCTCAGAAAACTTTTCCATGACGAGTTGATGGCTGTGCGCGATACTTTGGATGACAAGGAGCGCGACATCCTGGATCGCCGTCTGTTGGCGGAAAACCCCATGACTCTAAACGAGCTGGGCGAGGAGCACGGGGTCAGCCGTGAGCGAATTCGCCAACTCCAGGTTCGCTTGATGGAAAAGCTCAAGGATCGTCTGAGCGAACGTATCCCCAACTTTGAAGACCAGTTCGCCGGCCTGGCCGAAGGCGACTGAGGAGCCGGCCTGTTTTATGGGCATCAGCTCAATAAACAAAATATTATGCGTGGGGGCCTTGTGTTTGGCCGTGCTGCTCGCCGCTTCTTGCGCCGGCACTCCGGCTCCGCATCCGGCCACCGCCAAGCCGGCGGTCAAGGACCAAGTCAAAGCCAAGGCAGGCGAGGCGCCGCCGGTTCCCCTGCGCTCGCTCGATCTTTACGCCAAGGCCCAGATAAGCCTGCGTTCCGGCGACCACGTAGCAGCCATCAAGTACTTGAAGCAGGCCCAAGAGGCCGATCCGGCCAGCGGCTACCTCCATTTGGAGATGGCCAGGGTGCTGGTGCGTATCAATCAGATAGATTCGGCTCTTACCGAAACCCGCAAGGCGGTGAAGCTTAGCCCCAAGCTGGCCGATGCCTGGTTGCTGCTGGGGGGCATCTACTCCAGCCGCAAGGAAATTTCCCGGGCCATCACTGCCTATGAGAAGGCCTTGTCCATAGACCCGGAACAAGAAGAGGCCCGCTTGCTTTTGGGCACCTTGTATCTGGAGGACCGCCGCTTCCAAAAAGCTGTGGAAGTGCTCAAGCCTTTGGTGAAGAGCCAACCTGACCTGGTACCCGCCTATTACTATTTGGGCCAGGCTCAGGTGGGCCTCAAGCGCTACGGCGCGGCGGAAAAAAGCTTTCAGCAGGTGCTCAAGCTTTCGCCCCATTTTCAAGGGGCCCAGTTCGAGCTGGCCCGGCTGTATGAGCTACAACGCGATTTGGCCAAGGCCGAACGTATTTACCGCGACATCCTCAAACGTCACCCAGAGTCCACCCTGGCCCACGAGCGCTTGGGGCGGCTCTACCTGCGCTCAGGGCGCTACCAGGAAGCCCTGAACCAGTTCGCCATCCTCAAGGGGCTGAGCAACGACGATTTGGATGTGCGGGTAAAGATAGGCATGGTCTTCCTGCAGCAAAAAAAATATGGCCAGGCGGCGGATGAATTCCAGGCCATCCTGCGCCAGGACCCCAAAAAATATCGCGCCCGCTACTATCTGGGCTTGGCCTTGCAGGAGCTGGGCAAGCCGGAGCAGGCCTTGGAGGTTTTAGACGAAATCCCGCCGAGCTCCGAGTTCTATGTTGAGAGCCGCCTATTGCAGACGGAAATCCTTTTGGAGCTGGGACAGGGTGATGAGGCTGACAAGGTTTTGCAGCATACCCTGGAACTTTTCCCCAAGGAAGCCGACTTGCACCTGGCCCTGGCCGCCTTGGCCGAGTCCCGCAAAAATTTGAGCCGGTCCGAGGATGAGCTGCGCCAGGCGCTGAAGCTGGAGCCGGGCAACGCGGAGGCTCACTTCCGTCTGGGGGTGGTGCTGGACAAGCAAGGCAAACGCCAGCAAGGGCTGGATGAGATGCGCAAGGCGGTGCGCATAGACGACCGCCACGCCAGGGCCTTGAACTACCTGGGCTACACCCTGGCCGAAAAGGGCAAGGACCTGGACACGGCGGAAAGCTACATCCGCCGCGCCTTGGCCGTGGAGCCAAGGTCCTATTTCATTTTGGACAGTCTGGGCTGGGTCTACTATCAGCGTGGTGATTACCAACAGGCCCTCAATTATCTGCACCAAGCGACCGCCGGTGGCTCCACCGACCCGGTTATTTATGAGCACCTGGGCGACACCTACATTAAGATGAAGCGCTACAAAGATGCGGTCAAGGCCTACGAGCAAGCCCTGGCCAACGAGCCACCTAATCGCGAAGAGGTGCGCGCCAAGCTCGAGGAGGCCAAGCGCCTCCAAGGCTCCGAGTGAGAGGCCTTGCATGATATGCCGGGCTTGCGCGCCATAGGGTGCATGCTGCTGGCGCTGACCCTTGCCCTCAGTCTCACTTCCTGTGTTCACCTACCCGGTGGACCTACGGCCAGCCTTTTGCCCGTGGCCCAGGAAGTGAGAGCCCGCCTGGAGTCCCGGCAACAAGCGGTGTACAGCCTTGTGCTTAGCGGCGAGGTGGAGCTTGTCGCTCCCCAGGGAACCCTCAACGGAGACCACCTAATAATAGGCCAGGCCCCGGACCGCTTACGGGCCGAGGTGATGGGTCCCTTTGGCCAACCCCTGCTCAGGGTGGTAACCGATGGCGAGCGCATGGCCGTGCTCTCTTACCGGGAAAACCGGGCTTATATTGGACACGCCAGCCGGGCCAACCTTTCGCGCTTTTTAGGCTTGGCCATGTCGCCGGGCGAAATATTTGCCCTGCTGGCCGGGTGCCCGCCCATGTTGCCCGCCACGGTCAAGGCCGAGGTGATGCCCAGCGATTCGGGAGAGGGCAAGGCCCTGCTGCGTTTGCTGGAGCCGGGCGGTCAAGTGTCTGAAGGGGTGCTGTTTTCCACCAGTGACTACGCGGTGGAGCGGGCCTGGTTGGAGAGCCGGGGCAGCGGCCCCAGCCTGGAGATGGAGTTCGGCAACTTTCAGGCGGCTTTGGGGTCGCGCTATCCTGGACGCCTCAAAGCCAAAGACGGTCAGGGCCGCAGCCTGTTGCTTATTAGCCAGGAGGTCAAGCTGAATACCAAGGTGGACCCGGCCCTGTTCGAGGTTTCGGTGCCGCCTGGTTTGGAGGTGGTGAAGCTTCCTTGAGGCGTTTGCTGTGCGATAGCATGTTGGGCCGCCTGGCCCGCTGGCTGCGCCTGCTGGGCTACGACGCCCCTGTGCTCAAACGCATTCCCGCCCAGGCTCCGCCCGGCGAGGTCCTGCTAACCCGCCGCAAGGCTTGGCAGGGCAGACCGGGAGTGGTGTTCATCACCCACGACCTTCTGGAAGACCAGCTAAGACAAGTCCTAACCGAGTTGGAGTTGACTCCTGACCCGGCCCGCTTTTTCTCCCGCTGTTTGGCTTGCAACGTGACCGTGCAGCCTCTTGACCGCCAGGACGCGGCCGGGCGGGTGCCGGACTACATCCTGGACACGGCGGAGGGATTCACCCATTGCCCCGACTGCGGCAAGGTGTTCTGGCCGGGCAGCCATGGCAAGCGGGCCGGTGAGCGCCTGGCGGCCATACTGGGCGACTAGCCGATCTGCTCGGCCAGCAGTTCTTGAAAAGTTTGGGCATTGAAAACGGCCTTGGCCTCGTGATCGTTGTTGAAAAAGGCGTACAAGTCCCGGCCTTCCAGATGCGGCTCCACTCGTTCGGCCCAATCAGCCAACTCGTGGTCTGAGTAGTCATAACGGTAGAGGTTCTTGCCTTCGCCGTGAAAGCGTAGGTAAAGGAAGTCGGCGGTGACAGGCACCTCGGAGGGCAACTCCGGATGGCTGATGGCGCAGAAAGCGGCTCCGTACTTTTCCAGCAAAGCATAGGTTTCATCATGCCACCAACTGGCGTGACGGAACTCCACAGTATGGCCAACCTGCGCCGGCAGTTGAGCCAGGAAGTCCTCAAGGCGGGGCAGGTCACGCTGTAAGCTGGGGTGGAGCTGCCACAGGACCACCTTGAGGCGCTCTAATTGCCTGGCACGCGACCAGAATTTCTCCAGCGGCTCAGCGATATCCGTGAGCTTCTTGCGGTGGGTGATAAAGCGGCTTCCCTTTAGCACCAGGTGAAAGCCGGAAGGTAGGCGTTTATTCCAGGCCTTGATCATGGCCGGGGTGGGCAGGCGGTAGAAAGTGGCGTTCACCTCCACCGTGTTAAAGCGCTGGGCGTAGAAGGCCAGGCGCTCGGCTCCGCTGACCCCAGGCGGGTAAAAAGCTCCGGACCAGTCGTCGTAGGTCCATCCCGAGGTGCCTATAAACGCTCTCCCCTTGGCCATGCTCTCAGTATAGCGGCTAAGGGGAGATGAGTGGCGGGGAGGCCCTAGTCTTGCGGATCAGGCACCAGGCGGCTGAAGCCAACCTCGGGGTCAAAGCGGCGCACCGCCTTGAGGCCTTCCAGCTCCATGACCAGCACTTCGGCCACTTCCCACACATGCACGCCCAGGCGCAGGCAGCCCATGGTCACCCGCTCGCCGCTGGCCATGGTGCCGTGCAAATGCACCACCGGGTGCCCAGCCTCGTCCGGGAAAATAGTGCCCATGACCATGGCGTCGTGGGGGCGTCCAACTTTGGTCGTGAGGATGGTGATGGGGCTGACCTCGTAGTCATCGGGCCCAGCCACCAGCTCGCCGTTTTGAATGGCTCCCAGCATGAACACCACCCCGTGGGTGAGGTTCTGCTCCTGGGCAAAGTTCTCGATGGCGTCGGGCAGGCGCTCGCCGTCTTCCACGCTGACCACGAACACGCGGCCTATCTTGGTTTCGCTGTATCTCATGATGATTTATCCATAGGCCGGGCGCAGTCATTGGGGTCGCCGCAGAGCTTGTCCAGGGCGTGGGGCAGGGCGGGAAGCACTGCCTCCAAATTTTCCAAGGCGCCACGGGGAGAGCCCGGCAGGTTGATGATGAGAGTGGAGCCGCGCACCCCGGCCATGCCCCGGGAGAGCATGGCGTGATGGGTGTGCTTGAGGCCCTCGGCCCGCATGGCCTCGGCCAGGCCGGGCACCGGGCGCTCGATGACCTGGGCCGTGGCCTCGGGGGTGTTGTCCCGGGGGCTCAGGCCGGTGCCCCCGCTGGTGAGCACCAGGGGCAGGCGCAGCTCGTCGGCAAACCGCTTGAGCGCAGCCATGATCTGATCAGGCTCGTCTGGCACTGTTTCGTTGTGGGTGGTTTCGATGTCCCACTTGGCCAGGGCATCACGCAGCGCGGGGCCGGCGAGATCCTCCCGCAGGCCCCGCGCCGTTTTGTCACTAATAGTCAGGATGGCGGCTTGGTGCCTAATTGCCTTCCTCCTTGGCTTTCTCGTAGGCCTCCACGATCTTGGCCTGCACGTCGCCGGGCACTTCCTCGTAGTGGTCCAGCTCCATGGTGAAGGCGCCGCGGCCGCCGGTCATGGAGGTGAGCTCGGGCTGGTAGGTGAGCACCTCGGACATGGGTACGTGAGCGCTGATCACCTGCAGGCTGCCCTTGGCATCCATGCCCAACACCCGCCCCCGGCGGGAGCTGATGTCGCCCATGACGTCGCCCATGGCGTCCTCGGGCACGGTCACGGTGAGCAGCATGATGGGCTCCAGCAGGGTGGGCTTGCACTGGGCCGCGCCCTTTTTAAAGCCCATGGAACCGGCCACTTTAAAGGCCATTTCCGAGCTGTCCACCGGGTGGAAGGAGCCGTCCACCAGGCGCACTTTCACGTCCACCATGGGGTAGCCGGCCAAGACGCCGCCCAGCAGGGCTTCGCCAATGCCTTTTTCCACCGCCGGGATGTATTGGCGGGGAATGGCGCCGCCCACGATCTCGTCCACGAACACGTACCCGTCGCCGGCGTTGTCCGCCGGGCTGATCTCCAGCCAGGTGTCGCCGAACTGGCCCCGGCCGCCGGTCTGCTTCTTGTAGCGGCCTTGCACCCGGACCGAACCCTTGATGGTCTCGCGGTAGGGCACCTTGGGGGTCTTGAGGTTCACCTCCACGCCGAACTTGCGCTTCAGGCGGTCCAGAGTGGTCTCGATGTGCACCGAGCCCATGCCCGAGAGCAGGGCCTCGTTGGTCTGGG
>JAHLLJ010000062.1 GCA_020444205.1 Deltaproteobacteria bacterium | reverse complement strand
GGGCAACCAGTGCATCGCCTGCCACATGCCCATGACCAGCTTCGCGGGCATGCATCGCAGCGACCACTCCATGCTGCCCCCCACGCCCGCGGCAACGATGCGCTTCAACTCACCCAACGCCTGCAACCACTGCCATAAGGATAAGGACGCGGCCTGGGCCGACAAGCTGGTGCGTGCCTGGCACCAGGATGACTACCAGGCCCCGGTGCTTGAGCGGGCTGGCCTGATCCAGGCGGCCCGCCAGCGGGACTGGACCCGCCTGCCGGACATGCTGGCTTATATTGGCAATAAGGATCGAGACGAGGTGTTCGCCGCCTCACTGATAAGACTGCTCGGGGCCTGCCCCCATGAGATCAAATGGAAGGCCATATTTAAGGCTACCAAAGATCCCTCCCCCCTGGTCAGGGCCGCGGCCCTGGCCTCCTTGAAGCAACGGCCCACTCCCCAGTCAGCCCAGGTGCTTTTCCCCGCCCTCCAGGACCCGCGCCGCCTGGTGCGCATCCGCGCCGCTCAGAGCCTGGCTGGTTATCCCCGGCGTGGCCTGAACAAACGCCAAGCCGATATCCTGCGAGCTGCCACCCAGGAAATGCTGCGCTCCCTGCTGGCCAGACCCGACACCTGGCACGCCCACTACAACGTGGGCAATTACTTTTTGGAACGGGCCATGCCCAAAGAGGCGGTGCATTCTTATAGGGTGGCCATCAAGCTGGAGCCACGGGCGGTCATGCCCAGGGTCAACCTGGCCATGGCCTATGCCCGCGCCGGGCAGCCCAGGCAGGCTGACCAGCAACTGCGGCGGGCCCTGGAGCTGGAACCGGACAACGCCACGACCAACTTCAACCTGGGCCTCTTGGCGGCCGAGCAGGGCAAGGCCGCTCAGGCTGAAAAGCATCTGCGCGCCGCGCTCAAGGCCGATCCCCAAATGGCCGGGGCGGCCTATAACCTGGGCCTTTTAATCTATGAGCACAAACCAAGGGAAGGCATGGAGTTGTGCCAAAGGGCCTATGAGCTGCGCCCAAGCCCGCGCTACGGCTACACCCTGGCCTATATGCTGTCCAAGGGAGGCCAAGCCACCCAGGCCGCAGAGCTGCTCGAGTCCATGACCCAGCGCTGGCCGGCCTATGCGGATGCCTATCTGCTATGGGCCGATATCCTGGTTAAATCCGGAGATACTCAGGCCGCCCGGCATGTCCTGCAAAAGGCCTTGGCGCAAAAGGGACTGCCGCTCAGCGACCAGAGGCGCTTGATGGAAATGGCCGGCAAACTGCACCAAACGGCAAAATAATATTCCCATGTTTTTCTGGGGGCCCTGGGACCTCCAGCCCCTTGGGATTTCCATTTTTTAGAAATCCAGTGTGCTCTCGGGCCTAGCGCTTTGTAGCCAAGCTCAAGGGACTGGGCACTGTTTTATCCTCCGTAGGAGGCTGTTCGCTTGGCGCGAGTTCCGTCAGGCGTGAAGAGGCCAAGCCATATTTTCCAGTAAGTAGTTGCATTGCCGCCTGGCTCCGGCGTTGGCCCAGAGCCTGGAACTGGCCGGGTTCCAAAGGCTGCTTTTTCAACAGAGCCCGGAACATGGCCCGGTTCTGGGCCATGGCCAATTGCTGGTCAGTGGCTTTCTTGCCGCCACTAAGGACCCGCTCTGACGCTTTGCGCTTGAGCTGCCTCAGTTCGTCCTGGGAGTAGCTGCGCAAATACAGAACCTTCAAGGAACGCCCCACGGCGGGGCTGCTCAATGACACCCTTTTTTGAGTGAGCCCTTTCACCTCCTGGCCGCTCGTCCGATTCAGCTCCTTAACCAGGGCCCGCCGCTTGAGCACCGGCGCATCCAGGGCCTTGTTGTAGCCGCCCATGATGTCCAGCTTGAGTTGGGGCCTTTGTTTCATGGCCTGAGCCAACTTGGCCAGCTTTTCCTCCTGAGGGGGGGAGACTCGGTGGCTGCCCGGCTCGAACTCCACCAATCCCAGGTCCTCACCCTGGGCTCCCACCAGCCCAGCCAGCCACGAAAACGGCGCGGTAATGATCTTGCTTACCAGGTTGGCCAGGGCCGTGCCGATGAGACCGCCCACCGAGACCTGAGGGTCTGCTAAATCTCCACTTACCGGGAGCGCCATTTCGATGCGGCCGGCCGAATCCTTGAGCAGGGCCACGGCCAGGTCCAGAGGCAGGTTGGGCGCGCCGGGCTCGTCTATTTTCTCGCCCAGCACCAGCCCCTTGATCAGCACCCGGTTATCCCCCAGCAGGCGCTGATCCTCCAGGCGATAGTCCATCTCCAAGTAAAGCTTGCCTTCCTTGATGCGCCAACCCGCGAACTTGGCGGCATAGGGGCTCAAGTGGTGCAGGTCCAGGTTCTCGAAGTCCATCTTCAAGTGGGAGTTGCTGGCCGGAGCCAGAGGCAGCAAACGTCCTGAAATTTTCGCTTGGCCGTAGCGGTCAACCCTGCCCCGCAACCTCAAGGGCATGAACGAGGTCACTTGATTGCCCACGTCTCTGACGCTACCCCTCAGATCGCGCACAGTGGAGGAAAAATTGGGATTCAAGCTCATATCGCTGAAATCCAGAATACCCTTATTGATGTGCAGCACACCAAGCTGAAAAGCGAAGGCAGGCTCCTTGGCGGCCTGTGGCTTGGCCGAAGGGGTGGAGCCCGCATCTTGAGCCTCTTCGTTGCTTTTGATTGCCTGCAATAGATTGATCTGGCCTTTGGGGCCAATCACCACCTTGAAACGTGGACCCTGCAGATCGGCCCGCTCCATCCGTAGGCTGCCGGGCTGCAGCTCCAGATGCAATGAAGGCATGCTGAGCCTATCAAAGCCCAGCAGCTCAGCCTGGCTGGACAACTCCCGGAGGCTGAGACGGCTCAGGGTGGCCCGCGCCTCCAGGGTGAGCTGTTTGCCTTTGGCGGGCCGGCCCAGGGCCAGGCGGCCTTGGCTGGTGAACTCGCCTTGGGTCAGGCGGGTGTGGGCCACCCTGGCCAGGTAAGGCTGAAAGAGCCTCAAGTCCACCGCCTCCAGCATATACTCGGCCTCCAGATCCGGAGCCAGGGAGATGAGCTTGCCCTTGAGCGACACCTTGCCGCCAGAGGCCAAGGCGCTGTGCAGGTCAAAGGGCCAGGGCTGCTCCAGGGGCCAATTCAGCCCGTTCAGGCTCAGCCCAATTTGCCGCAGTTTCACTTCGGCGGGCTGCTCCCCGCTTTGATCCTTGAAGATCACCTCGTAGTTTTCCAGGGCGGCCTGCTTCAGGCTGATGTGCCAGTCCCCTGGGGTTTCCGAGCCTGGAGCCGATCCTGGTTCATGGGCGCCGGCCTTGGGGCCACCGTGGCTGAACAGGCCGGTCCAGTTGAGCTTGCCGCCGCCACCTAGGGCAACCAGGGCGCGGCCCCCGTTGAGCTTTAGGTTCTGCAAAGTCAAAGCGCGTTGGGCCAGGTCCAGGCTGCCGCCTCCTGCCTCCAGGACTTGCAAAGTCAATAGCGGCGGCTGCCCCTCTAAGCCCAGGATCAGATTGTGCAGCGAGACGCGCAAGCCCTCCAAGCGCAGCACCAAGTCCTTTTGGGGACGGGTAAGGCTGAGTTTGGTAGTCGCCTCCAAGGCATCCAGGCCAAGGCGGGCGCTGCTCTCGGCCGGGGCCAATGCCAGCTTGCGGACCTGGAGGTGCACCGGATCAAAGTGCAAGCGTAATGCGTCATCGTTCATGGTCATAGTGTATTTGGCGTTGAGGTCCAGGACGCCCTGGGGAGTAGCCATCTCGGCAATTTCCGGAAACACCTCGTACAGGGTGGCCAGCTTCCAGCCTTGCAGCTTGATCATCCCGCTGGAGGTCAGCGGGCTAAGGGCCACCCTACCCCGCCATACCAAGCGCTCTCCTTGGTCGCTGGCCGCGGTTAGAGTGAATGGGCCGCATTCGCTGGTTAGCTCGCAAAGCTCGGGTAGCGTGGAGAGGTCGGTGACCTGCAGGTTTATGGGGATCACCTGGAGCTTTCCGGGCCGCTGCTTTTGCTGCCGCAAAAACCACAAGCTGCCCTTGACCAGGTTGAGCTTGCGCAACAAAAGAGGAAAGGGCTTTTCATCTTCAGCGGGTTTGGGGTCGGCCTTGTTTTCAGGAACCAATTTGGCCAGGTTAAGTGAGCCGTCGGAGCCCATTACCACCTTGATAAAAGGCTCCTCCAGGGTCACTTCCTCACAGACCAGAGCCCAGTGCCAAAGGCTGGCCACATCCAGGTCCAATACAAGGCGTTTGACCGAGGCCAAAGGGCGGGGCTCGGCCTTGCCCACGACAAAATCATGAGCCTCCATGCGCATGGTAAAGGGATTGAAACTGACCTGGCCCAGGCTTGCGTCATAACCGGTTTGCTTCTTGATGGCTGGGGGCAGCTTGCTTTGGATCAGATAGGGCAGGCCCCAAAAACCGGCGGCCGCGTAGAGCCCCACCAAAACCAACACCACCGCTGCGGTGATCCAGGGCCAGCGGCGCGTCTTTTGCTCAACCATTTGACGTGGGCTCCTTGGCGGTTTTGCGTGGTGTCATGATTGGAAAAATTGTTATTTTGCCAAAGTAACTTCGCTTGGGCACCTGTATCGGCACTTGGTTTTATTGTAAGCCTTCTTGCTTACCCATTGCATCCAGGGTTGACGCGACTCCTCCGAAGTCAGTCCAGAGGTCTACGGGCCGGCCGGCCACCAGCAAAATACGAATCTTGTCCCAATGGCTATGACGCCATGCAAACAACTCCCTGCTCACACACGATGGTTGACAAACTCTGGGACGGTAAGATAGGGTGATTTTAATACACCTAATCAAACTAGGTGTTATCGGATTTTGCAATTCGGGGCCCAGATTTGGTCTCAAGCAATCCTTGCTCGCCACATCCCACCTTGTGATTCAACGCCACCCGGGGACCCCCGCTAAATTGGCAATTAACCTATAATATCAACATATTAATATATAGGTTGCTTTCTAGTTTACGGGAGATTGCCATAAGGCAACGAACAAATTCACTGCGATGCTTCGCCTGCCCTCCTTCGGGTAAAGCCCTACTAAGACATGGCGTACTGCCTTGTCGGCATGTGGGCGAGGCGAGGTTTCGCCAGGAAGGAGGACCTTGGGTCATGAGCTCCCCCAACAAACCGCGTCATACGATCTTGATTTTGCTGGTGGCATGCAGCCTCATCTTCGGGGCCACCGGCCTGGTGCTGGCCAAAGCCGGTAAACGGCAGATGGCAGCCCAGGACCAGATGGAGGCCTTCCAGGTCTACCAACAAAAATGCCTATCCTGTCATGACTCGATCGCCGATCCAGAAAGTCCGGGCAAGACCCGTGACGGCTGGACCATCGTGGTGAAGTACATGAACGACCATTACGTGCAGCTGACGGACCAGCAGGCCAACCAGATCATTAATCTGCTCTACGCCATACGCAGGGGGTTGGAAAAAGAGCCGGGCTAGACCGCGCCCGGCAACCGGGCCAACTGCAAGCAAGTTTTCTTAAGCAAGGGAGGGATACCCGATGAAACGTAGAGACTTCTTGAAGGGCATGGCCGTAACCGGAGCCGCCGCCGGCGTGAGCGGCGGGCTGGGCATGATCCCCAAGGTGGCCGAGGCCCGCGACAAGGTGGATTTCGGCCACATCAAGGGACTCGAGGTCGAGGTGCTCAGTGAGACGAGCTGGTTCGACAACGACGTGTTCAAAAAAGACATCATGGACAACGGCGGCGCCATGACCAACCAATACAAAATCCCCTGGAACTGGGACAACGCCGGCGGCTACATGACCAAGATCACCGTCTACCCCCTGGAGGGCGATCCCAAGGTGTTTCTGATGGACACCGGCTGGAACAACGACTGGGTGGACTACATCTACGACGAGAAGAGCGACATGGGCAAGCTGTTGACCTCGGGCAAGGTTGACACCATGATTCTCTCTCACTGGCACCTTGACCACTACTGGGGCATCGAGTCCACTCTCAAGCGCAGCCCCAAGATCACCATGTACGCCCCCAAGACCTATTTCCCAGAGGACATGAAGCTGTTGAAGGGCGGCCAGAACGTGGCCAAGGGCAAGGACGGCGGCGAGGTGGTGATCAACAAGAACAAGGTGGCCCACCAGGGCAAGCTGATCCTCACCAGCCCGGACGGGGAAAAAGGCACCGGGGTGTATCAGCTCATGCCCGGAGTGGCGGTTAAGATGTATGACGTACCCATCCTGCTCAGGGTGCGCGGCGAAAACGTGATGTACTTCAACGTTAAGGACAAGGGTATCGTCACGGTGACCGGTTGCTGCCACCCCGGCATCCTCACCCTCAATGCCTGGGCCCGGCGCAATGTCAAAGACTACCAGCCCTACGGCTGCTACGGCGGCCTGCACATCACCCTTTTCGAGACCTGGGACCCCAAGTTCGACGACATCATCAAGGGAGTCAAGGCCTTCAAACTCAAGAAGGTGGGTTGTAACCACTGCACCGGCTGGATCTGGGCCGAGAAGGCTGCCGACGCCGGGGTACCCATCGTCAAGGGCACCAATAAATACAAGGACTATAAACGCACCTCCTCGGTGGCAAAAGCCAGCAACGCCTTCCTTACCAACGGAGACACGGTGAAGTTCTAGCTGAACGATCTGCGTGGGGAGCGGGCCATGCCCGCCGGCCCGCTCCCCGCCGCCGCCAATGCGGGCGGGCTCGATTCCCTAAGCGCAACCCATTGGAGGGGGTGAAACCATGTCCGAAGGAAGCGCTAACGGCGCCAAGTTCAATTACCTATACGGCCTGATCAACCTGGCCGTGATCTTCTGCATTGTCTGGTTCCTCTGGTATGTATTCATGCACGCCGACGGGGTGATGAAGCTCTACACCCCCATGTATGGCTTCTCTTTGGTTACGGTGCTGGTGGCCTCGGTGATCCTGCTCAGCAAGGTCCTGGGCTGGCCGTCCGAGCCGCAAAAGGCCCTGGCAGCGGGCTCGGCCATAGCCCAGGGCATACTGGGCGCGGCCATCTCCGTGGCCATAATGTACGTTGGCTACTATTTAGTTTTCTGGTTGTTCATCGGCAAGTATGGAGTGGCCTATTTCAGCCCTTCGGCCATGGTGGCCGGAGGCGGCACCGGGGCCGAGCCCTGGAACGCCCGCGAGTGGGCCTCCACCGCCATTCTCTACTTCACCACCGCTTTCCTTTGGTGGGCCCTGGTCTGGAACCTGGGCTTCGGCCGCTGGCCTTGGCAGAGTGACAGCCGCTGGGTTACGGGATGGTCCCGCCTGTTTGTTGTCAGCTTTTTCTCCATAGTCACCTTCGCCCTATTGTTTCACCCCCATGTGTGCCTGCTGTTCCCAGAGGCTCAAAAGATGGTGGGCGCCAAGCCCTGGTGGGAAAGCTGGGCCGACACCAGCAGCGCTTTCTTTGGCTTGGGGGTTGTGCTGTGTACGCTGTGGTGGGTGGTCTTTTCCGACCTGTTCTGGGAAGGGCGACCCTGGAGCTGGTTCAGCCGGGACGGCGAGGGCAATCTGCTAAAGGGTGTGATCACCTTCCTGGCCACGCTGGCCATGGGCTTGATCACCGTTTACATCCTTACGGCCATATTCAACGCCATCTGGATGGAACCCTACATAGGTGGACAATACACCGACGGACCGGACTGGCGTTTCATCCACATGGCCGAGCTGGCCGGCTTTTTCATCCTGTTCGCCTTTATCTGGAAATACTACTTCAACAATTTCCCGGCGACTGGCCCCCTGCTGCTCAGGGCGGTGGTGCGCAGCCTCATCGGCCTGGCCGGAGGCATGCTCATCTACTGGTTCTATTACTCACCCCTGACCAAGTTCTTCCTGGGCAAGGTGCATGGCTGGGCCCAGCCCGACGATAAACCCCTGGTATGGACGCTGCTGTTCTTGGCGGTGGTGCTCATCCAGGCCGAATTTTTCCACAACTGGCCACTGCGTTCAGCCGGGAAGAAACAGGCTTGAACCGGCCGCTGACAGGGAGCAGCCATGGGCAATCAGAGTAGAAGGGCCTTTTTCCGGGGCCTGCTGCGTCAGGGGGCCAAAACCGTGGCCGCCTTTAATGAGGGCCGGGAGGAGGTCCGCCAAAAACACGAGCGCGATGCCTTTTTCGGTTCCTACGAGTCCAGCTACGCCCTCACGCTTTGCGAGGATTCCCTTCTAATCGAAACCGCCCAGATGGCCGGTATCGAAACCGAGGGGCGCGACCGCCTGGAGATTGCCAAGGAGTTGTTCGACAGGCAAGGGGGATTTTAGGCTGTTTTGGAAACTCTGATGCGCAATATGGTTGACGGCCTGTGGCTGTCAGCTACCTGGGTGGAGCGCCTACGCATTGAGTTGGGGCTGGCCGGCATCCACCAGGTGTGGGACGAGCGCCCCGCCTGGTACGTGTGGCTGGTTGGCGATCCTGGAGCCTACGGCCTGGAGCTGCTCCACGCCGAGCAGGACGACGGTTTGATCCACGGCCTGTTTGGCATCAAATACTATCCCTCCCCAGGCAACGGCCTGTGGGAGGCTTTTTCTGATGAGGAACGAAACCTTGTGGTGGGGGTGCGCTTCGATCGGAGCGTCACCCCCACCTTTGAGGCCAGAGAGGATATCCCGCCCCACCTGTTCCAGGTGGGTGCCCTGGAGATCACCACCAACCCCACGCGGGAATGGTGCTGTTTCGGCCTGAGCGCTCTGAGCAGCTGCAGCTGGATGGACGCGGATGGGGCCCTGTTGCGCAACCCACCCGGCTGGGCCCTCAGCTACGCCTTGGCGGAGAGGCTTTTGGGGCTGCACGCCTATGCCAGCAAGCACACGCCGGTGCTGGCTGCCTTTAGCCAAGAGCCCGGCCTGGAGGTGATGGCGAGGGAAGACGGCCAGAGCCTGACCCGGCCCTGCGGCAGTAACCAAGCCTACAACCTAAACGTACTTTTCGGGCCCGAGCCCGGCCGCGCCCCTCTGAGCAAAGAGGTCTGGCAGGAATTGCTTCCCAGTGCTTCAGAAAAGAGCCAAACCTGGGAGCGGGAATTTTCCTGCCGCCATTACCACCCCTGGGAGGTCACGGCCGAAAAACAGCCGGTGCTAAGTTCCCAGTGGTGGCATTTGGCGGAGGTGGGCTACACCTCCGAGTTGGCCACCTCTTGCGGCTGCGAGCACTGCTAAAATTATTTTCAGCGTCATTAGTTATCGCTTGGATATCAATATTAGTCACAGTTTTTAAGGTCTTATATTTAATGCGTGGCATGTTTAACCCATGCCTGCCGATGTTACCAACGCAATTATTATTGCCGTTATCCTCAGGCAAATTGCATTGGCCAATGCGGTGAATAATTACCAATAACTTTCCTAAAATAGATAATCGACTGAGCGCAAAATTTAATTTTCAAAAGCCAAAAACTTCCTTAAGGGCTGTCCAGGCTATGTGGACGGTCACTGGCGAACTTGTGGCCCGGTTCGCACCATATCCCATTAGTTAAGCCATAACCAATAGATAAAAAAGTTGCTCTCAGCCGTTGTGGATGAGGCGATTTTTTAGTTGACATGGGATTTTTACTTAATTTATATTATGTATAATCTAATTATGCAGAGTGAAAATTATGACTGATGAGAACCACTCCCGTTATTTTGTGCACTCTTTGGAAAAAGGGCTGTCCGTGCTACGGGCCTTTGCCAAAAAGGGCCCCAGCTTGACCTTGAGCGAGATATCCGAGGTAACCGGCATGGTGCCTCCCACCGCCACTCGTTTCATTCGAACCCTGGAGGAGCTGGGCTATCTCGTCCGTGACCCAAGTACCAGAACTTACAGCCTAACTCCCAAAATACTCAGCATAGGCTTCAGTTTTGTAGAAAACGTGGACATCAGGCAGCGCGTGTCCAAATACCTGTTGGAAATCACCAAGCAGATGAACGTGGATACCGCGTGCGCCATTTTGGACCACACCGAGGTCGTCTATATCGAACGGTTCCGCTCCAATTCCGTGGTTAGCCTGCATTTGACCGTGGGATCTCGCCTGCCCGCCTATAACTCGGCCATGGGTCGGGCCATTTTGGCCTTCATGGACCCCAAGGAAGCCGAGGAAGTGATAGACGCTTCCGAAATGGTGGCTCATACCCCCAACACCATCACCGAGAAATCCGCTTTACTAAAAAGGCTGGATGAGGTGCGGGAAGCAGGGTTTGCCATTAACAAACAAGAGCTTGTTTTGGGCATGGCGGCCATCGCCGCTCCAGTTATGAAGGGTCCTATGGCAGAGGGGTCCATAGGCGCTTCTTTCCCAGTACAGCTTTTGGAACAAGAAGGTTTTTTTGATGAGGTGAGAGAGAGGATTGTAAGCACGGCGAGAAAAGTGGCTTTGTGATCTGAAAGCCAAGGGGCTGTCAGAGCTTGCTTTGCGGCGTTGACATTATCGCCGTGCATTTTCTTGTATAGAGGAGGAGCAGGATGGGCAAAAAAGCGATCGTTTTAACAATAGCTTTACTGGCGGTCGGCGCCATGCTTCTGGGCGGTGCGGCCCAGGCAGCAGACACGTTTCCCAACAAACCAGTCAACATCTACGTAGGCTTCCCGCCCGGCGGCGTGGCCGGCAACAGCGCCCGGGCCATCGGCACCCCGGCCGCCAAGTTCTTGGGCCAGCCTACGGCCATCATGCATAAACCAGGTGCTGGCGGCACCCTCGCGGTGAGCTATGTATCCGAGCAGGAGCCGGATGGTTACACCTTGATCAACGCCGGAACCTCCACCTTGGCCACCGCCATGTTCACCAAAGGAGTGAAGTGGGGACCCAATGACTTCACCATGATTCTGGGCTATACCGCCTTCAACTTCGCCCTGGTCACCCGGGCCGATGCCCCTTGGAAGAACTTTGACGAGTGGGTCGACTATGTGCGCAAGCACCCCGGCTTTAAGTATGCCACTTACGGCGCCTTGGGCACCATGCACCTGTTCATGGAGTGGCTGGCCAAGGAACTCAAGCTGGATATGGTCCCGGTGCACTTCAAGGGCGACAGCCCGGCCGTGGCCGCGCTCTTGGGCGGGCACCTGCAGATCTACTGCGGTGCGGGCGGCCAAGCTCCTCACGTGAAGGCCGGCACCCTGCGCACCTTGCTGCAGATTTCTGGTGAGCCCAAGGATGCCAACGCTAAGGACGTGCCTAGGCTGTCCCAGAAGCTGCCCAAGGCTCCCGTGGAATTGTTCACCCTGCCCATCGGCATCTTCGGCCCCAAGGGTATGTCCGCTTCGGTGGCGGCCAAGCTGACCGAGGCCTTTACCAAGGCGGCCAAGGCGCCTGAGTGCGCCAAGGCTCTACAGCAAATGAACATGAACGTGAAGATCGTGGGACCCGAGGAGCTTCATAAGAACTTGGTGGCCGGCCAAAAGCAGTTCGGCGCGCTCATCAAGGAACTGAAGCTCAAGCGCAAGTAGGGCGCTGGAGGTAAAGCCATGAGAGAAGACGACCGAGCCTGCAGCCTGATTCTCTTGGGAATCGCCCTCGCCTCTTGCATTGGATCCTTCCAGTACGAGGTGGGCACATTCAACAATCCTGGGCCTGGTTTGTTTCCCCTGGTCTTGGGGGTAGTGCTCGGCGTCTTGTCTCTTATCATCCTGGCCGGGGGCATCGTGGCTAAACGGGCTCCCGTCCAGGGGAGCACAACAGCGTGCGGGCGCTCCATTCTCAGCAAGGAGGCCTTTTATGTGGTCTTGGCCCTAATTGGCTTCGGGTTCTTGCTGGTGCCGCTGGGCTTCATCGTCACCACCTTCGCGGTCTTCGCGGCCTTGCTGCGCTTTGTGACCAACCAAAAGTGGCTAACAGTCATTATCGGAGCGTTGGTGCTGGCTTTGGGCGCATATGTTGTGTTCGATGTGTTTTTGGGCGTCCCCTTGCCTCGCGGGGTATTGGGAATTTGAAGTAAAGGGACGGGCCTGCAGTGGAAACTCTCAACTTAGTTGCATATGGCTTTCAGGTAGCCCTTGCCTGGCACAACGTGTTCGCCTGTTTTGTGGGTGTACTGCTGGGCACCCTGGTGGGGGTGCTGCCCGGGCTGGGGCCCGTGGCCACCATCTCGATATTGCTGCCCATAACGCTGAGCATGGAGCCGGTTACGGCAATTATAATGTTGGCAGGCATCTATTATGGTGCTCAATATGGCGGCTCCATTACATCCATTTTGCTAAACGTGCCCGGCGAAGCCACCACCGTGGTCACCTGCATAGAAGGGCACAAAATGGCTCTGGCCGGCCGGGCCGGACCGGCCCTGGGCATCTCGGCCATCGGCTCCTTTATCGGGGGCACCATCTGCCTGGTGGGCATCATGTTCCTGGCCGCCCCCCTGGCCAAGTTCGCCCTCAAGTTCGGGCCGCCGGAGTATGCCGCCCTCATCTTTTTGGCCATCACCCTCATCACCGGCCTGGCGGTGGGTTCGCCGGTGAAGGGCCTGGCCATGGCGGTGCTGGGCATGATGGCCGGAACCATCGGCATGGACGTGGCTACCGGCGAGCCTCGCTTCACCTTTGGCATTCATCCCCTTTTCGACGGTTTGGGCCTGGTACCGGTGATCATGGGCTTGTTCGGCATCGGAGAGATACTCACCAATGTAGAGGAAAAGGGTGGCGGCGAATTAATCAAGACCAAGTTCAGCCATGTCTGGCCCACCATGCAGGACTGGATTGCCAGCCGCATGGCCATCCTCCGGGGCACGCTGGTGGGCTTCATCTTGGGCCTGATTCCCGGAGGCGGGGCGCTCATCGCCACCTTTGCCTCCTACACCCTGGAAAAGAAAGTTTCGCGCCATCCCGAAAAGTTTGGGCACGGCGCCATCGAGGGCCTTGCCGGCCCGGAGACCGCCAACAACTCCGGCTCCCAGGCCAGCTTCGTGCCCATGCTCTCCCTGGGGCTACCCTCCAACGTGGTCACGGCCATTCTTATCGGTGCCTTGATTATCCACGGGGTGGAGCCGGGGCCCTTGATGATGACCACCAACCCGGACATTTTTTGGGGCGTGTTGGTCAGCATGTACCTGGGCAACGTGATGCTCTTGATCCTGAACCTGCCGCTGATCGCGGTGTGGGTGCAGATTTTGCGCATCCCCTACAAGTTCTTGCTGCCCCTGATCATGCTCTTCTGCCTGGTAGGGGTCTACAGCACCAATTTCAGCATCTTCGACGTCTTCATCATGATTATCTTCGGAATCGTCGGATATCTGATGAACAAGTTCCAGTACGAGCCCGCGCCCTTCATCATGGGTCTGGTCTTGTGCCCCATATTCGAGAACGCCTTCAGGCAAAGCCTGAGCCTTTCGGATGGATCGTTCTTGATTTTTTTCAGCCGCCCCATTTCGGCGGTCCTGGTCATCGGCGGAATTTTGATCTTGGCCGGCTACATGCTGCCGTGGTTTAGGCAAAGAGTGAAAGTGGTCCAAGAGAACGCCTGTGACTAAACCCTGGTTCAACTTATTTGGAGGCAATTAATGATAACCATCATCAGAAACGTACACGTCTATTCTCCAGAGGACCTGGGTGTCCAGGACGTTCTGATCGTTGGCAAGCAGATCCACGCGGTGGGCGGTGATTTTGACCTTTGGGCCAAGCTGCCCGATACCACCGAGATAGACGGCACTGGCAAGCTGCTGGTGCCGGGGTTCGTGGACTCCCACGTGCACATCCTGGGCGGGGGCGGCGCGGCCGGCTTCGGCAGCCGGGGCCCGGAGACCAGCTTCAGCGAGACCGTGTTCGCCGGCACCACCACCGTGGTGGGCGTGGTGGGCGTGGACCAGGAGGGCCGCGACCTGAAGACTCTGTACGCCAAGACCAAAAGCCTGGAGTTCAGGGGCATTACCGCCAAGATGTTCACCTGCGGCTTTGACACCGAGGTGACCATCACCGGCAGCATCAAGAGCGATATCTACCTCTTGGACAACGTCATCGGCGCCAAGTGCTGCGTGTCCGACCGGCGGGGGGCCCAGACCACCTACGATGACCTCAAGAAGGCCATGGCCACCTCTGCCCTGGGCGGCCTGCTCTCGCGCAAGGCCGGGGTGCTGCACATCCACATGGGCGACGCCCCCGCCGGTCTGATGCCGGTGATCGAGGCCCAGCAGGAAACCGCGGTGATGATCAAAAACATCGTGCCCACCCACATCAACCGCAACGAACTGTTGATGGAGCAGGGCCTCACCTGGACCAAGAACGGCGGCGTGGTGGACTTTACTCCCTGCATCTATCCGCCTGACTTCAAGCGGGCCACCAAGACCGCCAAGGCGGTGAGTGAGTACCTCAAGGCCGGGGTGCCCATCGAGCAGATCACCATCAGCACCGATGCCAACGGCGTGCACACCATCCATGGCTTCGCGCGCATGGCCCGCAACCCCATGGACCTCATGTACAAGGAGTTCCTGGACATGGTCAAGGGCGAGGGCATCTCCCTTAGCGACTGCCTCAAATGCGTCTCCACCAACGTGGCCCGGGTGCTGCGCCTGGAAGAGAAGGGCAAGGTTGAGGCAGGCATGGATGCCGACCTGATGCTGTTGGACCCCGACAGCTTGGAAATCAAAATGGTGATGGCCTTGGGCGTCAAGCTGGTGGAAAACGGCCAGCTGGTGAGCCCGCCTCCCTTGGATGTTTAGACAAAAACGTATTCGCGCCTAAAAAACGCTGAAGCAAAACCTGTACGTGTTGTTAAAGAGTCGGAGGAAATAAAGTGAGCAACAAAGTTAAGCCGGAAGGCATCTACACAATCCTGCCCCTTCCTTTCACTGAATCTTTTGAGATCAAGGAAGACGTGCTGTTCCAGGCCATTGACTGGGCCGTGGGAGCTGGCGCCAAGGGCATCGTGGCCACCGGATCGGTGGGCGAGTTCTCCCACCTTACCGAGGCCGAGCGTGAGCACGTGATGGAGATCAGCCTGGCCCAGATCCGCAAGAACGAGGGCACCAAGGCCGTGTCCATGACCGCGGCGGCCGGTACCATGGAGACCATCCACTGGACCAAGCTGGCCCAGGAGATGGGTTATGACTACGCCCTGATCGTGCCTCCCTACTACTGGAAGGTGGGCGATGACGAGGTTTACCGTCACTTCCAAATGGTCAACGACGCGGTGGACATTCCCATCATCGTCTACAACAACCCCATCACTTCCAAGTTCACCATCAAAGTGCCCTTCGCCGATCGCCTGGCAGATCTGTCCAATGTGGTGGCCATGAAGGAGATGAGCCATGACATGGCTTACCTGATGTCCATGTACGACACCGTGGGTGAGAAAATCAGCATGATGCAGACCTTCCGGGTGTACCTGATGGGCCTGATGCTGGGCGCGGCCGGAGGTTCCATCACCTCCTTCGGCCTGCCTGCCTGCGTGCGCATCAAAGAGCTCTACGACGCGGGCAACCTGGCCGGCGCGGTGAAGATCCAGCAGGCTCTCAACAAGCTGTTCAAGGGCTCCACCGAGGGCTCCGGCGTGCTGGGCCGCATCAAGACCGCCTGCTCCATGGTGGCCGGCCTGGACTTCGGTCCGCCCCGCCCGCCCTACCTGGCGCCCAATGACAAGGAGTTGGCTGTCCTGCAGGCCAACATGGATCACCTCAACGAGGTGATGGATTCGGTGAAATAAAAAGCTGGAGTTCAAATTTATATTTCAGATAGGGAAGTCCGGCTACACCTACCGCTCTGCCCCACACCATGATCCTCATCATGTGACCAGGCCGGGCTTCCCTATCAAAAAAATGTTCCCCCGCGGCCTGAGCTTCGGCTAGGCCGATACGAGTCTCAAGATGGTTTACACATGGCCGTTCATTATCCCAATTTGTTCCAGCCGGGCAGCATAGGCAAGCTGACACTAAAAAACCGCCTGGTAATGGCGCCCATGGGGACGCCCTCGCTGACCGGATGGCGAGGCACTTTCAGCGACCGGCTGATGGATTACTACGAGCGCCGGGCCCAAGGCGGCGTGGGGCTGATCATCACCGGGGTGTGCCTGATCAACTCCAAGGTGGAGCCTTGGGAGTCGGACGGCGAGCCCTCCCTGGTAACCTTTGACGCTCCCTGGAAGGTGCGCAACTTCATCCAGCTCACTGAACGGGTGCATGACCACGGGGCCAAGATTTTTGCACAACTTACAGGCGGTTTTGGACGAGTGCTGCCCAAGCGCATTTTGAACAAGCCCGGTGTGGAGCCAATAGCGCCTTCGGTCATGCCCACCTTCTGGCGGCCGGAAATCATGACCAGGGAGATGCGCTTGGACGAGATCCAAGAGCTGGTGGAATCTTGCGGCCGTGCCGCCCTAGTGGCCCAGATGAGCGGGTTCGACGGCATAGAGCTGCATGGCCACGAAGGCTACCTGTTGGACCAGTTCATGACTCCGCTGTGGAACCAGCGAACCGACCAATACGGCGGCAGTTATGAAAACCGCATGCGCTTCGCCTTGGAGTGCATCGCCAACATCAAGAAGGCAGTGGGCGATGACTTCCCCATCTGCTACCGCATCGGCATTGAGCACAAGTTGCCCGGAGGCCGTGAAAGGGCAGAGGGCATCCGTATAGCCCAGGATCTGGAGACAGCCGGGGTGAGCGTGCTGCATGTTGACGCGGGCTCTTACGACAATTGGCACTGGCCTCACCCGCCTCTTTACCAACCGCCGGGCTGCATGGTGGACATGGCGGCCACGGTGCGCCCCTTTGTTGCCTTGCCGGTAATGACCGTAGGCCGCCTGGGCTATCCGGCCTTGGCCGATCGCATCGTGAAAGAGGGAACCGCGGACTTCGTGGCCATAGGCAGGCCGCTTTTGGCTGATCCCGACTTTGCCGACAAGGCCCGCCACGGCCGCGCCCAGGATATTGTCCCCTGCATCGGCTGCCACGAGTGCATGCACCGCATGCATATGAACCAGTCCATAAGCTGTGCGGTCAACCCTGAATGCGGCGATGAGGTGCGCCTGAAGCTCACCAAGGCCGAGTGCTCTAAAAAGGTCATGGTCATCGGCGGCGGAGTGGCGGGGATGGAGGCGGCCAGGGTGTGTGCCCTGCGCGGCCACCAGGTCTCCCTCTATGAAAAATCCGGCCAACTGGGCGGCGTGTTGAACATAGCCGGGGCCAGTGAATTTAAAAAGGACCTCTCAGACCTGCTGGCCTGCAAGCTGAGGCAACTGGAAGGCCTGGCTGGATTGAGCGTGGTCACCAACGCCGAGGTATCCGAGGCCACTATCAAGGCTGAAAAGCCGGAAGTGATTTTTCTGGCCACGGGCTCCCGCCCCATCAGCAGGGCCCCGATTGCGGGCATGGAAGGCACCCCGGTGATCATGCCCGATGACATCTACCAAGGCGAGCTCCCTGACGCCCTAAAGGTAGTGGTCATCGGCGGCGGGGCCGTGGGGTGCGAGGCTGCCTGGCATATGGCCTTGGAAGGCAAGGGCGTCACCATAGTGGAGATGTTGCCCCAGGTGGCTGGCGATCTATTCATGGCCAACCGGGGCATGCTCCTGCAAGAGCTGGAACGCTACTCGGTGCGCATCCTCACCAGCACCATGGTGACGAGCCTGGCTCCCGGCCGGGTGCAAGTGTCCAACCAGCAAGGCGACACCACCCTGGAGACCGAGGCTATCGTTTTGGCCATCGGGCGGCGGTCGGAAAACGCTCTGGCCCAGGTTGCCCGGGAAACCGCGGAAGACGTCTATGTAATCGGCGACAGCCTGGCCCCGCGCAAGATAAAAGACGCCATCTGGGAAGCCTATAAATTCGGCAGGGTGGTCTGATTATCGTGGCCCCTCATCTAATCTTCATCTTGAAACATCATTCGGAAATATCTAGGGCGCGGCATGTACGACATCGAGGCCATACTTAACAACCTAGCCAACCAGACTCCCACTTGGCTTTTATTCATCATTATCGCCGTGTGCTTGGCGGTGCTGTCCAAAAGCGCCGACAAGATGATCGACGGGGCGGTCTCCCTGGCTCAGCGCACCAGTCTGCCCAAGATCGTCATCGGGGCCACCATCATTTCCCTGGGCACCACAGTGCCCGAAACGGTGGTTTCGGTTATTGCTGCCTGGACCGGTAACCCCGGTCTGGCCCTGGGCAATGGCGTGGGCTCCATTATCTGCGACACCGCCCTTATCTTCGGGCTCATGTGCGTGCTGGCCAAGATTCCGGTGCGCAAGTTCATCCTCAACCGCACCGGCTGGATGCAGGTGGGCGCGGCCACCCTCTTGGTGGTCATGGCCCTGATCGCCCTGTGGGTGGCGCCGGACAAGCCCATGCTGGGCAGGAGCGTGGGCGTATTGTTCGTGGCCCTGCTGGTGCTCTACATGTACCTCTCCTACCGCTGGGCCCGCCAAAGCGGCTCGATCGACTTTGAGGAGGAAGATGAGGATGAGGGTGCGGATTGGGGCGCTCTGAAATCCCTGAGCTTCCTGCTGGGCGGCTTGGTGGGAGTGGTAGTGGCCAGCCGGGTGCTCATCCCCTGCGCTGTGGTGGGAGCCTGCCGCATAGGAGTGCCCCAGGACGTGGTGGCCGCCACCATCGTGGCCTTCGGCACCTCGGTGCCCGAGTTGATGACCGGCATCAGCTCCATCAAAAAGGGCCACCCCCAGATCATGGTGGGCAACGTGGTGGGAGCCGATGTGCTCAACTGCCTGTTCGTCATCGGGGCGGCGGCCCTCACCGAGCCCCTGCAAATCCCGGACAACTTTTATTACTTCCACTTCCCGGCCATGCTGGCCATCCTCTACTCCTTCCGGGTGTTCATCTTCATGAACAAGGACGGCTGGTTCAAACGCTGGCAAGGGGCATGGCTGCTGGGCCTGTACGCGATCTATCTGACCCTGCAGTACAGCTTGAACATCGCCGGAGCGGAAGGCTA
>JAHLLJ010000061.1 GCA_020444205.1 Deltaproteobacteria bacterium | reverse complement strand
GCGGTTTGCTATAGTCAACATCAGGCCCAAGGTGTTAGGCCATGAAGGTCGCGCTAAACGACATCCCCGCGGAGGGAAAAGAGCTTTCCTTCAGCGACTCGGCGGCCGAGCCCCAGGATCTGGGCCCACAGGTAGAGGCGGTGACCCTGGCGCCCTCGGCCGAGATGAAGCTGGAGCGCTCGGGAGATTTGGTCACCGCCAAGGGCACCTACGCGGCGGAGCTGGTGTTGTCCTGCAGCCGCTGCCTGGGTCCGGTTCCCCTGCGCCTGGAGGGTGAGTTGGACTGGGCTTTCCGCCCCCTGGGCCAGGAAGAGCGCGAAGAGGTCCAACTGGCCGAGGACGAGCTTGAGCTGTCTTTTTATGAAGACGGCGAGGTGGACCTGACCCAGGCCCTGCGCGACGAGATCGGCCTGGCTCTGCCCATGGCCCCCTTGTGCCGCGAGGACTGCTCGGGCCTGTGCCCGGTGTGCGGCAAGCCGGTAAAGCCGGGTGATCCCTGCTGCCGGCGAGATGAAGTTGATCCACGTTGGGCCAAGTTGGCCCAGCTTAAGAAATAGTCCCGGCAACCCCGCGGCCCACCGGGCCGCTCTTGCGGAGAGTTAACAAAGATGGCTGTTCCCAAAAGACGTCATTCCACCACCCGGCGCGACAAACGCCGCTCCCACGACAGCATTACTCTGCCCAACCCGGCGTCCTGCCCCCAGTGCGGCGAAGCCAAGATGCCCCACCGGGTATGCCCCTCTTGCGGCACCTACAAGGGCCGCCAGGTGGCCAAGACCGAGGAGTAGGCACTAGTCCATGCGCATTGCCCTGGACGGCATGGGAGGCGACAACGCCCCCGAGGCGGTGGTCAAAGGCGCCCTTCAGGCCCTGGCCGAAACGCCTCCCGACGTGGAGATAATCCTGGTGGGCCAACCCGAGGCCCTGGAGCCCCTATTGGAGCAGGAGCAAGCCTCTTCTCCGCGTCTTACGCTCCGGGAAGCCGACCAAGTTGTCGCCATGGACGAGTCTCCCAGCGTGGCCCTCAGGCGTATGCCCGGCTCCAGCATCCGGGTCTGCTACGACCTGCACAAGTCGGGCGAAGCCGATGCGGTGGTCAGCGCGGGCAATTCCGGGGCCACCATGGCCCTGGGCGCGGTGGTCATGGGCCGTTTGGCCGAAGTGGACCGCCCGGCCCTGGCCTCGGCTTTCCCGGCCCTCAGGGGGCCGACCCTGCTCGTGGACGTGGGCGCCAATGTTGACTGTAGCGCCCTGATGCTAATGCAGTTCGGCTATATGGGTTCGGTATATGCCGAGCGGGTTATGGGCCTGACCAACCCCAAGGTGGGCCTGCTTTCCATCGGCGAGGAACCGGGCAAGGGCAACAACGTAGTCAAGCAGGCGACCGAGCATCTTAATTCCAGCGGGCTAAATTTTATCGGCAACGTGGAAGGCCGCGACATGTTTACCGGCGAGACCCAGGTCATCGTCTGTGACGGCTTCGTGGGCAATGTCTGCATAAAATTGGTGGAAGGCTTCGCCGACACCTTTGAGTATTTTTTCCGGGAATACATGGCCCACAGCCTCAAGGCGCGTCTGGGCGGGTTGTTGCTCAGGGATCAATTCCGCGATGTCGCCGGCCGGCTGGATTATTCCAACTACGGAGGCGCGCCCTTGTTGGGCATCAACGGGGTCGGCCTCATCGCCCACGGCGCCTCTTCGCCAAAGGCGATCGCCACGGCGGTGAAGATGGCCGCCGATACGGTACGCGCCGAGATGACCCGCCATTTGGCCGAGGGCCTGGAACAGTACCGCGGACGGCTTTTGGGCGATATCGCCCATCCCTAACTCTGGCACCTCCGCCGCCGAGCCGCAGAACCAGGGGAGAAAGATAGATAGATGGACTATTTCTTCACCGAAGAACAGGAAATGATCCGTGATCTTTGCCGGCAGATCGCTCAAGAGCGCGTCAAGCCGGTCAGGGCGGAGCTGGATGAAAAGGAACAGTTCCCCACGGAGATTATGAAGGCTCTGGCTCAAGCCGACCTGTTCCAGATCATTATTCCAGAAGAGTACGGCGGATTGGGCGGCGGCTGCCTGGAAAACTGCATCGCGGTGGAAGAGCTTTCCCGCGCCTGCTGCGGCGTGGCCACCAGCTATGCGGCTTCTTTCCTGGGCGCCTATCCCATCCTGATGTACGGCAGTGAAGATCAGAAGCAAAAATACCTGCCCCTTATCGGCAGCGGCGAGCAGCTGTGCGCCTTTGCCCTTACCGAGTCCGCCTCGGGCTCCGACGCGGCCAGCATCAAGACCGAGGCGGTCAAGGACGGCGACTCCTACGTGCTCAACGGCTCCAAGCAGTGGATCACCAACGGCGGCGAAGCCGGGGTGTATACGGTGATCGCCATCACCGACCGCAGCAAGGGCGCCCGCGGGGCCACCGCCTTTATCGTGGAAGAGGGCGACCCGGGCTTCAGCATCGGCAAGAAAGAAGTCAAGATGGGCATCCGGGCCAGCGCCACGGCAGAGCTGATCTTCAAGGACTGCCGCATCCCGGCCGACCGGGTACTGGGCAAGGAAGGCCTGGGCTTTGTGGTGGCCATGCGAACCTTTGACAAGTCCCGCCCCGGGGTGGGCGCCCAGGCAGTGGGCGTGGCCCAGGGAGCCCTGGACGAGGCCGCGGCCTTTGCCCGGGTGCGCAAACAGTTTGGCAAGCCCATTATCACCTTCCAGGCGGTGAGCCACATGTTGGCCGACATGGCCGTGGACATCGAGGCGGCCCGCGCCTTGGTTTATGCCACCGCCCGCTACATCGACTCCGGCGCCAAGGACTACTCCAAGGTCAGCGCCATGGCCAAGGTGTTCCCCACCGACATGGCCATGCGGGTGACCACCAACGCGGTGCAGGTGTTGGGCGGCCACGGCTACATGCGCGAGTACCCGGTGGAAAAGATGATGCGCGACGCCAAGATTCTCCAGATCTACGAAGGCACCAACCAGATTCAACGCAATGTCATAGGACAGGAATTGAATAAGGAGTACGGGCGCAAGAAGTAGAGATATCCTGGAGCGCATTTAAGATGAAAATCGCAGTCTGTATCAAACAGGTTCCAGATACGGCCAACGTAAAGCTGGACCCTGAGACCCACACCCTCAAGCGCGAGGGCGTGGAGAGCATAGTCAATCCCTTTGACCTGTTCGCCCTGGAGGCGGCGCTTCGCATCAGGGAAGCCGCCGGCGGCGAGATCGTGGCCATTACCATGGGTCCGCCTCAGGCCGAAACAGTGATCAAGGACGCCATCGGCTTTGGCGTGGACGAGGGCCTGCTGTTGAGCGACCGGGCCTTTGCCGGGGCCGACACCTGGGCCACCACGGCCGCCCTGGCCAAGGCCATCGAAAGCCTGGACGTCGATCTGGTGATCTGCGGCAAGCAGGCGGTGGATGGCGACACCGCCCAGGTGGGGCCGGGCATTGCCCAGCGCATGGGCCTGCCTCATGTGGCCTTTGTAAAAGGCTTCCGCGAGATCCAAGACAAGCACCTGGTGGTGGAGCGCCAAATGGACGACGGCTACGACGTGGTGGAGGTTCCCCTTCCCGCGCTGTTGACCGTGGTGCGCGAGGTGGGCGAGCCCCGGCCACCATCGCTCAAGGGCAAGATGCGGGCCAAGAAGTACGCCGTGCCCATGAAGGGCGCCGTCGAGCTTGGCCTGGGCGAGAACGAGGTCGGCTTGGCCGGCAGCTTCACCCAGGTGGTAAAGGTCTTTGCCCCCAGCCACAGCGGAGAACGGCGCAGGCTCGAAGGCAGCGAAGAGGAGATGGGCGCTCAGGTCATAGACGCTCTGGTCGACAACCAGGTAATCATGTTGGGGAGCTAGGGCCATGGGCGTGATCATCGACAAAGAACTTTGCACCGGCTGCGAACAATGCCTGGATGCCTGCCCTTTTGACGCCCTGGAGATGAAGGGCGAGGTGCCCGAGGTGGGCGACTCCTGCACCCTGTGCGGCTCTTGCGCGGACGTATGCCCCGAAGAGGCGATTACCGTGCCCGAGGTGGAGCGGGCCCAGGACGACCGGGCCGTGGAGGCCAAGGGCGTGTGGGTCTATGCCGAGCAGCGCGGCGGGCAGATGCCCGAGGTGGTGGCCGAGCTTTTGGGCCAAGGCCGCCGCTTGGCCGAGCAATTGGGCGTGGAACTGGGCGCGGTGGCCTTGGGCCACGGCCTGGGCGGCATTGCCGGCGAGCTGTTCGCCATGGGCGCGGACGTAGTTTACGTAGCCGACGACCCCCGCCTGGCTGATTTCAACGACGACATTTACTGCAAGGTGCTGACTCGGCTGATCAACGAGTACAAGCCCGAGGTGCTCCTGGCCGGAGCTACTTCCGTGGGCCGCTCCATGATCCCCCGGGTGGCCACCGCGGCGGCCACCGGCCTTACCGCCGACTGCACCGGCCTGGCCATTGACCCGGAAAAGCGGCTGCTACTGCAGACCCGCCCCGCCTTTGGCGGCAACATCATGGCCACCATCATTTGCCCCACCGCCCGGCCCCAGATGGCCACGGTGCGGCCCCGGGTGATGAAGCGCGGCGAGCCCCGGGAGGGATCCCAAGGCCGCCTGGTCACTGTAAGCCTCGACGAGCAAGACCAGGCCGCCACCAAGGTGTTGGAAGTGGTGCAGGCCTTGGACGAGAACGTCAACCTCACCGGGGCCGAAGTGGTGGTCACCGGCGGGCGCGGCGTGGGCGGCCCCGAGGGCTTCCAGGTGGTCCAGGAGTTGGCCGACGCCTTGGGCGGAGTGGTGGGAGCCACGCGCGGGGCGGTGGACTCGGAGTGGATCGGCCACGCCCATCAGGTTGGCCAGACCGGGCGCACCGTGGCCCCCAAGCTATACGTGGCCCTGGGAGTGAGCGGAGCGGTGCAGCATTTGGTGGGCATGCAAGGCTCGGACACCATTGTGGCGGTCAACAACGACCCCAACGCACCCATTTTCGATGTGGCTCATTATGGTATAGTAGGGGACTTGTTCAAGGTGGCCCCGGCCATGTTGGCCCACCTGAAACAGTTGCGCGGCCAGGGTTAGGTCCCGGTTTGCCCAAAAACAGCTAGACAGGGGCTTTGGCCCTCGAAAGGTGTTAGGTTGGCTGAGCAGAAAAAAGTTCATTTGATCACCGGCGGTTCGCGCGGCATCGGCCGCTCCATAGCTTTGGCTTTGGCCAAAGAGGGCGATGTGGTCTACTTCAACCACTTCGATCCCGACAACTCAGCGGCCGAGGAGACCATCGACCTGCTCAGGCAGGCCGGGGTGCAGGCCTTTGGTAAGAAGTTCGATATCTGCGACCAGGAGGCGGTCAACGCCTGGGTAAACGAGGCCTATGAGGCCCAGGGCCGCCTGGACAACCTGATCAACAACGCCGGTATCACCATGGACGGCCTGTTGGTGCGCATGAGCGCCGAGCAGTTCAATAAGGTCATCCAGGTGAACCTGGTGGGTGCCTTCTACTGCCTGCAGGCGGCGGCCAAGCTGATGATGAAACAGCGTTCCGGCTCCATCGTGGGCTTGGCCAGCATAGCCGGGCAGATCGGCAACCCCGGACAGGCCAACTACTCCGCTTCCAAGGGCGGGCTTATCGCCCTGACCAAGACCGCGGCCAAGGAGTTGGCCCCCAGGGGAGTCAGAGTCAACGCCGTGGCCCCCGGTTTTATTGACACCGAAATGACCAAGACGATCCCGGAAAAGGTCGCCGAGGCCATGAAGAGCATGATTCCCATGCGCCGGGCCGGACAGCCCGAGGACGTGGCCGACGTGGTGGCCTTCCTGTGTTCTGACGAAGCCCGCTATCTCACCGGGCAGGTGCTGTCCATCAACGGTGGGCTGTATATGTAATTACCGCCATAAGGGTGGATTTTATAATTAGACAATGCCGCTTGCGCTAAGCAGAGCGAATATGTCAAGGCGGACCTCTGGGTCCGGGTAAATTTGGGAGAGTAATTTCCATGGACGACATCAAGGCAAAAGTCAAAGAAATCATCTGCGAACAGCTTTCCGTGGCCGCCGAGGACGTAGTGCCCGAGGCTTCCTTCGTCGATGACCTGGGCGCCGATTCCCTGGACCTGGTGGAAATGATCATGGCCATGGAAGAGGCCTTCGACGTATCCATCGCCGACGA
This sequence comes from Deltaproteobacteria bacterium, assembly GCA_020444205.1. Classification (GTDB taxonomy): domain Bacteria; phylum Desulfobacterota; class Desulfarculia; order Desulfarculales; family Desulfarculaceae; genus Desulfoferula. The sequence goes on along the minus strand of JAHLLJ010000061.1, from coordinate 13,454 downwards.
GGACGCCGAGAAGATCAAGACCGTCCAAGACGCCTGGAACTACATCGAGCAGCTTAAGCAATAGCGCCCGCCGGCGTAGTGTTAGCCGCGCCGGCCCATAGCGGCCCACGCGCGGTTAATCGGTTTGTCTGGGGTGCTTAAGGAGTGGCCGTGCAGCGTAGGGTGGTGGTAACTGGAATGGGGCTGGTGACCCCTTTGGGCACCGGCGTGGAAAAGAGCTGGGAAGGGCTCAAGGCCGGCAAAAGCGGCATTGGTCCCATCACCAGGTTTGACGTGTCTTCTTTTAAGACCCAGATAGCCGGAGAGGTCCATGACTTCGACCCGGAACAGTGGGTTCCCAAAAAGCAGATACGCCGCCTGGATCCCTTCATCCACTTTGCCATCGGCGCCGCGCAAATGGCCTGGGAGATGTCCGGGCTCAGTGATCCCCTGGACGAAGAAACCTCTCCCCGTGCGGGTTGTATCTTGGGGGTGGGGCTGGGTGGCCTGATCACCCTGGAAGAAACCATCCGCATGACCGAGCACAAGGGTTTCAACCGGGTGAGCCCCTTCTTTATCCCCAAGCTCATCGGCAACATGGCTCCGGGCGAAGTCTCCATGATCCACAATCTCAAGGGCCCCAACACTTGCGTGTGCACCGCATGCGCCGCCGGAACCCACGCGGTGGGCGAGGCCATGAAGAACATCCAGCGCGGTGTGGCTGATATCATGGTATGCGGCGGGGCGGAGGTGGTGTGCACCGCCACCACTCTGGCCGGTTTTGGGGCCGCCCGGGCCCTGAGCACCCGCAACGACGAGCCCACCAGGGCCAGCCGTCCCTTTGATGCCGAGCGTGACGGCTTCATCATGTCCGAAGGCTCGGGCGTGCTGGTGCTGGAGGATCTGGAGCACGCCAAGGCGCGTGGGGCCAACATCCTGGCCGAGCTGGTGGGCTATGGGCTCAGCGCCGACGCCTACCACATGACCGCGCCCGATCCCAGCGCCATGGGCTTTGTACGTTGCATGAAGATGGCCTTGGACGATGCCGGGGTGAACCCCGAGGACGTTGACTATATAAACGCCCACGGTACCTCCACCGACTTGAACGACGCCACCGAGACCAAGGCCATCAAGAAGCTCTTTGGCGATCACGCCTATAAGGTGGCGGTCAGCAGCACCAAGAGCATGCTGGGGCACATGCTGGGTGCCACCGGTGGGGTGGAGGCGGTTATCAGCGTTCTTTCCCTGCGCGATCAGATAATGCCGCCCACTACAAACTACGAGAATCCCGACCCTGAGTGCGACCTGGACTATGTACCCAACCAGGCCAGGGAAGGGAAGGTGAATACGGTACTCAGCAACTCCTTCGGCTTCGGCGGTACCAACGCCAGCGTGCTGTTCAAGACCTACCAACCCTAGGTTATGGTGGACGGGACGGCGGTGACTGCCGGGGCTGAAGCGCTTTGCCCTCGGAGGCCGCTTTAGTTGAAAGCCAGACCTAGCAAAGACGCCTACTACCTGGAGATCGCCCGCGAGGTGAGCCGCCGGGGCACCTGCCTGCGGCGTAAGTACGGCGCGGTGATCGTCAAGGACGACCAGATCGTATCCACCGGTTACGCCGGGGCTCCCCGGGGCGTGGCCAACTGCGTGGATCTGGGCCGTTGCCTGCGCCAGGAGCTGAACATCCCCTCGGGTCAGCGCTACGAGTTGTGCCGCTCGGTTCACGCCGAGATGAACGCGGTGATCCATGCCTCGCGCTCCCAAACCCTGGGAGCCACATTGTACCTGGCCGGTGTGGAGGTGGCCGACGGCCTGCCCACCGAGCATCCCGAACCTTGCCTGCTTTGCCGCCGGGTTATAATCAACGCGGGAATTGAGAAGGTGGTGGTGCATCCCCGGGATGCCGAGATCACCGCCTTGGACCCTCAGGACTGGATTGAACAGGAGAACCAAGCCGCCCGCATGGGTTTGGTTGCGCCCATCGCCCTGGAAGGGGAATATGGGGAGCCCGGCCGGAAACAGGGAGGAAGCTCATGAGGTGCCCGTTCTGCGGCAAGCTGGACAACAAAGTGGTGGATTCCAGGGTAAGCAAAGATGCCTCGGTCATCCGCCGCCGCCGCCAATGCCTGGACTGCGACCAGCGCTTCACCACCTACGAGCGGGTGGAGGAGATGGAAACCTACGTGGTCAAGAAGGATGGCAGCCGTGAGGTGTTCGACCGGGCCAAGCTCAAGGCCGGGGTGCTCAAGGCCCTGCACAAGAGACCCGTATCCATCGAAAAGGTAGACCTTTTCCTGGACAATCTGGAGACCAGCTTTCAGGAGCGCAACTTGCGCGAGATTCCGGTGCGCGAGCTGGGCGAGGCGGTGATGAATCTGCTTAAGGAGCTGGACGACGTGGCCTATGTGCGCTTCGCCAGCGTGTACCGCGAGTTCCGCGACGTGGACGAGCTGATGCGCGAGGTCAAAAAGTTGGTGGCCCAGCGCGAGGAAAACTAACCGGCCGTCTCATGCCTATTACTCCCCAGGAGCCCCAAGACGATCATTTTATGCGCCGGGCCTTGGCCCTGACCCGCCGAGGCTTGGGGACCAGCTCGCCCAACCCGGCGGTGGGCGCGGTGGTGGTCAACGGCGGCAAGATAGTGGGCCTGGGCTGGCACGCCAAGGCCGGTGAGCCCCATGGTGAGGTGCACGCCCTGCGGCATGCCGGGCCGCTGGCCAAAAGCGCCACCATCTACGTGACCCTGGAGCCCTGCCACCACGCCGGGCGTACGCCTCCCTGCACCAAGGCGGTGTTACAAGCGGGCATAAGCCGGGTGGTCTTCGGCGCATCCGACCCCAACCCGAGGGTGGCCGGCGGGGGAGGGAATTTCCTAGCTGAACAGGGCTTGGAGGTCACCCCCGGCGTATTGCGGCAGGCCTGCGAGTGGGAGCATCGTTTTTTTATTACCCACGTCACCACCGGGCGTCCCCACGTGATTTTGAAAACCGCGGCCACCATGGACGGCAAGACCGCCAGCGCCACGGGACATAGCCGTTGGGTAACCGGAGAAGCCAGCCGCCGTTTTGTGCACAGGGTACGGGGCTGGGTGGACGCCATCATGGTGGGCGCGGGCACTGCGCTGACCGACGATCCACAGCTCACCTGCCGTTTGACGGGCAAGCCCAACCCCCTCAGGGTGGTGGTGGACAGCAAGCTGCGCCTGCCCCCTACGGCCAAGGTGCTGGATCCGGCCCAAGGGCCGGGATGCCTGGTGGCCTGCCCGCAAGATGCTCCCGGGGAGCAGGCCAAGCAGCTGAGCGAGTCCGGGGCCCAGGTGCTGCGCCTGCCCGCGGACGATCAGGGCCGGGTAAACCTGGCCGCGCTCATGGACGAGCTGGGCGCGCGGGGTGTGACCAGCCTGTTGGCCGAGGGCGGGGCGGGCTTGGCCTGGTCCCTGCTCAGGGCCGGGCTGGTGAACGAAGTGATGTATTTTTACGCCCCCAAATTGGTTGGCGGGTCCACAGCCCCTTCCATGGTGGGCGGGCCGGGCCTGGAGCGCATGGACGAGGCCTGGGAATTGAGCCGCCCCATAGTGCGGCGTTTTGGTGATGATGTTATGCTGTGGTCAAAGACCTTAGGTTCGTCATAGACAAACGGAAATTTAAGCAAGGAGCATTAAAATGGGCAATCCCTTCCGCTGGGTGGAACTGACCACCGACGACCTGGACCAGGCCAAGGATTTTTACAGCGAAATATTCAACTGGAAGATGGAGTCCTTTGAGGACTCGTCCATTCCCTATTATTTCGTCAAGACCGGCGGCGACGCTGAGGGCGGAATGATGGGCAAAACCAGCTCCCGTACTCCCACCGCCTGGACGCCTTTTGTCGAGGTTAAGGACCTCTCCTCGACCTGCGACAAGGTCGAGCGTTTGGGCGGCCGTATTCTCAAGCACAAGACTTCAATTCCGGGCATGGGCTGGTTCGCGGTGTTGCACGATCCCCAGGGCGCGGTGTTCGGCGTGTGGCAACCCCGCAAGGACTAAGGCGAGCCGGCCTGCTTAAAGGATAGAGAGCTATGTTCACCGGATTGGTGGAAGGCCTGGGCAGGGTGGGGCGCATAACCCCCCAAGGCCCGGACAACGTGCTGAGCATCAGCGCACCCTGGTCCGCAAGCGAGACGGTGCTGGGCGAGTCCATAGCGGTAAACGGAGCCTGCCTTACGGTGACGCGCATCACCAGCGATGGTTTTACAGTGGACGCATCGGCCGAGACTCTGTCGCGCACCACCTTAGGGCGCCTGCGTCCCGGCGAGGTGGTGAACCTGGAGCGGGCCATGCAGTTGGGTGACCGCTTGGGTGGGCACTTGGTATCCGGGCATGTAGACTGCGTGGGCCATTTGCTCAAGCTGGAACAGGTGGGCGGCTCCACCCGCATCGAGGTGGGTATCCCGGCCGAGCACCTGCGTTATGTGGTGGAAAAGGGCTCGGTGGCCCTTAACGGCATCAGCCTCACTGTAAACTCGGTGGGGCCGGAAAGCTTTGGGCTCAACATCATTCCCCACACCATGGACGCCACCACCCTTCATCTTGCCAAGCAAGGTGATTCTGTTAATATTGAGACCGACCTCATCGGCAAGTATGTGGCAAGGCTGCTTAATCGCGATGAGAATGAACCCGGCCCCCCCAAGGGCCTCAGCGCATCGGACCTGAAGCGCATGGGCTGGTAGAGGATTGGGACCGCTGGGGAAGGCACGCAATGCACGGGGCGAAATTTGTAGGGTATTACCCAGGCGCTATCGGCGAAGTCACCGGGTTGCACGCTACCTACTACGCCCAGCACTGGTGCTTTGATCTTTCTTTCGAGGCCCAAGTGGGCCGTGAGTTGGCCGAATTTCTGGAGCGGGCCGATCCGGCCCGCGATTTATTCCTGGCCGCCCGCGGCGAGGACGGCATGGCCGGCTGTGTGGCCCTGGACAGCGGCTTTGAGGAGGGCGCCCGGCTTCGCTGGTTTATTGTAAACCCGGTCTGGCACGGCCAGGGGCTGGGGCGTAAGCTTCTAAGCCGTAGCCTGGATTTTGCCCGCCAGGCAGGGCACCGCAAGGTTTTCTTGTGGACCTTTGCCGGGCTGGACGCGGCCAGGCGCCTGTATGAACAAGCTGGTTTCACCTTGGCCGAAGAGCACGTGGTGGACCAGTGGGGCAATCACATAACCGAACAAAAGTTCGAGCTATACCTATAGGGCCCAGCCTGCGCCGCCGCCGGAGCTTGGCCCCTTTGGACAAGGCGGCGGCCGGAGAGAAAACATCATGCCCGTGGCCAGCATAGCAGAGGCCATCGAGGATATTCGCAACGGTAAAATGGTCATCCTGGTGGATGACGAGGACCGTGAGAACGAAGGCGACCTCACCATGGCCGCCGAGATGGTAACCCCCGAGGCCATCAACTTCATGGCTACCCATGGCCGGGGCCTCATTTGCCTCAGCCTTATTCCGGATCACGTGGACCGCTTGGGCCTTACGCCCATGGTGCGCGACAACAAGTCTCCCTTTGAAACCGCCTTCACCGTGTCTATCGAAGCGACCAAGGGAGTGACCACCGGCATCAGCGCCCACGACCGCTCCCATACCATCCGCACCGCGGTGGACCCTGAATCAGGCCCCTCCGATCTGGTGAGCCCAGGTCACGTGTTTCCCCTGAGGGCCCGCCGGGGCGGGGTGCTGGTGCGCACCGGCCAGACTGAGGGATCGGTGGACCTGGCCCGGCTTTCCGGCCTCACCCCGGCAGGGGTGATCTGCGAGATCATGAAAGACGACGGCACCATGGCCCGCATGCCCGACTTGGAGGTGTTTGCGGCCGAGCATGGACTCAAGATCGTCACCGTTGCCGACCTGGTCTCTTATCGCATGCGTAATGAGTCTTTCGTGCACCGCAAGGCCGAGGTGCACCTGCCCACCGATTTCGGCGAGTTCACCGCCGTGGGCTACACCAACGACGTGGACGACCTGGAGCACGTAGCCCTGGTAAAGGGCGATATGGATCCGGAAAAGCCGGTGCTGGTCAGGGTGCACTCCCAGTGCCTCACCGGAGATGTTTTCCATTCGCGCCGCTGCGACTGCGGAGACCAGCTTGCCGAGGCCCTCAAGAAAATCGAATCCGAGGGCTCGGGTGTCTTGCTTTATATGAGCCAGGAGGGCCGGGGCATCGGCCTGGTAAACAAGCTCAGGGCTTACGAATTACAGGACCAGGGGGCCGATACCGTGGAGGCCAACGAGAGGTTGGGCTTCCCGGCGGACCTGCGCGACTATGGCATCGGCGCTCAGATACTGGCAGACCTGGGGGTCCGCCAGATGCGCCTTATGACCAACAACCCCAAGAAGATGGTGGGCCTGGAAGGCTACGGCCTTTCGGTGGTGGAGAGGGTGCCTCTTGAGATTCCTCCCTGCGCCGACAACGAAGCCTACCTGCGCACCAAGTGCACCAAAATGGGGCATCTGCTTAGCCAGGCCGCCAAAGCGGCCGATAGGGGGTGATATGGCCAAGGTAATCGAGGGAACTCTTAACGCCAAAGGTATCCGGGTGGCCCTGGTGGCCGGCCGTTTCAACGATTTCATCACCTCCAAGCTATTGGAAGGCGCCCTGGATACGCTCAAGCGCCACGGTGCGGCGGACCAGAACCTCACCGTGGTGTGGGTGCCCGGCTCCTTTGAGATTCCCCTGGTGGCCCGCAAGCTGGCCGCCAGCGGCAACTACGACGCAGTGATAACCCTTGGTGCGGTGATCCGCGGAGCCACGGCCCACTTCGACTACGTGGCCGCCGAGGTGTCCAAGGGCGTGGCCTTGGCCGGTCTGGAAACCGGAGTGCCGGTGATCTTCGGGGTGCTCACCACCGACAGCATTGAGCAGGCCATCGAGCGGGCCGGCACCAAGGCCGGGAACAAGGGGGCTGACGCCGCCATGGCCGCCATGGAAATGGTCGACCTGTTCAAGAATCTTTAGGCCTTGGCTAAATTGGGCGAACGCCGTAAAAGCCGAGAGCTGGCCCTCAAGGTGCTCTATCAAATGGAGCACGGCGACGCCACCGCACAGGAGGCCTTGGCCAGCTTCGCGGACAATTTTGCCGCACCCGAGCGGTTGTGGGTCTATGCCCAGGAGCTGGTAAACGGCATTGCCGACAACGCCGGTGAGATAGACCAGACCCTGGCCGAGGTTAGCCGACGCTGGCGGGTGGAGCGTATGTCGCGGGTGGACCGCAACATCCTGCGCCTGGCCTGTTACGAGATGCGCTTCAGTGACGGCTCGGTGCCGCCCAAGGTGGCCATCAACGAGGCGGTGGAGCTGGCCAAACGCTACGGGGCCGAGGACTCTCCGGGATTTATCAACGCGGTGTTGGACTCCTTGCTGGCCGATTCCAATTAGGGGACAGGCCATGCCGCCCTCCAGCACTTTCAACAACCTGCCTTCCGACAAACAGGACCGCATTCTCGACGAAGCCCTGAGCGAGTTCGCGGCCAAGGGCTATGCCCGGGCCTCGCTCAACCGGCTGGTAAACCGCCTGGGAATCGCCAAGGGCAGCATCTTCAAATATTTCCGCGACAAGCCCGGCTTGTTCTCCCAAGTTTTCGATTTCGCCGTGGAGCGGGTGAAGAACCACCTGCGCAAGGTGCGCGAAGACACCAGGGGCCAGGACGTTTTCACCCGGCTGGAGACCAGCCTGCTGGCGGGCCTGGACATGATCTCGGCCAATCCCAGATTGTTCCAGTTCTACTTGCGGGTGATGTTCGAGGGTGACGTGCCTTTCCGGGGCCGCCTGCTGGCCTCCATCCGCCTGTTCAGTCATGATTATATAATGGACCTGCTTACTGATGGGGTAGCCGACGGCCAGCTTCGGCCTGACCTGGACCTGGAAATGGCTGCTTTGGTGGTGGACGCCACCTTGGAGCGCTTTTTGATCGCTTCGGTGATGGAGCACATGGACACCGGCTTGGGGCTCAAGGATGCCAACTCTAAACAGGCGGCCCTTATGGCTTCCAAGATGGTGGACACTCTGCGGCGGGGATTGGGGGCCTAACGATGAGCCTTTGGCTGTTGACCGTAGCCATGTACCCAGAGGCCCGAATGCTAACCACGCGTTTGGAGCTAAGCGACGAGATCGGACGGCGGCCCTGCTGGCGGGGCACGCTGGTCGGGCATGAGGTGATCTTGCTGCTCACCGGCATAGGGGCGGTGAACGCGGCCCAGGCCACCACCGCCGCCCTGACGGCCGAACCTGAAATCGACGCGGTGATCAACCTGGGCTGCGCCGGGGCTTGTGAGGGCAGCGGCCTGAGCCTGGGCAAGGCCGCCCTGGCCACCGAGGTGGTGCTGGCCGACATGGGAGTACAGAGTGCCCAACGGCTGGCGGGTCTGGACGAGGTGGATATCGCCCTGGCCGGGCGCAGCTCCGGCCGTCCGCTGTACAATCGCATTCCCTGCGACCCAGGCCTGAACGAGCTCATCAGGCGGGCCAACCCCGGTATTGCCGAGGGCCCCTTTGCCACAGTGGGGCGCATCAGCGGTGATTCGCCCACGGCCCAGGCCATGGCCCGGCGCTGGGGCGCGATCATGGAAGAGATGGAAGGTGCGGCCGTGGGCCAGGTGGCCCGCTGGTATGCCAAGCCTTTCGCGGCCATCCGGGGAGTGAGCAACCCCGCCGGGCTGCGTGAGCTGGACCTGGCCACTGGGGCCGAGGCGGCTCAACGGGCTTTGCTGGCCTTGGGGGATAGCTGGTGACAGGCCGCGAAATCCGTTTTGGGCTTTCTCCGTGCCCCAATGACACCTTTGCCTTTTACGCGGCCCTGCACGGCCTGGTGGATACCCACGGCTGGCAGCTTAGTCCTCATATGGCCGACGTGGAGGAGTTGAACCGCTTGGCCCTGGTCGGTGAGCTGGAGATGACCAAGCTCAGCTTTCCCGCCCTGGGGCGATGCCTGGATCGCTATGGCTTGCTCACTTCCGGGGCTGCCTTGGGCCGGGGCTGCGGCCCGCTCATCGTGTGCCGTCCTGGTTTTGATTTGGAGCGCCTGGCTTCAGTGGAAGTGGCCGTACCGGGCTTTAACACCACCGCCTTCCTGCTGCTCAGCCTTTATCTGGGCCGCGAGCCCAAGGCTCGGGCTCTGGTCTTTGATCAGATCATGTCCGCCGTGGCCGGGGGGGAGTTCGAGGCCGGGCTGATCATCCACGAAGGCCGCTTTACCTATGAGGGTTATGGCCTTCAGGCTTTGGTGGATCTGGGTGCTTGGTGGGAGAGCCAAAGCGGCTTGCCCATACCATTGGGCTGCATTGCCGCACGCCGGGATATTGGTGCCCCTGCCGCCCGTGAGCTGCAGGAGATCCTGGCTGCCAGCGTGGCCCACGCCCAGGCCCAACCCGCCGCTTCCCAGGAGTTCGTGTTGGCCCACGCCCAGGAGATGCAGCCACAGGTGGTGGCCGAGCACATAGGGCTGTATGTTAATGACTTCAGCCGCGATCTGGGGCAAGAGGGTTTGGCCGCGGTTAAGGAGCTCTTGGCCCGTGGACGGGAGATTGGGCTTATACCCGAAGCTGCCCACGGCTTGTTGGCAGGGTAGAAAAAATTTTGACCCCACAGGGTTTTATGCGCTAAATTTACGACGGTCCGCAGTGGATCACTACGGCATCTTTGTCTGGATGGATAAAAGGTGGAACCCGAGCCGCGACGAGGCTTTCTCCAACGACTAAAGCTAGCCCTGGGCGTTACCCCTGCCAACACCTCCGAGGAATTGGAGCGTGAAATTCATGGCTTGGTGGACGAAGGCGAGGCCAAAGGCCTGCTTTCCGCCCATGAAGGACGCATGATCGAGGCGGTGCTCGACCTGGACGAGACCACCACCGGGCAGATCATGGTGCCCCGCACTGAAATGGCCACCGTACCCACCACCGCCAGCCTGGAAGAGGTGGTGCAAGTGATAGTGGAGTCGGGCCACTCCCGACTACCCATCACCGATGAGGACCTGGACCACATCATCGGGGTGGTGCACGCCAAGGACCTTCTGCCCCATTGGGGCAAAACCGGCCGGGAGATCGACCTGGCCAAGATGTGCAGGTCTCCTTTTTTCGTTCCCGAGTCCAAGCCTGTTGATCAACTCTTTAGCGACTTCAAGCGCAAACGGGTGCACCTGGCCATCGTGGTGGACGAGTACGGCGGCACCGCCGGCATCGTGACCATCGAGGATGTGTTGGAAGAGATCGTCGGCGAAATCATCGACGAATACGACCAAGAGGAGCCCCAGATCATGGAGCAGGCCGACGGGTCGCTTCTGGTCGACGCCCGCTTGGAGGTCGAGAAGCTGGCTGAGCATTTAGATACCGAACTGCCCGAAGAGTTGCCCGAGGGGCGCTTTGAGACAGTGGGCGGCTTCATCACTACCCTGCTGGGCCGGGTCCCCCGCACACAGGAAGAGGTGGCTTACGGCTCCCTGCGCATGGTGGTGGTGGGCGCCGACGAACGCCGCGTGACCCAAGTCCAGGTCCATTACACCCCCAATCAATCTGCGCCCAACAACGGAGACTGAATCTAAGTGGCCTTTCTCGCCCGTTGGCGCCCTAGCTGGGGCGCCGCCCTCACGGCCGTTTTGGCGGGGGGCGTGTTGGCCGCCGCCTTCCCGCCCGTGGATTGGTGGCCTCTGTGCCTGGTGGCCGTGGCCCCCTTCATCCTCATGGCCCAGCGCCTGTCCCCCCGCCGCGCCTTGATCGCCGGCTGGTTGGGCGGCCTGACCATGTTCACTGGGCTCATGTATTGGATCCTGGTGGTAATGACCGTTTACGGCGGCCTGAACTGGGTGCTGGCCGGGCTGGCCCTTTTCTTTTTCGCTTTTTACCTGGGGTCGTATCTGGGAGTTTTTTGCTGCATTGTCAGCTTCGCCAACCGGGGAGGAATAAGCCCCTTGCTCGTGGCTCCGGTGGCCTGGGCCGGGCTGGAGTGGATTCGCAACTGGGCCTTTACCGGCGTGCCTTGGCTTCCCCTGTCCATGGGCTTGGACGGAAGCCTGCCACTGATGCAGAGCGCCGAGCTGTGGAGCACCACCGGCCTGTCTTTGCTGGTGGTGCTGGTCAACGCCCTCATTGCGGAAGCGGTGCGCCTTCCCTGGGGCAGCGCCCCTGTTTGGCGGCGCGGGGCGGCCCTGGTTTTGGGCCTGGCCTTGGTGGCGGGCGGCTGGGTGTGGGGAAGCGGGCGCTTGGAGCAAGTGCAGGCTGCCGCCAAGGCCGCGCCCAAGTTGCCGGTGAGCGTAGTACAGGGCGACGTTTCCCTGCCCATGCTGTGGCAAAAATCCCTGCGCCCGGTGGTGGTGGAGCGCCACGTAAAGGCCACCAAACGCCTGGCCCAGACAATGACCAAGCGGCCTTGGCTGGTGGTTTGGCCTGAGTCGGCCGCGCCGTTTTATTTTATGCGCGATGCCCGCGAAAGCCTGCCGGTGCTCAACCTGGCCAAGGAGCTGGACGCCTACATTATGCTGGGCTCCCTGGGCGCGGTGGAGGTGGGTGACAAGTACAAGGTGAGCAACCGCTCCTGGCTGGTGGGGCCGGACGGCCTGGCCGCGGGATATTACGACAAGGTGCACCTGGTGCCTTTTGGCGAATACGTGCCTTGGAGCCAAATCCTGTTCTTCGTGCGAGCTGTAGCTCAGATAGGCGTGGACTTCGCGGTGGGGCAGCCAGGCAAGGTCGTGCGCATGGGTTCGCTGGCGCTGGGGCCTCTGATTTGTTATGAATCCATATTCCCCGAGCTGGCCAGGGACATGCGCCTGTCCGGGGCGAGGTTGCTGGTGAACCAGACCAACGACGCCTGGTTTGGGCGTACCAGCGCCCCTTATCAGCATATGGCCCATTTGCGTTTCCGGGCGGTGGAGAACCGTCTGGCCTGCGCCCGCGCGGCCAATACCGGGGTTTCGGGTTTTGTGCTGCCCAGCGGCAAGGTAATCAAACCCACGGTCTTGTTCAGGCCCGCGGTGGTCAGCGCCAATCTACCGCTGATGAATGAAGATACTTTTTACCTGCGCTACGGCGAGATCGCCGGGCCGGGAGCCCTGGGACTCACGGTGTTGTTTATACTCTGGGTTCTCTGGCAAGAGCGCAAACGAGAGGTATAGAAATGTACGAGGAAATCAAAGAAAAGCTGGATGAGCTAAACACCCGCCTGAACCTGCTCCGGGAGTATCTTTGACCCTGCGGCCAAAAAGGCCCGCCTGGCCGAGCTGGACAAGCTCATGGCCAAGGACGGCTTTTGGGATGATCAGGACGCGGCCAAGGAGGTAATGCAGGAACGCTCCGGACTCACCGAAAGCCTGGAGGCCTTGGAGTCCCTGACCAGCCAGGCCGAGGACGCGGAGGTAATGCTGGAGCTGAGCCAAGAGGAGCAGGACAAGGAAGCGGCCAAGGAAGCCGCCGCCGGCCTGGAGGCATTGGAGCGCGGCGTGGCCCGTCTGGAGGCCAAGCGCCTGCTGGGTGAGCCCGACGATCACCGCTCGGCCATCCTGGCCATCAACTCCGGAGCCGGAGGCACCGATGCCCAAGACTGGGCCGAGATGCTGCTTCGGCTTTACAGCCGTTTTGCCGAGCGCCAGGGTTTTGAGGTAAAGATGCTGGACCTGCAGGATGGCGACGAGGCGGGTATAAAAAGCGCCACCTTGGAGGTCAACGGCCCCCAGGCCTATGGCCTGATGAAGGGCGAGGCGGGCATTCACCGCCTGGTGCGCATCAGTCCCTTTGACGCATCCCACCGCCGCCACACCGCCTTTGCCTCGGTGTCGGTCTCTCCCCAGGTGGACGAGGACATCGAGATAGAGATCAACGAGAACGACCTTCGTATAGATACCTACCGCGCCTCTGGGGCGGGCGGTCAGCACGTGAACAAGACCTCCTCGGCGGTGCGCATCACCCACCTGCCCACCGGCACGGTGGTGCAGTGCCAGAACGAGAAAAGCCAGCACCGCAACCGCGATATGGCCATGAAGGTGCTCAAGGCCAGGCTCTACGAGTTGGAGTTGGCCAAGCGCCAGGCTGAAAAACAGGAAGCCTACGACAGCCAGCAGGACATAGCCTGGGGCAGCCAAATCCGCTCCTATGTACTGGCCCCTTACCGCCTGGTCAAAGACCACCGCACCGGGGTGGAGATGGGCAACGTGGACGCGGTGTTGGACGGCGATCTGGAGGAGTTTGTGCAGGGATATCTGCTCTGGCGCTCTCAGTAGATTGAGATTAAAACCTATCGCAACGCCGCTCCGGATATCGGGGCGGCGTTTTCATTTGGGTGTGCCTGCTAGCCTTCGGAGCGCTTGAGCTGTTTGACATAATCGGCAATGCCCTCGGCGATGCCTTGGGCTACCGCGTTGCGGTAGGAGTTGCGGCTGAGCAAACGGTGCTCCTTGGGGTTGGTGATGAAGCCGACCTCCACCAGCACCGCGGGCATGCGCGCGCCGATGAGCACGTAGAAGGGGGCCT